>JAWOGN010000328.1:0-3438 GCA_046496815.1 Desulfatiglandaceae bacterium
TGCACAAACTTTAATGAAATCGTTTCTTTTCAATATCGACCTACGCCAAGCGACGACCCCCGGAGAAGTTGCATCCCAAGGTTTTTCAGAGGATATCGAACAATAACCTTCCCATCAATTTGGACGGTCCGCAGAAGCAGTTTACATTGGATTCGAAAAGATTTCTGCTTGCCGTGGTGCCGCGTCCTTGATCATAATAGGCCGCTTCCAGGAAAACAAATTGCCAAAAAAAATTATGCTTTGATGATCTCGTAAAAGGTCGGAAAACACGTTTTTCTATCATTCCGGCGAAAGTCCTGATGAATACGGGATCTTCGAACGAAATCCAGGGGTTTCGCCGCGACTTATCGAAAAGTTACGAAATGTTTTCGATGCCCTCGAGTGTGCACGAAGCGCAAGGAATCGAATTCTATTCACAATCAAGCTCATTTGCGCTGTTTTAAATTGCTTATGCCTTTCAACATGAAAATATTCATCACGCTATTCCTTGCCATGTTCGTGACAACCGTCGGCGTCGGCCTGGTCGCACCGCTGCTTCCTCTGTATGCGCATCAGTTGGGGGCGGGTGCTTCTCAGATTGGGCTTATTTTCGGCGCCTTCTCTCTCACAAGAACCATTTTTGTCCCATATTTCGGTAAGCTCTCCGACAAAAGAGGGAAAAAGCCGCTCTTGACGATCGGCCTTTTCCTCTTCTTTCTCCTCTCCCTACTCTATACTTTGTCAAAAGGTGTGGGCGCACTCATTCTACTTAGACTGGGGCAGGGTTTTGCCTCCGCGATGGTCCTCCCGGTGGCGCAGGCGTACGTTGGGACGATCACTCCCCCGGACAAAGAAGGCCGCGTGATGGGCCTATTCAACATCTCCCTTTACGGTGGATTGAGCATCGGTCCTGTCCTGGGTGGAGTCGTCAAAGATTGGCTGAATATCCAGGCATCATTTCTGACCATGGGGGCTTTGAGTCTGTTGGGTTTGACGCTCTGCGTCTTGCTACTTCCGGCAGAAACGCCGTCCCAAGCCACTCAGACGGCGGACACCGCAAGAGCGGCGTCTTACATGGCGCTTGTAAGAATGCCATTGGTAATGTCCCTTTTTGCGTTTCGGGCCTGTTTTACGACGTGCATCGGCGTTATCTGGACGTTCTTACCCTTTCTTGCCGGGACAGAGCTTGGGCTTTCCAGTACAGCCATTGGATTGGTGGTCATGATAAATGTGCTTGTGGCAGGGCTCCTTAAAGCGCCGATGGGGTATATGGCCGATCGGTTCAGCAAGAAGCTCTTGGTAACAGCAGGTGGAATTCTCGCTATTTTCTCTTTTCTGTATCTTTCCAAAGCTGCATCGCTTGGTGACCTTCTTATTTCCAACGGGTTGCTTGGACTTGCAGGTGGCATATCCTTTCCCGCTATCATGGCCCTCGGGGTCATCGAGGGCAGAAAAAACAAGGCCATGGGTTCTTTGATGGGCCTTCTTGCCATGGGGCACAGCCTCGGTATGCTGATCGGACCTTTGCTTGCAGGCGTCATCATCGACCTGTTTTCCATCAGTGTTATGTTCATCCTTGCAACTTTCATTTTGGCGGCCGGAACCTTAATCTTTGCGAGGTATCAGTGGGCATGAGCGAATCATCCCCTCTGATGGAGGTTGACCTCTTTCCTCCTGAAGTGGACAATTTAGATCATCCCCAGGTTCGTCGATTTAGAGAACTTCTGGAAGAGGTGGCCACGGAATATCACTGCCGTCTTTTGTTCTTCGACATCGAACACGGCACCGTGAGCTTTTCCTTTGACAGTGATCAACTCATGGCAGAAATCCTAGATATATTACAAGATGGCAGACCGAGTCGTTCTTGACCATATCGCAATCATGCTCGCGCAGACCCAAATTCCGGAAAACATTGGTGCGGTTGCCCGTGCCATGAATAATATGGGGCTGCATCGGCTCGTCCTGGTGAATCCGAAGAATTGCGATCTCACCCGGGTACTAAAAACGGCTACCGGAAGCTCCATCGACATCGTCGAGGCGATGGAGGTTTACGAGGAATTGAGGGAAGCTTTGGGACCCTACCGGTACGTAGTCGGAACCACGGCCCGTACCGGGTCATCCCGCCCGGCCATAACCCAACCCCGTCGCCTGGCCCAAGATCTTATGGAAATTTCAAAAAATAATCGGATTGTCATTCTTTTCGGCCCCGAAGATCGCGGGCTCTCGAACGAGCAACTGCGTTATTGTCACACCATTGCGACAATCCCCACAGCCGGCTTTTCTTCCCTGAATCTTGCCCAGGCGGTCATGATCGTGTGCTATGAAATCTTTATGACAACCTGCGAGATGAAACCGAAATTCTCGCCTCGTCTCGCCAACCAATTTGAACTTGAAGGCATGTATGAGCATCTGAAGGAAGTGCTTATGAAAGTCGGTTTCATCGATCCACAGAACCCGGAACATTGGATGCTCAATATTCGGCGCTTCCTGTCACGAGTTCCTCTAAGGGCAAGGGAAGTGCGGATTGTCAGAGGGATATGCCGTCAGATAGATTGGTACTCGGAGCAGTTGGAAAAGTTGAGACGGGAAAAGAAGAAAAGTTGATGCCCGATTTTTTTGAACTTGCGTTAGAATAACATCCAGGGTAACAATTTTGATTTTTCAAAGAACTCGTGAGCAAAACAACAGGGGCCGTTGGGGTCTTTTTCGGAAGTCCGATTTTCCTTGACGCCCGACATTTTATGTCGTTTCATGAAAAGCGTCGAGCTTTCAGGGCTCGCCGACCCCTAATCCGGAGATGAAGCCTGAGAGAATCCCCCAGAAAAAGCGCAAGTTCGGGAAATCGCTGATACTTAACAATCATCTCCCTTCGATTAGACGGTGCTTACGAGGCATTCAGCCATGGCAAATTTTGATGAAGCATTTGGAAGGATCTCCAGGAACCAAGGGGGTTATTACCCTGAGGACGGTGATGATGAGACCTATAAAGGGATCTCACGCCGGTTTCATCCGTCTTGGGGAGGCTGGGTGATCGTCGATGCGTTGCGAAGAGCGGCCAGTAACGAGAATGAACTCAGACGAACTTTGGACCAAAATGAAAGACTGAAAAAAGAGGTCCGCTTTTTTTTCAAGCAGATTTACTGGGATAGATTTGCGGGGGACAGGATTCCAGACCAGAGAATTGCCGATGAACTATTTGACACAAGCCTGAACCTGGGCGTTCACAGGGCGGTGTGTTTTTTGCAGGAAAGCTTGAATTTGCTCAGGGGCTACCGGGAAAAGCACGGGAGTATTCCTGAAGATGGTCGCTTCGGTCCAATGACGCTGGAGACTCTGGAAACTTACTTAAAGGCTGAAGATTCCTTAGATTTACTCAAAGTAATGAATGTGTTGGAAGGCATGCACTACATCGGGTATTTAAGAAAGCAGATGAGCAGCAGTGCAAACAGGGAGATCAAC
>JAWOGN010000373.1:0-4559 GCA_046496815.1 Desulfatiglandaceae bacterium
CAAGGTACTAATTCCATATAAATCCCCCCTTCCCTTCTCTGCCCTCCCCAAGCCGCAACCACATCGACGCATCCCGATCTCTTTTCCCGCATAAGGTTGACATTGGACGATGCGCCTTCTATTTTTCAAATGTGCACAATCCATGCCAGAACAAACACTTGGATCTATCTAAGACATAACCAAGCTATTTCAGTACGATATAAATTCTTAAGTAGGGAAAGTCAATCAAACAAAACGAGGGAATGGGTGCAAAATCGCCACCTTTTACCAGGCCGATCGTTGCAATACCGCTACCTTATTATTTCTGTAAGGACCGTGTCTGATTCATTCCCTTCCACATCCAGACCGGCATGCTTAAGCAACCTAAATATATCGGCCTATTGGAGGCCCTTCTTACACGTAGGAGCAAAATAAGCGATAATACTTTCCGGCTGTATATTCAAAACGGCCCTATAATAACACATTTAGGATCCCCCCGGTCACAAGAGAAGCAGAAATCATTATCCCTGTTGATATCAGTATCATTCGAAGCCCGAGCTCCCTCAAAAATACGACAAAAGTTGCAATACATGGGAAGGACATTGCCAGGACCACACTGGCTATGACCAATTGTTTACCGCTCAACCCGAGAGGAGCCAGCATGCCAAGGGCCACATCCTTTCGCAAAAAGCCGAGGACTAAAGAGGTAACCGCTTCTTTAGGCAGTCCGAGAAGGCCGGTGACTACCGGCTCCGTAAAGGAGACGAGTATCCGAAATACGTCCAAAAGGTGGAGGATATTGATAACCACGATAGCACCGAGAATAATGGGGAGAGCCTCTGCCAAGAACCCATAGATCCTCATCCACATCTTTTGCAACACAACTCTCCATGGCGGTAAACGATAGGGGGGTATCTCAATCAAGAGCTCAGGGCTGAAGCCTCTCACTGCATGCTTGAGAATCATCCCCAAAATAACCCAAACCGCGAACAGTGTCCCATAGACAAGCAACACATATCGGACCCCCCGTTGGCCAACCAGGCCTAAAATCATTGCCTGCAAAGCAGCACAGGGGACCGCAATGCATATCAGTGTAGAGGCAATGAATCTCTCCCTTTTGGTCTCCAGTATCCGAGTCGCCAGCAAGGCCGGCACATTACAGCCAAGCCCGAGTAAGGTAGGAATAATCGCATACCCATGTAAGCCGATTCTGTGCATCATGGTGTCCATCAAGATTGCCAGTCGCGGCAGATAGCCCGTATCCTCAAGCAAACCAAGCACCAAGTAGAAGGACACGATGTAAGGCAGAACCATTGCAAAAGGCACATAGAGCCCGCTGGAAATAAGCCCAAAGGACTCTACAAAACTAAACTCCCCAACAGTGAGTTTCCCGACTACGATATCGTGAAGAAAACCACTGCCACCCATGATGGTGCTCAGTCTCAACACTACCGGCGCCCACAGACTACTGAAAAATGGATCAAGCACATACTCGATGAGATTCTCAGCAATGAGGCGGATTACAAAAAATGAAAAAGCAAGGACTGCTATCGCTATAATGACTCCTGCTATGGGTTTAACACTGGCATCCTGGAGGCGCTCAAACCAGGTGTGATGGCGGTGGTCAATACGCTGGACCTGACGTATGATATTCCCAATTGCAACCCACCGCATATCACGACTTCGCGGAGAGGTATTCGGCGAGGTCGCCTTGGGAATACTTTGCACAAGCTCCTTTATTCCCTCGCCGGTCAGGGCGACGGTAGGAATTATCGGCACTCCCAAAAGCGCCCTCAATTTTTCCAGGTCAACATGTATACCCCTATGCTTTGTGTCATCCCACATATTTAATGCCACAACGAGTGGAAAGCTTCCCTCTAACAACTGCAACGTGAGATAAAGGCTTCTCTCCAAATGGGTCGCGTTCACCACATTGATAACCGTATCTCCACTTTGTAGCATTTTCAGTGCTATTTGCTCAGCCTCAGAGGTTGGCTCCAGGGTATAAATTCCAGGCACATCAACAACCTCAACTTTTTTTTCTCCAAGCTTCAAAAATCCCCGGGTGTAGCTCACTGTGGTTCCAGGATAGTTAGAAATGGTTGTACGCACACCGGTCAAACGCGAAAAGATGACGCTCTTGCCCACATTAGGGTTTCCCACCAACAGTATGTTTCTCATTTGACCGGATCCAGCTTAACCATGATCTTGTTGGCCATGCCAAAACCGATTGCCAGCTGAGCTCTGTCCACTTCGACAGTTACGGGGCCTTGCCCCAGCATAGAGCTGACCTTGGTGATTTTCTTGCCAGGCATGATACCGAGGGGATTGAGACGCGAGATGAGGCCAAATCCTCCCTGAATCTCCACCACCACACCGCTATACCCGGAATGCATCTTCGTTAACGATATCAGATTGCTTTTAACCATAGTTTACTTTTCCTGGTCGGCCTCCTCTGCCGAAGCAGGCGGACCTGTACCCTTTACGCCCACATCACCGAGAAGCCGCCGAAAAAACTCCCTGTTGAGGACAATGAGGATTCAAAGATGATCAGGTCAACGACCCTGTGGACTTGCTTGCATCCAGTTCTCTCGACCCTTTTGTCCGCATCTTCGCTCTTAGGACCTTCGGTTTCACTTCATTACCTTCATAGCTTCTTCCACACTCTCCCCATTCACAGTAATTTCATAAATGGCGTTGCACATCTTGATGGCCTCTTCTAAGGACTTTTGATGGATGTTCCTGCCGGTAGCATTTCCTGATGCACCACTGACAAATATCTGATCATGAAGACGCTGTAGAAATTCGTTTACGTTCACACTCGAGCCGCCTGCGCAAACAACCTTGGTGCGGCCTGCCGCCAAAATCGCTTCTTTGAACAGCTCTTTTGATTCATGACCTTCCTTTTTGGGGTAGTTGACCTTGACAAAATCGCTGCCAAGGCATGCGGCCACACCCGTGGCGCCGGCAATCAGGTGGGGATCCTTCTCATCCGCCACCGTTTTGCCGCGGGGATAAATCCAAAGCACCGTGATCAACCCATACTGGTGGGCGTCATAGACTATCTGGGATGCCTGATGAAGCATATCCGCTTCGTACTCACTTCCCAGATATATGGTATAGCCTACTGCCCGGATATTCAGCCCGCTATTGTCACGGAAATCAACGACATCTTGAACATTAAACCACCGGTTGCTGAACGGGTCGGATTGAGATGTCTTCACAAGATTTGTCTTAGAGTTCAGTTTTACCAGATACGGGACATGACGATAATCCATGCCGTATCTTGAAATCAGGCCAAGCTGAGTCGCAAAAACACCAATTTTTGACTGACCTGCGATCATGAAGAGATGTTCCGGATCAGCGTCATCGGAATGGATTCCTTCCCCGTAAAAATCGTTATTCAAATGCTCGACCTTTTGATCCCCCGCAAAGAGCATCAATCGACCGCTTCCCTTCGTTATACTGAGATAGTTTTCTACATATATCTGACGGACACCTCCGGGGACGTCCAGGGGCACCATCACATCATTCTCGTCAACCATTTGTATTCCTCCTATGATGTTTGTCTCCTTTACTAAAAAGGCTCCTAAAAACAGCTGTTCTTGTTTTCGTAGTCTAAGCAAACCCCCGATTTGACCACTTCCATATTCACTTTCGCTTTGCTCCCTGGATGAGCCGGTTTACAACATCCGCGTCCAACAGCGTCGACGTATCACCCATATCAGATACATCTCCCGCTGAAATCTTCCGCAGGAAGCGGCGCACCTGTTGCACCAGTTCCGTCAGGAGCGCATCGCTCGGAGTCTAATCCGGTTTCAGGGTCACCACCCGTCCTGAACGGAATCCGCCCCCAGACCTGAGGCCTTCATGGCCGGCAGAAACTCCCCGGTAATAAAGGCGGCATACTCTTGTTTACGGCCTGGGACCGCATCCCAGGCCCGCACAACCCTAATCTGTGCCATGCTTCCCCCTATCCTGCGTCGGGCATTGGGCTTGCATCTAAAGGCGGGGATCAATGTGGGTAGGTCCTCCGCACTCAGGCGTATAGCAGGTAATATTTATAAAACTACACTTCTCCCCGCATTCAGGGCAGACATCCGGCGGGTTCGCCGCGGTTATGGTGAAACCGCACTGGGAACATTTCCAGTATGTCAAACCGCACTGGGGGCAAATATCTCCCTCGAACCTACCATCAGCTGAGTACCCGCAGTGTGCGCACACCCATTTCCCCTGTTTGTTTTCCATTTCATTTCCCTTTTTTTGGTGGCTGATTCGAATGACCAAGGGCAAAAACTTTTTTCGGAATCCGTCAATTCTTCAATGAGGCTTCTGATCTCTTCGAGCCCCATGTTTTCTTCAATCAAGTCTGAACATCCCACATATGTCGAAAATGAAATATGCCATCCATATTTGGCAATGATCTGTGCTGGGTTGATTACGCATCAGTCTCTTATTAAAAGGCTGAAGTCTCGCTCGTGCAAACAGAAAAATTCACTCTCCTTTCCCGCATAGGGTTGACATTGGACGATGCGCCTTCCATTTCTCAGATGAGCACAATCCATGCCAGGACAAACACA
>JAWOGN010000071.1:0-11316 GCA_046496815.1 Desulfatiglandaceae bacterium
GATGACCAGCGACAGCTCGATAAAAAAATCACTGAGTTATCGAGTAGGCTGCTCACGATAAAACAGAAAGACGGCGAAGCATAACAAACACACTTGAAAAACCAACCAGCCTCATAGGAGTAAGTCATGTATTGGTTATATTTTGTACTGGGAGTTTTCGTCGGGACGATGTTTTTGTTTTTGGCCATTCAGATTATTTCGAAAATTCGGACTCATTTCGCAAAATCGAAATATGACATTGCCTACTGAGATCCCAACGGCCCCTGCTGTTTCACTAACGCGCCTTTTTTCAAAATTTAAATTATTGCAAATTCCGATTGCTCTATCCCACCAATTGGAGTAAGAGTGATTATATTTTCTTAAAATAGATATAGCTTTTCCATGAGGATGAATTCATCATGAATCATAAGGAGGGAAGAGACGTGCATCGAGCGATCAGAAAATCAGTTGTTTTGATGATGCTGGTTGCCTTTGTGGTGACCGTCATGGTCACACCGGCAACCGCCGAGTATTACGCAAAAGGGGGTGAAAGAACTGCGATGGGGATGTTCGGAGATCTCCTGCTGCTTAGAACCCTCGGATTTGCAGCCATGGTAGGAGGCGCTGCGGTATTCGTGGTCTCTCTACCCTTCAGTCTCTTGGGCGGAAATACGGAGGAGGCGGCTCAAAAGCTTGTGGTAGAGCCTGCAAAATTTACCTTTGTCCGGCCGCTGGGCGAGCTTCCTGAAAGTGGAGGATACTAGCGTTTGATGGTCTCGGAAGAAGCCGGAAATACGCATTTTCCGTCATTTCAGTCTGGAAACGGTATCCCAGCGCACAAATTCACGTCAGCGCCGTATTGATTTTAGAAGCGGCATTTTGATTTTGATCGAGCGGGCTTTGGTCTCACGGTTCGACAATCTCCAGGATCACCTTTTTCCGGTGCTTTCCGGCAGCAGCACCCAGCAATACACGAATGGCATTGGCATTTCTCCCCTTTCTACCCAACACCCTTCCCATATCTTCTTTCGCCACCTTGAGTTCATACACGATCGTATCTTGCCCGACAATCTCTGAAACATTCACATCTTCGGGTTTATCAACAAGCGCCTTCGCAATGGATTCAACCAAGTTCTTCATACTCAAACACCTCACTGCTGACTCGGTACCGGACAGCTCCACCCAACGGTGGCTTCTTGACCAAAGAGATTTACCCGTAACTTCATCACGTTGCCATAGATACACCCTGTTTTTCTTGAGAAAAAACTGAAGATATCTCCCGGGCGGCATCAGCTCTCGCCAAGATTATGGCGGTCCGTAGCTCCGAACCAATGTCCCGGCGACCCTCAGGGTATCTGCATCCAATGACTTGATGGAGACATAGACTTCCATCTCGCCGTGTTTATAAGCGTAAAAAATATACCCGTAAAATTGGTCGTCCGAACCCAGAATCCTGAAGAGTTTCGGCGACAGCCCTCTTTGAACATTTCTGATCACCTCTGACAGCGTTTCTTCACGTTTGACCTCGACCCAATTGTCACTTTGAACGGTTTTGTTATCCCCCTTTGGATCAAAAATAATGACGGCGGGTCCGATTCTGTAAATGTCTGCATAGCGGATGATGTAGTCACGCCATCTCTCTTTCAAATCCTGAATATTCTCTGTGTCGGTGGGCTTTATCGCTATGGTCGGATAAAGCCGTTTTACGGGGCTTGTCGGCCCCTCGCCCGGCACGGGTTGTAGCGTGGCATTTTTATATTCGGCGCAACCGCAAAAAAATAACAACGAAAAAAACAGTACAATCGCCAATATTACACATCCTGTTCTGCTCATATTTCTTCCTTCTTTTCATCCCGCTTGGTTGCTGAAATCGTATCACTTTAGCGCTTTGAAAATCCCCAATATGGGAAAAGGGGGCCTTCTAGCGTCCGGTAAGGCCGAGATTTTCCCGTGTCTTTTACGAGTTTAAAACAAATAACACTTTTTGAAAAAGACATCAATATGAACTGAATCCGTTTCATAGCATTCAAGAGAAATAGCGGCACACCTGTCTGTTGAATACCCGTCGAAATTAGCCGGCGGAAAAGCGCCGTTTTTCAAATAAGATGTGAATTCTTTTAAATCGGTAACAGCGTAAGGTAAAAACGCCTGAATTTCCGATTCAATCTGAATTGTGATTTCGAAAAAAGCGGATTCGACGCTTGCAAAATGCGGAAACTGGAAAAATGAGCAGGAATGCGCTACTATTTCTAAAAAACGAAAGGGGGTTTGAATGAACTTGCAACCTGTCGATTGTTTCGGGGAAAAACGGGCGTTAAAAATTGAGAAGCGGATATCTGATAAAATCAAAGACTATGAGAACTATTCCTTTACGCAGCTTCAGGATTGTGCGTTGAAAACATTTTTCGATTTGGCCCAGGAATTTGAGGACCAAAGGGATTTCTATGCCATATGCGTGATGATTCCTAAAGTGTTCTATAACCTCGAATGCATCCTTCATTTGGTGAATCCGGACGGGAATCTCGAAATGGCGTGTCATTCAGAACAGTTATACGGAACTTTTCCCGAATGGAGCGGCGGTACCACGGAATTGTTCGAAGAACAGGTGATATTGAATGATTCCTTTTTTATCCCCATCAAAGCCAACATGCAGTTATTGTCTACGCCGGCACATACGCCGGACAAGGGAATATTGGGCATGTTTGAGATCCATTCCGCCTCTGAGCTGACTGATCATATGAAACTTTTTTACAAGAAATATGTCAATCGGATAGGATTTCAGCTTCACAACCGACTTGTCACAAAAAAAAATAAGGAGCATTTGCGATTTATCAAAAGCCTGGTCAATGACATTGGTCATAATGTGATCGTACCCAACATGTACTTCAGTCTCTTTTTCAGGCGAATGAAAGGCAAAATAGACCGTGCCGAGGCGGTCGGCAATGAAATGAGGCGGAGGCTGGATGCTGTCGGGACGGCATGCAAAGACTCGGTGGCACATGAAATCCGTCCCCTTGCTGAGGAACTGCAATACGTGAATGGGTCCATTGAGGAGCAGTTTCAACAAATTCTTTCCCACTACGAGCAGACCAGCCTGTTTTTGGAAACGCTGCTGAGGCGGTCCCATTTCGAGGAGGGGCGATATGTAATTGAACCCAAGGTCATAGATTTCAGAGAAAAGGTCATACGTCCCCAGCTGAACCGTTATCTTCCCCGTCTCGAGGAGAGAGGCATCACCGTCGACAACCAACTATCCGGAATACCGGATGTTGAAATCACCGTGGTTGCGGACGTAGGCCTGATCTCTCAGGCATATGCCAATCTTTTCAGCAACGCCGTAAAATACACACGCGAAGTCTACGACGACGCAGGCCAACCGTACAAATTCATCGCTGTGGGCATGGAATCTCTTCAGGGCTATTTCGGTGAGGGGAAAGACGGCATTAAATTCAATGTATTCAGCACAGGACGACGCATTCCTCCAGAAGAAGCGCCGAAGCTTTTTAAAGAAGGATACCGCGGCAACAATGTGGAGACTGAATACGGTACCGGCCACGGTCTTCAGTTCATCAAGGAAGTGGTTGAACTTCATGGAGGGGTGGTCGGGTATGAGCCCACACAGATGGGAAATAACTTCTATTTTATCCTGCCGAAATGATTCCCCACCAAAGCCCGATCTGAAACGCAGCAACGCTGCACGAAACCGCCCCAAGGGAAGCCGGGACCCCGCTTCGCCCGGGCGTATCCGCTTTTAATTACGATATGATTTTGACGGCTGGGATCCAATCCCAAAACAAGATAACTTCATCACGCCCGGAGAAGGATTTGAAAGTGAGGAAAGATTTGGGTTGGGGGTTCCAATTGAAATTTTCCGGTCATGACTTGACCTTTCTGTCGTATATTATGATATAAGCTTGATATCGTGTGAATGGAAAGGAGAAACGCCATGCCGGAAGACCGAGTAAATGTCCGAATCAAAGCGGAAATGGGACCCGAGGAATTGTATTTCAAAGAAGAAGACGAAAAGCTCATGAAGGAGTTGCGGGAAAAAACGGCCAATGAGGTCAGCGAGACATATCGGAAAGAACATATGAATCATTGTTTTCGCTGCGGCACGAAAAGCTTGGTTGAAATAGAAAAAGGAGATGTCAAAATTGACATATGTGTAAACGAAAATTGTGGTGCGGTTCATCTGGACCCAGGCGAGCTGGAACAAATCCTGAAAGACCGAAAAGCCATTTCCTTAATAAGAAAATCCGTTCTTTCCCTGTTCAAGAAATAATTTTCAAAAAGCGATGTTAATTCATTCAGCTTCTCTCACCCAAACCCTTGAGAGATTACGCACCGGTCAGACCGACCTCATTTCCTATGTGGATGAGATGTGTGATCGCGTCGAAAGAATCGATGCCCAAGTTGCGGCATTGATCCCCGAGCCGGGCCGGCGACCGCGCTTGCACACGGAGGCACACGAACTTCAGGCGCGCTTCGCAGATCCTGTGGATCGGCCGCCGCTCTATGGTGCGCTGGTCGCCGTCAAGGATATCTTTCACGTATCCGGTTTCGTCACACGGGCCGGTTCGGCGGTGCCTCCCGAACGCTTTGCCGGTCCCGAGGCGACGTGTGTCCAACGGCTTCGGGATGCCGGCGCGTTGATCCTCGGTAAATCCGTCACAACCGAGTTTGCCTATTTTGAACCCGGCCCGACCCGAAACCCGCATAACCTGTCACACACGCCCGGCGGTTCCAGCAGTGGTTCGGCAGCGGCCGTAGCAGCGGGTCTCTGCCCGCTGGCACTCGGCAGCCAGACCATAGGTTCGGTGATCCGACCTGCAGCCTTCTGCGGGATCGTCGGATTCAAACCGACACTCCATCGCATACCCACCGATGGTATGGTTTATTTTTCCCGCACTGTCGATCACGTCGGGGCCTTCACACAGGACATGAGAGGGATGGCGTTGGCCGCTTCAGTCCTCTGTCGTAATTGGCGGATATACCCTGAGCCGGTTAACCCTCCCGTTTTGGGAGTGCCCCGGGGTCCTTACTTGAAACAGGCGGAACCGCAGGGGCTGGGTGCCTTTGAGCGCCATTTGTCTAAACTGCACAAAATTGGATGCACCATCAAGGATGTGCCCAGCCTGTCCGACATCGATTCACTTAACCGATTGCACCGCCGGATGATATTTTCAGAGTTCGCGCGAGAACACGCAGAGATCTACAGCAAGTACGCCGCATGTTATCGACCGCGGACGGCAGAGATCCTTGAGATCGGCAGAAAGGTCCGGGAGGATGAACTTGCCGCGGCCCGTGCCAATCGCAGACTGCTGCAATCTGAGCTTGAAATGCAAATGTCCCGAGCCGGGGTTGATCTCTGGGTTTCGCCGTCTGCGCCGGGACCTGCGCCCGAGGGCATCCATAACACGGGTGATCCGAATATGAACCTGCCATGGACCCATGCGGGAATGCCGATCATCACGCTGCCTGCCGGACGCGCTGAAAACGGCCTGCCGCTTGGGCTGCAGTTTGTCGGATCCTTTGGCGCAGATGAACCCCTGATTCATTGGTGCCGAATGCTCGCAGATCGAATGGGCGATGCGCTGTCCGAGTGAGGGGAGGCTTTTTCCAGGGAGTTGCATGAACTTGGCGAAAGCGGACGGCGTGTTGAAAAGCAGAATAAAACCATCAGAGTTTGTCCCAATGAGACCTCGATGCTGATTCCCAGATGCGCCCGAGCAAACACGGATATCCAAGGTTGAGCGGTTCAGGGTTTCCAGATGAAATCGGGATTCCGGGTTGCCGGCCTTATTTTTCGCTATGCTTTCAAGGAAATAAAAAGGTGTGCCACATGTGACTGCAGCCAAAAATCCTCTGGGATGGATTTTTTGAATCTTCGGATTGTCTGATCACATGATCCGGGGTACCGTTCAAACATGGGTCGCCTGCACAACTAAAACCGGCGTATCTCCGGCGTGCAGCACCTTGTCGGTTACACTTCCGAACACCCAACGACCGATACCCGATCGTCCGTGTGTGGACATCGCTATCAGGTCAATCGCGTTCGCCTCCGCATACTCGAGGATTTTGGTGGAGGCGGATCCTAAATCCACCCCGGCCGAAGTGCTGAGTCCTTTTTCCTGGAGCTCCTTTTCTACTCTATCGAGATACACGACAGCGGCCTCGCTTCTTTCCTCCTCCTTTTCAGGATACATGGCAAATGCCTCACTGCCAATCCAACCTGTAAACGGCTCAACCGCATGAAACAAGACAAGCTCCGCACCCAGTGCTAGAGCGAGTGTCTCCGCCTCCGGAATTGCAGCCTCTCCGGTCACCGAGCCGTCCAGAGGCACCAAAATCCTCTCTATCAATCTCCTCCTGTGAAGGAGCGCCGTTTCGGGCGGACGCCTTGTGAGCAGCACCGGTTTGCTCGTAGCCCGCAGAACCTTTGAAGCGATATTACCCAGGCGCCACGGACCCTGCCCGGAGCGGCCACGGCTGGCCATCGTGATGACGCTTACCGTGTTTTGATCAGCGTAACGGAGTATTTCGCCGGCGGGTTTGCCTGTGAGAACTTCATGCTTTAACGTGACCTTTTCCCTGGCTCCCCAGTCCTCAAGCCGGCGTTCGACGTGCTCGACCGTACGTTCCAAATAGATTCGGTAAAGATGATCCTTCTCTTCAACCGCTTGCTCGGAGACACTCACGAGAATAATCTCCGCTCCAAATTTGGAGGCGATTTCTTCCGTGTATGGGAGCACCATCTCTGCCGCCCCGGATCCATCCAGTGGGACCAACAGTTTTCCGTACATATCCGACCCCCTCCGCATTTCCTCTGTTGATAAACCAATTTGCCTGATGCTGAAAGTGAGAAATTACAAAAAACCTTACAGCCATCCTAAGCAAGTCCTCTCTAATGATCACTTTGCCCAAGATGTCCCCTCACCCCTTGAAACTCATCTCCGCATTTGCCCGTGTCTTTGCCAAGGAATTATCTGAGCCCTCAAAGGATTTGGCGATATCGAAGGATTCAACGCGCTTTCGAGGTCACCGTGTTCGCTTGACGGATTAAATCAAAGCACAAAATGCTATGTTTTTCAAGGAGTTTTGCCGGCTTGATATCCCCTGTCAAGGATCTCTTTCATAACAAAAAATGATTTCACCAAGGTTTCAAACGTCGAAAATATGTCTTTGATACCAGTCAAGGGTTTGACGCATCGAACGACAAGCATCCGATCATCCTGCCTGGTCTTTTCGCTCCGGATTGATTCAACAAGCTTCAATCAACTGGAATCACTCAGATATTTCCCTATTCCCGCTTGGCACACTTTCTGCTTAATGTTTTTTTTAATTGAACGGCACCCTGATAGCAGGGAAAATCGCTTTAGGATCCACCCTATGAACGAGGTTCCCGTATTAAGAGAACAGCGGCTGGAGGATATCCATGGCTACATTTTTCGGATGCCCAGTCTTTCTACGACAGTTACCAAAACTTTAGAGATCTGTAATAATCCGAACAGCTCTCCCCATGAGCTCAGTCGGGTGATTTCCCTAGACCCGGTACTCACCGGACAGCTCTTGAAACTTGTCAATTCAGCCTACTATTCTCTCTCCAATAAGGTGCCTTCCTTGACTCGGGCGATCATTATGTTGGGCCTGAATACTGTAAAAAACCTGGTTCTGAGTATCGCGATACTGGACAGCCTGGGAGGCAAAAAAGCTTTTAGAGCGTTGTCGCCCAACGATTTCTGGACACACTCCATTTGCACAGGAGTGGTTGCGAAATCGCTGGCCGCCGCCAAGGGGATACCGCTTGCAGATCAAGAAGAATATTTCGTAGCCGGACTTCTGCACGACTTGGGAAAGATTCCCCTGAATAGTTGCTTTCCGGATGAGTACTCCCTGGCCTTGGAATCGGCCGGTTCCAAACAGGATTCCCTGCATCAGGCAGAGAATAGGGTCTTTGGAATGGATCATTGTGGGGTGGGAAAAATGATCGCGGAAAAATGGCAACTGGGGAGAACCATTATCGATTCCCTTCTCCATCACCACGATCCTGATGCGGCGGGGGAGAAAACCCGCCGGTTCGTTGCAGTGATTGCAATGTCAAACTTCTTCGCCAATTTCTTTAAAATAGGATTTGCGGGAAACAATTGTTTCGACGAAACAGTGGCGGAACACCTTGCCGGGCAGATTGAGTTGAGCTGGGCTTCACTTTCGGGACTGATCGATGTCGTTTCAGATGACATAGAAAAAGCCCGGATTTTCCTGCAGTTGACGAAAAAAGGTTAGATTATGAGAATCCGTTTTTGGGGAGTAAGAGGTTCCATACCCTCTCCAGGCCCTCACACCGTGAAATACGGCGGCAACACACTTTGTATTGAACTGAGATTTGACGAACCGGACAGGCTGATCATCATCGACGCCGGCACCGGAATCAGAGAACTCGGCAACCATCTGGTGGCACAATCCCCCCCTCAGAGCACCATAAGCGCAGAAATTTTCCTGACCCATACGCATTGGGACCACATCCAGGGTTTTCCATTTTTCACGCCCATTTATTTGCCGAAAACAAAGCTTAAAGTGTATGGACCGGTTACCTATGAGGAGGATACCCTCGAAGATGTAGTGGGCGGGCAGTGGATATATCGTTACTTCCCGGTTCGTTACTCCGAGCTCAGCGCAAATATAGAATATGTCCAAATGAAAGAAGGACGCCTCAGTCTGGGGGGTGGAATTATGCTTACCACCAAGTATCTGAATCATCCTCTCCTTTGCCTTGGTTACCGTTTCGAATATGAAGGCAAAGTTTTCTGCACCGCTTATGATAGTGAACCTTTTCACAATTTCTTCTCCGCCGATCCCGCCGATCCATCTTACGATGCGGCGGTTGCGCGGGAGGCTGAACGGGTGGTCAACGAGGAAAATCAACGACTGGAGGATTTTTTTTCCGGCGCGGACCTCCTCATTTACGACACACAGTACACCCAGCAGGAGTATGAGACCACCAAGGTCGGATGGGGCCATTCTTCAATTGAATATGCCATCGCCGCGGCGATGCGTTCGGGGGTCCGTCGCCTCGCGCTGTTTCACCATGAGCCCACAAGGACCGACGCTGAGATAGATGCGCTGTCCGAGAAATACTGCAACCCTGAATTTACAGGCGACGTAGAAGTCTTTTTTGCCGGGGAGGGAATGGAGATTGAGATCTAGCCCGCCTTTTGAAGCCACCGATTTCTAACGCGTTATCGTTCCTCTTGATAAGGCGTCTGCATTTTTCCCGACCGGCTCGACCCGGAATCCCGATTTCATCGGGAAACCCTGAACCGCTCAACCTTGGCATTATTTTAATATTAAACTTGACTTTCGTTAATACAACCTTATAAACTTAAATATCATTAAGGCTCACACGTGTTGGCGGGCCGGTTTCATTCTGAAGGGAAGATCCATTTGTTCAGCGTGGCAACCTGAAGTTAGAAACGATGAGAATCTAATTGAAAGGAGGTTGTCACTATGGCTGACGGAATCGTTAAATGGTTTAATGACCGCAAGGGGTATGGTTTCATTGAGCAAGAAGACGGATCTGACGTATTCGTGCACCATTCAGGAATCAATGCAACGGGCTTCAAGTCTCTCAATGAAGGCGACCGAGTCACCTTTGACATAGAGCAAGGGAACAAAGGTCCCGCTGCAATAAATGTCACGGTCGCTTAGGTTTTTTTAATCATGGGGCATTCCGTCGTTTTTGGTGGAGTGCCCTTTTCTACTCTGGATACGAGCGAAGAATGCACGGTGACTCACCCAGCCTTCGCCCCAGGCCCCTGATGGGTCGATATGGATGTCGGCAGAATTTTGCACTTTTCTAATTTACCTGCCAAGACCCCATAATTATTGAGGAATTATCCGTATAGAGATTACAAGCCGGGTGGCGAATATCGGCCATGAAAGCAGCAAGGGTGAATCCAGAGCCTGACGGAAGGCGGTAACCGCATAGGAGAATATATTTTGGCACAGATCATGACAACCAGAGAAGTAGCAAAGTACTTAAAACTTCATGAAATAACGATATGTAAATTATCCAAGGAAGGTAAAATTCCTTCAGTTCGAATCGGTAGAGTCTGGCGATTTGACAAAGAAACAATTGACGCATGGATCGCCAAAGGCTAAATTTTCTCCGGTCAATGCTTTGACCCCAAAAAGCGACTTGCCGCACTAAAACCACTCAGAATGCCTCAACCATGCGCCCCGGGTGGAAAGTGGATTTTTTATTGGGCACGAGAGTAGACCCTTGGACAGGTCCTGCGGGTTTTGTTGATATAATTCAAATGCGTTCCCGGAGACTTACACCGTTGTTTTGTAAGTGCCACAACCCGGAAAATTAGTTTGACATTTTTAGAGTGAAAACAATGGAGTACATTGCAGAAGCGGTTTCATTATGAATGAATTTCAATAAGGAACAGAGGTACCGGGAGTGATACGCCAAGCACATATCATTGGGACGGGTTCATCAACACCCCAGCGAGTACTTTCAAACAAAGACCTCGAAGGCATCGTAAATACCACGGATGAATGGATTATGCGTCGAAGCGGCATTAAAGAGCGGCGTATTGCCTCAAATGGAAGAAAAGAAACCACCACCGACTTGGCGACGCAGGCCTCTTTGAAAGCCATGGAGATGGCGAAGATTTCTCCTGAGAATCTAGACATGATCGTTGTGGGCACGGTGACGCCGGATCGTCAATTCCCCTCGGCGGCTTGCATGGTTCAAGAGGCGCTAAATGCCCAAAACGCCACGGCATTTGATGTGTCCGCAGGGTGTTCGGGCTTTCTGTATGCCCTCACCACGGTGAACAATGCCATCCGGTGTGGCATGTGTAGGACGGGCCTGGTGATCGGCGTTGAGAGACTGTCCAGCATCATCAATTGGCAGGATCGAGGCACATGCGTGCTGTTGGCTGACGGCGCGGGAGCCGTCGTGGTTACTTCCGCTTCCAAGCACGGCGGAATTCTGTCGAACCATCTACGATCTGACGGCAACTTCTGGAACCTGCTTTATTCCTCGGATGGGAATTCCTTCATTCCCAAAATCCTGAAAGACATGGACATAAAACCCTATCACCTCAAAATGGAAGGCAACCGACTTTTTAAACGGGCGATCAGTTGTATGTCGGAGATCGCGAGGCAGGCATTACAGCACAATTCCCTTCCCGTCGATGAGATCGGCCTAGTCATCCCCCACCAGGCCAATATCCGAATCATCCGGGGACTGGCAGACAACCTCGGAATTCCCATGGCAAAAGTGTATACAAACATCCATAAATATGGGAACACCTCTTCCGCCACCAT
>JAWOGN010000222.1:0-3550 GCA_046496815.1 Desulfatiglandaceae bacterium
CTCCAACGTACATGGCATTCGGGCGAACCTGATGTAACTGCAATAATGCGGTAAGTATCAGTGCCCAGAAATTGTTGTGATATCGTTTTTTTTGATGATCTCAGACTCTCTATGGAGAGAGGATATCTGCAATCGGCTGATACTTGGCCCGTTGGCCAGTAATTCAAAGTTTGAGGTGCGCAGCTACCAGACTTTTTCACCCCCTAATTTGGTCTGATTTTTCTTGACTTTTGCCCTCAAACGGCGCTGAATAAAACTTGCAATTTCTTTTCACCCTTCAACCTCCATCCTGGAGGCCAGTTCATGGAAAGACCTCTCAAAATGGTCCAGCCTTGCTCCTGACGGGACGTTCGTTCTGTCGGGAGACTCCGCAACCCCAAAGCCAAACCCATTGAAAGATGGGGACGGAAAGCCACGGGTCTCAACTGTAGTTGCTTATGACCCAGCTTCTGGATTTTTCTGGCACTTCATTAGAGTTTTGGCTCTTAAGACAGCCGAGCTGCCGAGGGTGACATCGTTAAGGTCACCAAGGGCAATGCTCGGCTTTTTTTTAGGGTAACTGGAAGAGCAACTGAACAGTCAATCAAACTCTTAACCCTGAAAGGAGATGGCCAATGAAAACTACACGCAGTATGAAGCTGTATCTCACAATTGCGGTCCTAGCATTGGCGCTCGTGCCGGGTGGGTGCGCCATTGCGCCCAAGGCAGAACGATGGGTCGCTCCGCCGCTTGGAACGACGTATACTCTGGCGCGGACCAACACGGGAAGCTTTGGGTCAGGGGCCTCGCAGATTACAATGAAGGTCACCGAGCGTATGTGGGAAGGAAAACAGGTCAAGGAGTTCGCGTCATCGGGAGGAGCGTTTCTGCTCAATGCTGATGGGTCTTGGATAACCGTGTTAGGACCGGACGACAAACCGATTTTCACCTGGGACCCTCCGATCGGTCCCGACTATCCGTTAGAGGTTGGCGAGACGTGGACCAAAAGCTACCGGGTAACTGTGCATGCTGCAAAGCAGGCTATTCCATTCGATTCCACATGGAAAGTAGAAGCTTATGAAGATGTCACCGTACCGGCCGGCACGTTCAAGGCGTTCAAGATCAGCTATTCCGACACGCTCGGCAACGAATCCATGATGTGGTATATGCCTGAGCTTGGATTAGTCGGAAAGCGAATCGAAAAGCGCACCGCCAAGAATCGCACTGGCCCCGGTACGCGCGATAGCCAGGTCATCTCGTATACTATTGCGAAATAGTGTCCCGGTAGCGGCGCGACAAGGGCAAATTAAAATGGTAAGCGCCTCAGCTATTCACTTATTTCATAACGGCAGCAGTATGAGGCAGGGTGATTTGGCCCTGCCTTTTTTGTTTTTGGAAGCATTGCTTATGGAAGCGATAGACTTCGACAACGAGTGTTAAATCCAGAAGGACGATCTTCCATTTATAATAATCGATACGGCTTCGATCACCCTCAGGGGAGGTTTTGCAAATCTGGGGAGCCTCCCCTGATCCCTCTTCAACGGGAGGGTTGAAGCAAGCTGAACCGGTATCCCAAATGTGAACTTTAGCGATTGTAATCATTCCAGATATCGTGGCCCAGAAATGCCCATCCTGACGATCGGCTTCGGGCCAGGGGGCGGTTAAATATTTGGGTATAATTGAATTGGCAATTCTCCTCATTGACAGCGCACTTGTGATCGTAATCATTAACGATTTGGTACATCAGAAATGGCCGCCTAAACCGTTAAATCCCAGCCAAAGGCCCGGTTATCCAGTGATGGGCAATACTTGAATCGGTCGCTACGTTCAGTTGCAGAACAATGGGATCTGTAATCAGAAGCTAAAGGGCTCCCATAAATGGCTTTATGTAGAACCACCATCCCTCGAAGCGTTCCCCTCATGATTTGGAAACATTAAGCCGAGCCTGGGGATAAGGTATGTCTTCAGTCACGCGGTTTTAAGCCCCTGAGTGTCGAAATCTTCACTGGTCGAGGCTGCTGAACCTGCCCACAACAGGCCCGCACCGGCGATGAATAAGAATGCCAGAACATGGCGTATTGATTTCTTTCTTGAAACACAAGGAGAACTCTCGTAAAGTCCTACTCAAAAAAAGGAACTTCTTATCACCGGCTAGTGGACAAAAGAAATCAATTTAGAGGCATACTGAAATTGATGACTCATTAGTCAAGCTTATAAGAAAATATTTGGGATTAAAATAGGCAAACACGGCATTTGAGCAGACGCATAACACGGGAGAAATTTTAGGCCAAAAAAATTCGCCCCAGACATGCACTCTTAAGGAGGACAATTATGTTTAGAAAAATATTTATTGTTTTGCTGGCAATTTTCTGGCCCGTGAGCTTTGTAGTGGCGTCAGAAGATAAGAGCCCAGAAAAAATCGAAGATCAGGGTGGAAAGCCCTGGCTTGTCAACATAGAAGAGCTTACCAAAGAGAATGAGCATTTTCGAGTCGTCTACTGGACTGGAAAAAGGCTTCAAATGACTGTCATGTCGATTTTGCCCGGGGGTGAGATAGGGCTTGAAGCACACCCGAATGAGGAGCAGTTTATCCGTGTAGAAGAAGGCGAAGGCCGGGTTGTTATGGGTAAAACCAAAGATGACCTGACTTTTGACGAAAAGGTATCAGACGACTGGGCAATTTTTATTCCCGCAGGTTACTGGCACAATGTTGTCAATACAGGTAAAAAGCCCCTTAAAGTTTATGTGCTTTATTCTCCGCCTGAGCATCCGCCTGGAACGGTTCACAAAACATTTTCAGAATCTGAGGCTGATCACCATCACCATGGTAACGACCATAAATGATATTTAAGTTGTTTTGACCTGACCTGGAAGATTTTGAACGGATACTCTGTATTCTGGAATCATCAAAAACGCGCCTGAAGAGCTGGCCTAAGTTTACCCGCCTCTGGAGGGCTGATTTAGAAGATTGGGGCCTGTCCCGGACGTGATCCGGGAAAGTTACCCCCCTTGCCCGAAATGTCCCGGAAAGATGAAAGTCATCGGCGTGATCGAGGATCAGGACGTCATAAAAAGGCTCCTCAAACACCTGGGATTATGTGGAGTGAAGCCCCCCGATCCAAATCCACCGGACCAACAAAGATCTTCGAATACAACATTGACGATATTACGCCCCAATTTTTCATCTAAGATTACCTCATTCACCTGAAGCCGGAGGAAGTTGATTGCAGAAGGTTTTAAATAATCAACTCAAGCTACTAAGGGGGAGCTGAGTAATCGCACCGACTTTTCTGTGTCAAGCGAGGTTACGATTTGAGTTGCCAAACAGGAACGGCGTCTATTGTTTCCCGCTTTCCACTTCGATACGTAGTCTATGCCCTCGCCGGGATACAAGTTCTGCTATGAATCTATCGCCCCGACCACTCCATGATTTTCAGGTATCGTATTCGAAACCTTTACTCCAAGCCCTTGAAATTTTATGATATCTGCAATCAGCTGATACTTGGCCCCTTGGCAAAAAATCACCGGTTTTGACAGGCACGATTTTCCTGTGATATTCTCAATTTATCAC
>JAWOGN010000318.1:0-3789 GCA_046496815.1 Desulfatiglandaceae bacterium
TGCGGTGGAGATGTGCTGCCCATTGAGGTTTTCAATCGCTGGAAAGAACGATTTGGTGTCCCTATTTACCAGGTTTATGGGTCAACCGAGGCGGGTCATGTGACCTATAGCCGGATCGACAGAGAGCCCAAACCCACGGCTATCGGCCTCCCTTTAAAAAGCAGGGAGTGCATCGTGGTGGATCCGGAAACGCTTACCCCGATTCCTCAGGGTGAAAGTGGGGAACTTTTGGTAACTTCACCTTACACGGTTAAGGAATACTGGAACAAGCCGGAGGAGACAACGCATTCGTATGTGGAGATAAACGGAAAGATCTATTATCGGATGGGAGATTTTGTGAGCCGGGACGCTGACGGAGAATTGGTTTATGTGGAACGTTCGGCGGATATCATCAAGCATAAAGGCTATAGGGTTTCAGCCTCCGAAGTTGAAGCGGTGCTCCAGGACCACCCGACAGTCATCGGCGCCTGCGTTGTGGGTGTTCCCGACGTCAAAGTGGGGGAACGGGTCAAGGCCATTGTAGTTTTGAAAGAGGACGCCAGAGGTGTGGGCGGAGCGGACCTCCTGAAATGGTGCCGTGAAAGGTTGGCATCCTATAAGGTCCCCGGCTACATTGAATTCCGGGATATGCTGCCCAAGTCCAAGGTGGGGAAGCTGTTGAGACGGGAAATCCGGGACGAGGAACGCAGACGAATCTCCGATGAAAAGCGTGCTGGGTGACCCGGCCCGAAGGGCACGGATTTATTGCGGTTTTGGTATCGATTTAACGGGTAGAAAAACCCCGTCATGGGAATGGAATGTCGTTGGGATCTCTTTCAAAAGCCGAAAAACCCTCCGCTTGTATCAAGGCCGCTGACCTTGCTGTAACAAGCTTAACAGGGCTCAACTCCCTCTGCATCAATCTTGCCTTTTCAGTCAAATTTTCAAAAAAACATTCACAGGCCTCGTCTCACCGGGCAGTATCCACAAATTCATTTTCAGTCAACAGTGTCTTCGGTGGACGAAGATTTCCTCAATTCCCCCAGAGCAGTGTCACCTTGTAGGGCTCGAACTGACGGTCGACCGTCAGGATCGGAATTCGTTCGATCATGCCCTGACAGATGATCAGGCGATCAAAGGGGTCCTTGTGGTGGTGAGGCAGTTCGGATACATGGAGAGCATGGACATGCTGAATAGGAAGGGGCGAAATTGCATCTCTCACCAGCCTCTTTGGGACAAAATCCCCCGGCGGCTCGGGCAGAGCCAGTTTGCCCAGCGAATACTTAATTGCAATCTCCCAGGAGCTCGCCGCCGACAAATAGACTTCATTCCGAGGATCCACGATTTCCCGACGCACGCTTTCTTTCAACCTGTCGGGTTCCGCAATCCACCAGAGCCAGCAATGGGTATCTAGAAGGATTTTCATGATTCAAACGCATCCATGATCTCACTGGGCAAGGATGAATCAAAATCATCGGGAACCGTCAATAGTCCTCTGTCCAGCCCCGGAGTCCTTTGCTTCACATTTGGGTTCCACGGAACGAGGCGGGCGACAGGTTTGCCGGCTTTCGAAATGACGATTTCTTCCCCGGTGGCCACTTTTGTGAGCAGCTTAGAGAGGTGCGTTTTCGCTTCATGAATATTCACTTGAGACATAGGTCCAATTTCTCCTCTTGGGGCCGTTTTTACCATATTATACCCTAAAGGTAAATTAAACTAAGTCCATGGCTAAGTCAACCTTATTCTTTGCCTTTATATGCCTGAGTGTTCTTTGCACACAGACGTTCCACAGAAGGTTGAGTTTTGAGAGGTCTCGAAACTGGTTCAAGCCGATGATCATGCCCTCATGCCCCAGGCGCGGTTGGGCTTTATAAGTCCCCATGAACCTGTCCCACCAGGGCAGATTGAACCCGAAATTCTTATTGGGTCTCCGTGGGAAAAACCGAATGGTGCACGCGGTGCATGTCCGGTGTCACCACGAGCCGCCGCAGTACACGGTCCACCCTCGAAGGAAGGCAGAAGTTCCCGTGGTTGAACATGGCGGTGGCAGTGAGAACAATCTCGAGAAGAATCACCGCCGTCGTTTATGGCAGGTAATCTTCGCGGACCGGAGAGAAAACCTCAACGACCACCGAATCCAGCAAGGCTTCGGCGGAATGCTCGATGCTTCCGGGTATGCACCAACTGTCGCCGGCCTCGGCATCAAAAGTTTCCGCCTCCACTTTGAACCGGAGTTTGCCGGAAATCAGGATGCCGGTCTGTTCATGGGGGTGCGCGTGGGCCGGGACCAGCGAGCCCTTTGCGATCTTAAATTCGCCCATCAAGGTTTTTTCGCCGTGGACCAGCGTTGAAAGCTCAACGCCCGGGGCAAGTTGCCGGCATTCGGCCGCGCCTTTTTTACAAAACATATTCAAATACCTCCTTTTGGAATGATCTGAAAGCTTAAAGAAGCCCGCTGTAACTGCCGCCGTCCACCAGCAGGTTTTGCCCGGTAACATAACGGGCCTGCTCACCGGCCAAAAAGGCGGCCGCCGCGCCGAAGTCAACCGGGTCGCCGAGCCTTCTGCAGGGAACGGCCGCCTCCATTTGACGGAGAATTTCCTCCGGGGACTTTCCCTCCCGGCCGGCACGGTCCCGTATGAGCTGATCGATGCGGGCGGTTTGGTGAGTGCCCGGAAGCAGGGCATTGACGGTAATTCCCAGCGGCGCCAGCTCCGTGGCGATGGTTTTCAGAAAGCCCGTCAATCCTGCGCGGGCCATGTTGGACAGCAGCAGGTTGCCGATCGGCTGTTTGACCGAAATGGAAGTGATGGCGATGATGCGGCCCCATCCCTTGGACTTCATGGCCGGGACGACGCCGTGAATCAGATGCACGGCACTCATGAGATTGAGGTTGAGCGCCTTCTCATATTCCGCCGGATCAGTGCTTTCAAAGGTTCCCGGCGGCGGACCGCCGGCATTGGTCACCAGGATCTCCGGATCCCCAAACGCTTGCCCCACCTGATCTAAAAGGCGCCGGATATCGACGGGTTTGCTGACGTCGGCACTGAACCCCACGACCTCAGCCCCGGTTTGCCCGGCAATTTCATCGGCGGCTTTTTGAACCCCGGCTTTGTCGCGGCTGCAAATCGCCACCCGACAGTGTTCGGCGGCCAACTGGGATGCGCATCCGCGTCCCAATCCCCGGCTCGCCGCAGCTACCAGGGCGATCTTTCCTTTGATTCCCAAATCCATTTTATACCTCCGAGCTCTCAATGACTTTCAAGGTTTTCATCAATCGGAAAAACGGGGCGCAGGTTCCAACGGGGATTGAACCCACGTTTTTATTTCCGGCAATTCATCGGGGCTGCCCAACCAGTTTAGCGCTCAAGTATTGTTACCTGGAAATCATGCAACGCTCACCCCCGAACATTCCCTCATTTTTACCGCGATTCGCTTTATTCCTCAAGAGTCATACAAAAAATACCAATCTGAAGAAATTAATGGAGAATTAATTAAAAATTGTTTATGCCAATCCATAATCACAAATCAAGGTGACCCCCAATTCTTAGGCTTTCAGGCCCATCGTGAGCCTTGATGGCCCGGGCGGCAGCCTTGACAACCAAAGATCGGATTGCCTATACTCCGGACAAAACAAGGAGAGCTCATATCATCCGATGCAGAGAAAAGACTACTATGGAATTCTCGGAGTTGCACGAGGAGCGGACGAGAACGAAATCAAGATCGCCTACAGAAAACTCGCCCTTCGCAATCACCCCGACACGAACAGGGACGACCCTCAGGCCGAGGAGCGGTTCAAGGAAATCAACG
>JAWOGN010000331.1:0-7336 GCA_046496815.1 Desulfatiglandaceae bacterium
GCCAACCCCCACCGGTAGCTTTTGGCATGAGTTTTTGCTGCGAAGCAAGCAAAAATCCATGCCAAAAGCGGTATTAAATCTTAAGAATACTTAAGCATTAAAGGTTATCTATATCACTAAGTTCTTTATCACCAAGAAAACGAGGGGCACCTATATCATTCAGCAGTATTTGTAATTCGGCCAGATTTTCAAGTACCTCCATCCTATCATAAGCTTTAAATAAACTTTCCCCTACTGTGAGCGCGCCATGATTTTTAAATAATACCGCTTTAGAATTTTTTATGTTTTGAGCTACACTTTCGGCAAGTTCATGTGTTCCCATAAGCTTATACGGAGCTGTAACAATTTCACCAAGAAAGTATCTTGCTTCGCCACACAGATTATTTTTGAAAAAAAATCTCCTCTTGATGAATTCCAAATATGTGGATAGCAGGAGGCGGCGCTTTCATCTCCCGGGTTTTACACAAAAGCTGAGAATTCACATTGTTTCCCACAAGGAGGTTGCTCATGGCGAGCGTTAACCCGTTTGAAATGGCACAGCAGCAGCTTGCTGTCTCTGCAGAAAAACTGAGACTTGAGCCGGCCGTTCATGAATTTCTACGGTGGCCCATGAAAGAGATAAAGGTGACTCTTCCCGTAAAAATGGACGATGGCAACCTCAAGGTGTTTCATGGGTACCGGGTGCAATACAATACCGCCCGCGGACCCGCAAAGGGCGGGCTGCGCTGGCATCCGGATGAGACGATAGACACCGTGCGTGCGCTTGCCGCCTGGATGACGTGGAAAACATCCGTGGTTGATCTGCCACTCGGCGGCGGTAAAGGCGGCATTAACTGCAATCCCAAAGAACTTTCCGGAACTGAGAAAGAACGCCTTGCCAGGGCATATGTGCGGGCAATGGCAGAGAACCTGGGGGTCGCAAAAGACGTGTCTGCTCCGGACGTATATACCACGCCTCAAATCATGGCATGGATGATGGACGAATATGAAACCATAGAAAAAGTCCATTATCCGGGAGTTATTACCGGGAAGCCATTGGAAGTGGGCGGGTCGCTCGGCCGTATCGACGCGACCGCCCGCGGCGCCATGTGCGTGACCCGTGAGACAGCGAAAAGGATGAGGCTGAATCTCAACGGCAAGGGCATGGCAATTCAAGGATTTGGAAATGCCGGGCAGCATGCCGCGATTCTCGGGCGGGCGCTGCTCGGCCTGAAGCTGGTAGCGGTTTCGGACTCCAAGGGCGGGGTTTACAATGAAAATGGAATAGACCCTGAGGCTCTGGTGGAATACAAATTGCAGATGGGGACGCTTCAGGGGTATCCCGATGCCGATGACATCACAAACGAGGATCTGCTGGAGGCTGAGGTTACCGTTCTGTTTCCGGCGGCAGGCGAACAGTTAATTACCGAAAAAAACGCCGGCAACATTCGATGCAAGATCCTGTGTGAACTCGCAAACGGCCCCACGACTCCGGAGGCGGACCATATCCTATTCGAGAACGATGTTTTTGTGCTTCCGGATTTTCTTGCAAATGCGGGCGGCGTCATTATTTCTTATTTCGAACAAGTTCAAAATGCGTATAATTACTATTGGGAACTTGAAAAAGTTCACAAGAATCTTGAGACAAAAATGTCCAAGGCGTTTCAAAATGTTTACGAAATGAGTGAAAGGGAAAAAATAGACATGCGCCAGTCTGCTCACCTGGTGTCTGTGGCCAGGGTCGCTGAGGCATGTAGATTGCGCGGATGGATCTAGCCTTTTGGTCGTGAAAACATTGGCGGTAACGGATTGGGGGTACATTTTGATTTGTGAAGTGTGAAGGTTCAGGTCAATCGGTATGGTGGTGAGTCAAAAATCAAAAGGTGTACCCCGTTACACAGCGCTCTGAAAGCGGAAAGCCCTGGGCCGCCTCGCATTGGAAAAGGAATCTTCCACGGCTATGTACTTTTTTCCAAACTTTCGTAACAGGGAATGCAAAGGGTTCGGCCCATGAAGCGGCGGGTGCGAGTCTCCATGGTCCTTTCGCCGCACTGATCGCACGGAATTCCTTCCATGATGCGAGCTTTGCGGGGAATTGACCCCTCGGCCGGTTGCACGTCGAAGAGCTCCTTCAGACCAGCCGTCATGATCCGCTCGATCATGGCCTGTCTTGCGGTTGCCAGTCTCTCTTCCTCCTCGGGAGTGAGCCCCTCCCGGTAATGCTTTCTGTACAGGGCAGGGATATCACTGTCCGCAGTGCTTTGGGTATCGGACCGAAGACAAATCCGCATTCCTTTTTCATCGGATCGGCGATAGAAGGTGAAGACATTTTTTCCATGGTCCAGATGGATCAGGTTTCCTTTGCCCAAAGTACAGCCTGTGAGATACTGGATGGCGTCCACCGCACAGTTGTCGGTTTCCACCACCGCCACCACCTCGTCATCCGGCGCCCGTTCAAAATCCCGCAGCACCAACTCCGAGACCCGAATCCCGATCGAGACCCCCGGGCAGTTGTGACCATGGAAGGCGATGGTTTCCCGGATCCGCTCCGGGCTGATCGTGGGTTGTGTCATATTTCTTTCCTCCTCTCATTAAACCGAGTGTCATGTACCACGGGTTCAGTGTGAACCCAGACCCTGCTTCTCAGGGAAATGACACGCCACCTCACGGTGGTCCCATTGACTGAGGGCCGGCTTTTCGTTTCTGCAGATGGGTTGCGCTTGGGGACACCGAGTAAAAAAGGGGCACCCCCCTGCCGCCTCCACCCCGTCGGATCGACGAGGCACTTCCTTTCGACCGCCCCCGACACGCGTTACCAAAAACCTTGTGTAAGGATGGGCGGGACATGCCATCATTTGTGAAGCAGGTCCCACCTCAACCAAGTCTCCGCAAAGCATCACCCCGAGGCGATCGCTGATCTTTCGCGCCACCCCCATGTCATGGGTCACAAAAAGCATGGTAAGGCCCCGTTCCGTCTGGAGATCCAGCAGGAGTTTCAGGACCTTCGCCTGAACACTGGGATCCAGGGAACTGGTGGGTTCGTCCGCGACGAGCAGAGAAGGCTCGAGAACAAGGGCTCGGGCGATGCAGACCCGCTGAATCGCCCCCATGTTGAGCTCATGGGGATATCGGGACAAAAAAGATTTGTCTGTGGAGAGATGGACTTCATCCAACACTCGGGTGACATGGGCTTTCACCTCTGCCTTGGGCATGCGGGGTTCGTGGATTTTCAGGGGTTCCGCCACGATATCAAACACGGAGAAACGATGGCTCACAGACTCGGCCGGGTTCTGATAAACAACGCCGATCCGGCGGGCCATGAATCGCGGGATAGTGCCTTTCTTAAAATCCGGGTCGGATTCGTGGAAAACCCGCTCCCCGGCATCCGGCTCAATGGCACCGGCGGCGGTCATGGCAAGGGTTGTTTTGCCCGACCCTGTCTCCCCCACCAGGCTGTAGACCTCTCCGCACCGAAGGACCAGGTCGGTGGGATTCAGGGCCGTGATGTTCCCGTACCGCTTGCCCACTCCCTGAAGTGTCAGAAGGTCGGCGATGCCGTGGCGGAGACACCGCACCGTATGATCCCCGATCCTTTCCAAACTGACATCCTCATGCCGGCAGCGTTCGATGGCCTGGGTACATCGGTTGTGAAAGAGGCAGCCTTCCGGCGGGGCGTGACCGTCCGTGTGGCTGGACCCGGGCACCTGGATGTGACTGTGCCGGTAGGTCTCGCCGTCCCGCCTGCCATGTTGATGGATCATCCGGTAGAAGGCATCTCCGCGGATGCCTCCCAAGTCCCGGGCCGTCGTCATGGTCGGGTAGGAACGGACCAATGCCAGGGTGTAAGGATGACGGGGCTCCGTGAAGAGATCGGTCGGGGGCAGGATCTCCATGATCTGTCCCAAATAAAGGACCGCCATTGAATCTGCGCTCCGGGAAGCGAATTCCAGGTCATGGGTAATCAGCAGCACAGCCTTGCCTGATGATTTCGCCTGATCGATTACATCGGTCACGATGCCTTTGTTTGCGGCATCCAGCGCGGACGTCGGTTCATCCAGGATAAGGACCTCCGGATCCAAGATTCCCGCCATCGCGATGAGGACGCTTTGGGCTTGCCCACCGCTCAGTTGATGGGGGTAGCGCGAGTGATACGTCGTTCCCAGACCGAGGCTTTCCAGGGCCTTGCCCGCCCGCTGCCGTGCCGCCGGTCGTTTCCATCTGCGGTGCTGAATCAACGGCTCCGCCACCTGGTCGATAATTCGGTGAACCGGATTTAAATGGGCGGCCCCGTTCTGAAAAACCATGGCCAGTCGGTTCCAACGAAGTCGGTCGAAAATTTTTTCATCCCCCGGCGAAAACGTTTCCCCATGGAACTGGAAGTTCCCTTCCGTGGAAGCGTTTTCCGGCAGCAATCCTATGCAGGCAAGGGCCAAGGTGGTTTTGCCGGAGCCGGATTCTCCGATCAACGCGAGACACCGGCCAGACGGGAGATGCAGGCGGATCCGGTCCAACGCTTGTATTGCATGATGTCCGTCGCGATAAAGAACACTCAGGTTGTCAATCATCAGACTCATGGGGTCCTCCCGCTCAATGCCGCTCTCAATCGCGGGTCCAAGACCTTTTCCAGGCTGATGGCCAAGAAGGTTACAGACACGATCAGAAAAGACAGGCAGAGGATGGGCGGCATCAGCCAGTTCCACCAGACATCCATGTAATAGAAATTCAGAGCGTAGTTGATCATTCGCCCCAGGGATTTGCGGCTCGGATCGAGGAGCCCCAAGAAACCCAAGGAGGCCTCCATGAACATGGCCGTTTTCGCCTTGGCTGCGAGGCCGATGAGATAGAGCGGGAACATCTCCGGGATCAGATGCCGTCGCAAAATGTATAACCCCCCGCCGCCCATCTGGACGGCGGCACGGATGTGGAGGCTCTCCCTGAGACTCAGGGTCTGAGCCCGGATCCCCTTGCTGATGGTGGGCCACATAAATCCTGCCAGGATCAGGGCAAGGGTCAGCGGTGTGGGTCGAAAAAGCGCGGCGGCAAAAATCAAAATCATGATCGCCGGAACAGCGAGCAGAACATCGGCAATCCGCATCACGATCATGTCCACGAATCCGCCGAACCATCCGGCTGAAGCCCCCAGGATGACACCGATGCCGAGGGCGGCAAAGGCGCTGATGAAGCCGAATAGCACCGTGTTTCGAACGGCATAAAGCAGTTCGGAGAAAATATCCTGCCCCCCGTCGTTGACACCCAGATAGTGGGTCTCCGACGGCGGTGAAATCGGCGCAAACGACATGTCCCACGGATCGAAAGGAGCCAAGAGAGGACCCAGCAAGGAAATCGCCACGAATATGACTGCCAGCCCGCTCCCCACCATAAACAGAGGGTCTTTCAGAGACGTTTCTTTAAAACGTACGTGCATGATCGATCCTCGGGTCAATAATCTTGTAGACGAATTCGAGCGCCAGAATCACGGCCAACACCATGAGGGAAGAAATCAGGACCACCCCCTGGATGACCGGTAGGTCCCTCGCCTGGATGGCGTTGAATAGCAAGGTTCCCAAGCCCGGGTAAGCGTAGATCCGTTCCACCACCAGGGCGCCTGTGATCATGAAAGCCAAACGCAGACCGAACCGCGTCACCAGGGGGAGCAGTGCATTTCTAGCGCCATGGGCATACCGAATGCGGCAGGGCGGAAGGCCTTTGGCCCGGGCCGTGGTCATGTATCGAGCCTTGATGACCATGACCATGCTGTTTCGGGTCAATAGAAAATTCCCGGGAAGATACGCCAAAACAAGCGTCGCCAGGGGCAGGACCAGGTGGTATGCCACCCCGGCCAGGCGCGCCCATATGGATAGATCGGCATAGGCTGTCTCGGCCCCGGCCGATGGAAACCATCCCAGATGCAGGGAAAAGATGAGAAGGAGAAGGACCCCGGTGCTGATCTCCGGGACCCCCTCTAACAGGGTCATACCGCTCACCATTGTCCTTTCAAGAATTCCGGATCGACGCCAGGCGACTTCCACACCGGCAAAAAAACCGACGCCCAATGAAATCAGGTGAGCAAGACCCACCAAAAGGAGCGTCCACGGCAGGGCCGCAAGAAACAGGTGCGACACAGGGCTCAGAAAGGCATACGAGTATCCCCAATCCAGACAAGCAAGTTGGATGACGTAGGACCCGAACCCCCTGTCATCCGTATAATAGGCACGCAGTTCCGCCTCCTGCGCTTCGGAAAGGGTGACTTGAGAACTGCCGTACATGGCGGTGACAAAATCTCCGGGCAGGAGTCTGGGCAAGGCGTAGCTCAGATAAACCATGGCCAGGGCGGCGAGGCAGAAAGTGACGACAAGGCCCATTTGACGGGAAGGCCGATATTTTGAAAGACGGATCATGATGATCTCTGAATACTCTTACCTCGACATCATACCGCCTTATTTGACCAGCGACATCTTGTTTTGAGGGATCGGGATGCCCAGTGCGATGCCGCCCTGTGTGTAGTACCATCCGATACTCTTTTCGGGGTTGTAGGCGGCCATCGTTTCCGGGTAGTAGAGGGAGATTGCCGGAATTTCCTCGGCATAGATCTCCTGACACCGGAAGACCAGCGCCTTGCGCTTGATCGGATCCATCTCGCTCATTTGTGCCCTCACCAGCTCCAGCAGTTCAGGATTGGCTCCGTATCTGGCGGAATTAACCGAACCGCTGCTCTTTCCGGGCTCGATCATCCGCTCCAGGACCATGGCGTCGCCCAGCAACCCGCCGTGACCGGAAACCGCCAATTGAAACTGCCAGTTCCGGATGCGGCCATCCGTAGTCGCCTGCTCCAGATTGACCAGATCGACCCGGATGCCTGCCGCCTCCAACTGCCGCTTCAATACCTCGCCGTCCCGGTCGGAGACCGATTCTCCGGCCACGGTAATGTTCGAGGCCATGAGTTCTATCTTAAGGGGGTTGCCGGCCCGCGAATAGAAACCGGAGGCATCCTTCCGATAGCCCAGGGATTCCAGGATGGCCCGGGCTTGGGTCGTGTCGTGGCGATAGTCGGGCGTCTCCGGATTGTAGTACGCATGATCCGGAGAAATAAGACCGAAAGCGGCAGGTGAACCGAGGCCCCGATGCGCCTTGTCGATGATCTCCTGGCGGTCGATGGCATGGGCCAAGGCCCTGCGAAACCGTTTATCATTGAAAGGTTCGATACGATGGTTGATCATGAGCTTCTTGTTCCATCCCCTGGCATTCTTGAGGATCACCATGCCCTTTTCGCGCAAGGTTTCCGCCATGTCGGGCTTGATGTTGGCCAGGTCCGCCTTGCCCGCGGCCAGAGCGATGAGCGGCTTGCCCACTTTCACAT
>JAWOGN010000395.1:0-8985 GCA_046496815.1 Desulfatiglandaceae bacterium
GCCGAAAATAGCGCCTGAATATCTCCCCGCGACAGGCCGGCCTTGAGTTAATGACAGACACCGGCGGCCTCTGCCACTTTACTTCATCCCCCCATTTGCGGCAGAGTCCGTGAAGCCCAAATTCGGATCCGCCCCGTCCAACCACCCGAACTGTCAAACCGCAGGGAGGATTCTTGGCCCCGATGGTGAAACATCCTTTTACGCACGCAGGTTAAGCAGGAAGGATATTGTGAATGGACGTTCTGGAAGAAATCACAAAATGTGTGAACCGACAGATGCCGGATGAGCTGCCGGTCTTTTGTTTGAGCGAGCAGTTCGATGCACATTACTGCGAGATACCGTATGAAGAATATCTCACGATGCCTGAAAAGATCATACAGGTGCAGCTCGAAGTCATTGAAAAGTTCGGCTGGGACTGGGCGTGGGTGCATTTGGATGATGTCATGGAGTTCGAGGCCCTTGGAGTCGGCGTGGAATCTGTCGAAAATGCCCCCCCGATCCCCTGTGAGTATCTGGAGTGCAGCTCCGGGACGATTTCAGATTTAAAGATTCCCAACCCGCAGACGTCAACCCGCATGCCGGTGGTGCTTGATGCGATTTCGGGACTGAGAGAGATGGTGGGAGACGAGCGGTGTGTCACCGGGCGCATCATTGCCCCTTTCACCGCGGTCACTCAGATCTTCGGCCTGGAGGCAACTGTTGCGGGCATGCAAAAAAAGTCCGGCGTGATACGCGACGCGCTGGATTTCACCACCGAGCTGGCGATTTCGTGGGGTGACGCACAGATTGATGCGGGCGCCCACGCGCTGTGGATCGCCGACGACCACGCCGCCACACAGCGGATCACGGCTCCCGTTTACAGAGAGTGGGCGCTAGACCCGAATATAACAGGGTTTTCAATGCGGCTTAAACGGAACTGCAATCCTTGGCCTTGGGCATTATAGACATGGCTGCATCCAAGTACGATGTGGCTGCCTCTGCTAGCTCGTTGGTCGACGGAGAAACCCAGTCCAACAAACGCAGTATCAGGATCAAGTGAGTCAAGAACCCAAGGCGTTCTCATAGCTTTTGAATAGAGGGCAACAGATAGCCACCACCAAACTCTACATTTATCCTGATAACCGAATGTATCTTGGTCCAGAAACTGGGTTGCGATGCCTCTTTGCACGCAATAGGCTTTCACAAAGTCGTGAACGTCAAATTTTTCACCCAATGAACCCACTTTGGGATCGATGCCCCACGGAAATAGCACCCGAAAGGAACGCCGGGAGGTCGTGATTTGCCCAAAGGGTCCGCTTCTTAGGCCTACAATTTTGCGAACCGAAACCCGAGCGGTTTTTCTTGGAGACACGAATGGCTGCAAAGGCTGTCAAGAACCGGCAGCGTGAAGGGGTGGGGTTAAGGCGTTCATGGCTTTTTTCCCTTGATACAAATATATCATTCTTTTATGATTTGTATCAATTTAGCACTTTGAAACCCCCCGGTAGCGGAAAGAGACCCCAACGGTCTCCAACGCACCATATCAATGCGCTGAATTCATCCCATGATTTTATTTAATATCTCAATCGGTCACAACACTGCAAAAGGATTTCTATAGGAGAATCTAAAAATGATCAAAAATATTCTGGTTCCGGTAGACGGCTCTGAGCATTCGAAGAAGGCCATCGAATTTGCTGCGGATATGGCAAAACAAAAAGATGCGACCGTTCACATTCTCCATGTTGTTAAGGAAACGAGAATCCCCGATGGCATCCGGGATTACATCCGATCTGAGGGTATTAAAGAGAGCCCTGAGGCTGTCTATTTGCTGAACGTGGGCAACCATATTCTTGGCGCTGCTGAAACGGAAGCCAAGCGAAAGGGAGTGAAGCACATTAAAAATGCCGTCATTCAGGGAGATCCCGCTGAAGAGATTCTCAATTATTCGAAAGATCAGGATATCGACATGATCGTCCTGGGCAGTCGCGGATTGGGATCCGCAAAGGGCTTCATGCTGGGAAGCGTGTCCAGCAAGGTTTGTCATTCGGCTGATCGGACCTGTGTGACGGTGAGGAAAGAGTTGTTGGACGGCAAAAGAATCCTTGCGGTGGATGACGAACCGGATGTGTTGGAAACTTTATCGGAGTTGCTTGACATGTGTGAGGTCGTGAAGGCCACGAGTTATGAGGAAGCCAGAAACCTGCTGAATTCAGAGCGTTTTGATATGGCGATTCTGGACATCATGGGGGTTGATGGGTACAAGCTTTTGGCGCTTACTCGAGAAAAAAACGTCATTCCCGTCATGCTGACAGCCCATGCGCTGAGTGTCGAAGATACGGTCAAGTCCTTTAAAAAAGGGGCGGCTTCCTATATACCTAAAGATGAAATGGCCGAAATCGCCACGTATTTGACGGACATATTGGAGGCCAAAGAGAAGGGCAAACATTCCTGGTGGCGTTGGCTTGATCGATTTCGTTCCTACTACAATGGGAAATTTACCGCGGACTGGCAAACAAAAATTGATAAGGAATTTTGGGAGAAGTTTGACTACTCGTAGCCTCGCATCTGAAGGGCTCGGTTGTGAAGGAGATTCTTCTCCGGGGCTGTCCGGGGATGAAGCTTAAGGCACCCCTGTGGCATCTTTTATGGTTTGAGTGCTTCTTTATCCGGAACGCCTTGGTTCCAGGCCTGATGAATGCGCCCGTCGCGGACATATAGAATCCGTGGCAGATCGGCATCGGCGAGCAATCGCAGAAAATCATCTTCACGGATCCTTCCGATGGGAAATGCCGGTTCATATTCTTCCATGAACCGTCTGCGCCGATCTTCCGCATTGATGCAAAGGCCGATCACAGACGGAATTCCCGGTTCCTCAGCCAGCGCATTGAGCGCTTCCACAAGCTCCAGACAGTGCCCACAATCCAGGTCTATAACGGCAAGCAAATACGGCGTACTGTTCAGGTCAATCCCTGGCACCCCTTCGATCTCCACCTGACGGATATCTGCGCCGATGCCCTTGGAATGAGATTCACTCATTCGTTGAAAGGAAAAATCAAACCCCAGGGGCAGCAGTGAGCCGATAAGAAACGCGGTTGCCACAGCCCAGGTTTTTGCGCGGCTTCGACGCGGTTGGGTATTCCCGTGTGCCAGCCAGGCGAGGATCGCCAGGAAGAGCAGAATCAGATTCTCGATCGCCGCCTGTTTCGGTGTGCGTTTCAACCACGCACCGAAGCATCCGCATTCCTCAGCGACCCCATTCAAGGTTGCCCAGCTGGTTGCGCCCAGAAAAACGAGGAAAAGCAAGGCGGTCAATGAAAGCATGAACCTGGGCCGATGATAAACCAGCAGGCCGATTCCCAGACCGAATTCCAGGGTGATCAATCCCCAGGCACCGGCGGTGAGAAGGAGGTGGTTTGACAAAATACCGTAGGCTCGCATCTGGCGAACAAACAGGCCAAAATCACCGGCTTTTGAGAGGGCGGACACAAGAAAAACGACACCCAAAGCGCCGGTGAGCAGACGGGGTACCCACCCGCGCCACCCGTAAGCTTTGGGTGTTTCATTCCTTGAGTGCAATTTAGCTTCACGCATCAATTCTTGGTACGTTGGATCCGTTATGTGCTTTCTCTCGTCGACCGAATTCGCACTTTCTCCCCGGCTGGCATCTCGCATCCGTGGAAAACGCCTCCTTGTCGCTGCAATGCAACGTGCGGGAACGGTGTCAAAGCTTGAAGCCGAAATTTTGATCCATTGTCAATACACAAGGACCGTTCAAGATTTAAAAAAGGAAATGGGATCTCCACAGCGAATGGGTCCACCTTCAAGCACGCGCGCAAACACTCCCTCATGCGGCATGATGCAATCTCCCGCCTGGTAATAAATTGCGCAGCGCTTGTGACAGTCTTTGCCGATTTGAGTTACTTCTACGATCACGGTATTTCCCAAGTGCACACGGCTGCCTACAGGGACATTTTTCCAGTTAATCCCTTCAGTTGCAATGTTTTCGGCGAAATCACCAAACGTGACATCAAGGCCTCTGGCACGACAGGCTTCAATTTGTTCTCCGGCAAGAAAGCTGACCTGTCTCCTCCAGGGGCCCGCATGCGCGTCTCCTTGAATGCCATGGCCTTTTATTAAGACCGCATCATCCACTTGGGCTTTTCGAGTGCCCTTTTTTTTGCTAACAGCGATAGAGACAATTTTCATGTATTTATTCCGACTGAAATGTGATGAATTTATAAAAAGTCGTCACTCCGTTGAAAATCCCGTATTCAATGGGGCTTTCGCCGAAATGACGGAACATGGTGATTTCCGATTTTTGCAATTGCATCAAAAATAACTATTTTTGTATTAGTTTAGATTTTTGAAACACTGCGATGGGGGCCGTTGGGATCTCTTTGAGAAGGCTGCAATCCCGATACATCGGGACATGTAGAACGCCCCCATACCCGAAATAAGGGGCACGGTGCAGGCAGAGAAGAGCTCAGGTGCGCAAGAGATTTTCCTCTGGGGCTGTCCCGGAATGAATTTTAAGGCTCAGCTGCCGTTCCATGGAATGAGGGAAGCATTTGCAGCCTTCTCAAAGAGATCCCAACGGCCCCCTTTTCCCATATTGGGGATTTTCAAAACTCTAATAATACCTATTTTTTTTCTTTTTTTAAACTCAATTTGTTTACTAGGATAAATTCGTGTATATATTCTAAAAAATAATGCAAGGAGGGTTGTGCCATGTATACCAAAACAGTGATGGATCATTTTAAGGCCCCTCGAAATGTGGGGACCATTGAGGACGCAGACGGGGTGGGTGAAATCGGGAATCCGCTATGCGGAGACATGATGACGATTTACCTCAAGGTGGCTGACGAGAAAATCGAAGACATAAAGTTTCAGACTTTTGGATGCGGCGCCGCCATCGCCGTATCCAGTATGCTCACCGAGATCGCCAAAGGTAAGAGCATAGCGGACGCAAAGAAGATCACCAATAAAGATGTGGCCAACGCTTTGGAGGGGCTTCCAAAAAACAAGCTTCACTGTTCAAATTTGGGCGCGGACGCGTTGAAAGCGGCCATCAAGGATTATGAGGACCGAAAGTCCGGAAAACCAAAGGGGGAGCTTAAAAGAAAAGAGACCCATGAACACAATCATGGAGAAAAGTGTTACTGCCCTTACTGTGACACGGAAGTGTCTGAAGGAGAAACCGTTTGCAGAAATTGTGCGCTGCAGGTTGAAGACGTAAAGCAATCCCGAACCGCGGAAAGGTGAGAAGATGAAGATCATAAATTTGGACCGTATTTCAGCGAACCCCCTCCTCCCGGAAGTTCAGGCCGCTATGATTCAGATCATCCAGGGGAACTACGGCAATCCCTCCAGCCAACATAAAATCGGCGAACAGGCAGCGGAGGCCTTGCAAAACGCACGTGAATCCGTCGCCCGCCTGATCCACTGCGCGGTGCCCAAGGAAATGGTGTTCACATCGGGTGGTACGGAATCCGTGAACCATGCCGTGAAAGGCTTGGCACTGGCAAATTCAGACAAAGGCAAACACATCGTCACCTCCAATATTGAGCACAACGCGGTGATCCGAAGTTTGCGTCGTTTAAAGATGATGGGTTTTCAAGTCACCTCGGTTCCGGTGGACAAATATGGAAGGATCAATCCGGATCACGTTGCAAAAGCCATCGGGGATGAAACCGTTCTCGTGACCATCATGCACAGCAATAATGAAATTGGAACCATTCAACCCATTGAAGAAATCTCCCACATCACCAAAGAAAAGAAGGTGCTTTTTCATACGGATGCGGTTGATTCTGTGGGTGTGGTGCCGATTGATGTGCAGAAATTGGGGGTGGATGCCCTGAGTTTTGCATCCAATACCTACTATGGACCTGCCGGAGTCGGGGGGTTGTATGTTCGTCGCGGCGTAAAGATCTGGCCGTTATTGGAAGGCGGGGTTCAGGAGAACAACAAACGGGCGGGAGCTGAAAACCTTATCGGAATCGTCGGGATGGGGGTCGCGGCTGACTTGGCTTTAAGGGATATGGATTCCCGGATGTCGCACCTGAAGCAACTGAGAGCCCACCTGCTCAAAGAAATACCGAATTATATTGAGGAATATTTGATCAATGGCCATCCGGAGCATTGCCTGCCCAATCTGGTTTCCGTCTCACTGAAGTATATCGAGGGTGAAAGCGTCGTGCTCATGCTGGACGATGACGACATCGCCGTATCCACCCGGTCGGCATGTGCATCCGGTTCCTTGAGAGCCTCCCATGTGTTGTTGTCGACGGGACTCGAATTCGCCGACGCCCAAGGGACCTTGGTCATTACCTTCGGCGTGGACAACACGGAGGCGGATATCACGCGCTTTCTGACTGTTTTGAAGCAAACGGTCAAAACCCTGCGAGATCTCTCCCCGTTATACCATAAGTCCGCCCAAGCCTAGGACTTGACTGACCTTTGGAGAACGACCACACCTCTGCCGTCTATCAGGGGAAATAAAATCGATGGCGGTGCGCTCCGGTCATCCGGGTTGAAACTGAACACGGCGGAGTTCCGCCAAATCGAACAGGGAGGGTGAGAAATGAAATGCCCGATTTGCGGGTGTCTGAGCTTCTATGTAAAAGATGCTGATGACGTGTTTGATACCCATGAGTTTGATATCAAAGACGGTGAGGTAGTGTTTCAATCCGACGCGACCGAAATGCTGAATGATGATACCGAAACTTACTGCAACAACTGCGCCTGGCATGGTCGGTTCGTCGAACTGAAAACTTCGGGGGACACATAAACGGAGGCAGTCGAGAACCCCATCCCTCCGTGAACCTCGGAGTTTCCTGCAGCCATGTTGAATTCGGTCGCCGGTCAAGCGCCGCATCCCGCCGATGGTGGTTGAATCACTTAAGCCTGTTGGGGCCCACCGAATTCAGCAGACTCCCCCAGTTCCTCCTCGATCCTCAAGAGCTGGTTGTATTTGCAGATCCGTTCGGAACGGCACAAGGAGCCGGTTTTGATTTGTCCCGTACCGGCGGCCACGGAAAGATCGGCAATGAAAGTATCCTCTGTTTCCCCGGAGCGATGAGACACGACCGCATTCCACCCGACGCGGTGGGCCATCCGTATGGCGTCAAGCGTCTCGGTGAGCGTTCCGATCTGATTCAGTTTGATCAAAACGGCATTGGCGGAGCGCTCTTTTATTCCTCTGCCGATCCGCTGCGTGTTGGTGACGAAAAGGTCGTCTCCAACGATTTGTATTTGACCGCCGAGTTTTTGGGTCATTTTTTTCCAACCTTTCCAGTCGTTTTCATCAAGGCCGTCTTCGATCGAAAAAATCGGAAAGCGATTCACCCAGTCCACGTAAAATTCAATCATTTCATCGGTACTGCGTGTGGATTGATCGGATTTGAAGAAACCATACTTGCCGTTCTCGTAAAAGGAGGATGCGGCCGGATCCAGGGCGAGGACCACATCCATGCCTGCCCGGTAGCCGGCCTTTTCGATACCGGCCAGGATCATCTCAACCGCCTGGTCATTGGTCTTGAGATCCGGTGCGAAACCGCCTTCATCCCCCACCGCGGTTGAAAACCCCTTATCCTTCAAAACAGCGGCCAAACCATGAAAAACCTCGGTTCCGATGCGCAGCGCCTCTTTGAATGTTCTGCCACCGATGGGCATGATCATGAATTCCTGCAGATCGACGCTGTTTGCCGCATGGAGCCCCCCATTCAATATGTTCATCATGGGCATGGGAAGTTTGCAGGCATTGGTTCCCCCAATGTAGCGATAAAGCGGCAGATAGGCAGAGTTGGCAGCGGCTCGCGCCACAGCCAACGAGACACCCAAAATGGCATTGGCTCCCAGTTTCCCCTTATTTCGGGTGCCGTCCAAAGCGATCATCGTTTTGTCCACGAGACGCTGATCCGTGGCATCCATGCCGAGGAGCGCGGGTCCGATGATGCGGTTCACGTTGACGACCGCTTTTTCCACGCCTTTTCCCAGATAGCGTTTTTTCTGCTTGTCGCGTAACTCCACCGCCTCATACTTGCCCGTGGATGCTCCGGAAGGCACCGCCGCACGACCAAAGCTTCCGTCGCTTAACTCCACGTCGACTTCGATCGTGGGATTCCCTCTCGAATCCAGGATCTCCCGGGCGACAATTTCTTCTATTCTTTCCATTTTTTTCCTCCTGTGTAGCCGGCGTTGCAAAGTCCCTTGTGAGTTTGTACCGGTTCAAGGGTTCCGAGTTCAACGTTTATGCTATCATCAAATAGAAGATTTCACGATTTATGACAAGGCAAAAGGAAAGGCTGAATCAATTTGTCAGGTCTTTTGCCGCTTCGAGGGTTGATTCGATGAGACCGAGGCGGTGGATATTGCTTTGTATGACCCTGACAAATGGCCCCAAGGGAGCCCATTGTCCGACAGTATCTTTTTTGAATAGGGCGATCGTGGGGATTCCAAGCATGGCGGCATAATGCGTAATCCCGCTGTCATGACCCATGTAGAGACTCGCACACCCCAACAACGCAGTGAGCGCCTCTTTGTCCGAGCACAGGTGGAGTTCTACTCTGGGGGAGCCCGAGTTTTTCATGAAATAGGCACGCATGGGTTGTTCCGCCGGTCCCAGCAGAACCGCTGGAATCAGGCTGCGGAATTCGGGCTTTTGGACGAAAGCCTTGATAAGACTGCGCCAGAATGCCGGCGGGTGGTTTTTTCGGGGAGACCCCGATCCCGGATGAATGACGACCTTGTTTCGAGGACCCCACTCCTGCTCTTGAATGATGGTGGGGTATTTTCGCGCATTCTCGAACGTACGCTTGGGGTCAATGGGAAGTCCCGCTGCTGAAAGGCACTCGGAGACATAGCGAACCATATGGATGTCTTTCCCCGCAGGGGGCCTGGAACGGAACAGATAAGCCGGCGCATTCGGGAAGTATGCGTTCAGGTTGCGACGGATACACCCCGCTTCATCATTTAGAAACGCGACGACCAAATCCGCAGCGGCGACGG
>JAWOGN010000406.1:0-4189 GCA_046496815.1 Desulfatiglandaceae bacterium
AAGAAGAGTTCCATGCTATCTCCCCCTCTAGTTCAGTAAGCAGTAAGCAGTAGTCAGTAAGCAGCAAAATCACTCAAGAAAAGTTATCGGCAGAATTTGTCGGATTTATCCATCATTCCGTATAACATCCTGCTCACTTCCTCGTACTTTTGTAACAGCCGTTCATACTTTTCATTGCCGACATATCCAAAATCGCGTGAAAAATCCAACCACACTTCCGTCTCACCAGCTTCACCCGCGCAGTCGATGAGTTTGCTGATAAAGGCCTTTTCATAGCGTCTTTTTTTCCATGCTTCCGCCAAATTTGCAGGTACGCTTCTCGAAGCGCGACGAATCTGGTCCGTTAGAGAATATTTTTCTTCTTTGGGGTACTGTTTGGTTATTTCCTGGATATCCAAAGCAAGTCGATAGGCCAACGCGTAGACCTTCAAATCTCTATATCCCCGGTACTCATTTCTTTTCATAACTCCTCTACGTTGTGCCTGCTGCTTACTCCATACTCCATACTTCTTACTTCCTACTTTCTACTCCTTAATGCCTACGGATTGAATCCTCAGGTCCGTTTTGATTTGCTGCTCCCTTCCATCCTCATAGGTGATGGTGGTGTCCATATGCACAATATCCGTATCCGCATAAAGCGCGTCCACAATATCTTTGTATCTTTCTCCCACAAACGCCCGTCTCAATTTACTTGTCCTGGTGAGTTCCTCGTCATCCGCATCAAACGCCTTGTAGAGGTTGACGAACTTGTGGATTTTTGCGGGTACGGGCAGATCCGTATTCGCCTCTTCAATCTGCTTCTGAATGAGGTCGTACACCTCGGGCTTCTGGGACAGCTCCGGGTAACTGGTGTAATTGAGTTTCTTTTCGTCCGCCCACTTTCCCACCACGGCGTAGTCAATACACATGACCGCCGAGATATACGCTCTTTTATCTCCGATCACCCAGGCCTCCTGGACATAGGGGCTGAATTTCAAGCGGGTTTCGAGATACTGCGGCGCAAAGGGCCTTCCATCGCTCAGGGTCATGACGTCCTTGGAGCGGTCAAACACCACCAGATGCCCGTCCTCATCAATGAAGCCCCTGTCTCCGGAAAAGAGCCACCCGTCCACCAAGGTCTTCTGCGTAGCCTCCTCGTTCTTATAGTAGCCCAAGAACACGGAGGGGCTCTTTGATATAATCTCACCTTCTTCTGTAATTTTCACCTCGGTATTGGGGATCGGGGTTCCCACTGTGTCAAACTTCACGTCCCCGTCTCTGTGTACGATTGAGATGCCGGCAATTTCGGTTTGCCCATAAATCTGCTTCAGGTTCACACCCAATGCGTGAAAAAAACGAAAGTGGTCGGGTCCCATGGCCGCCCCACCGGTGTAGCAGTGCCGAAGCCGTGACATGCCGAGATGGTCTTTCAATTTCTTTTGCATGGAGATGGAAGCCATCCAATTCAGGAGTTTCCAGTGCCAAGAAACGGGCCGTTTTTCAAACTTGAGATTCGCCACCTTGTAACCCACCTTGGTTGCGAACTCATAGATTTTTCGCTTGATCCACGTGGAATCAATATACTTTACCTGTACTTGTCGGGTCATACCCTCATAGAGCCGGGGCGGTGCAAACATCACGTGGGGACCGATCTCTCTGATATTTTCTTGAGCGGTGTCGGGTTCTTCCGGAAAGTTCAGGGTATATCCGATCTGAAGCCCGCAGGATATGGACATCATCTGTTCACCGATCCAGGCAAAGGGGAGATATGAAACAAAATCATCCGTATCGTAACAGGGGTCAACCGCCATGAGGTTTTGTCCCATCGTCAGCATGTTCCAATTGGAGAGCAAGGCCCCCTTCGGAAGCGCAGTCGTCCCTGAGGTGTAAAATAGAAGACATATATCATCGCCATGCCCCTCGTTAATCATGTTCTCGAAGCGTTCGGGCTCTTTTTCATCCAGCTCTTTTCCAAGTTTCTGGACCGCTTTTATGCTGATGAGGTATTCATGGTCGTAGTTCCGCATCCCTTTTGGATCATCCCAGATGATCCATTGCAGCTTGGGGCATTCGGGCTTTATGGACAGTGCCTTGTCCACTTCTTCCTGGGTTTCACCCACAAAAAACGTCGTGTCGGAATGATTGATGATGTACTTGACTTCATCCATCATGCAGTCCTGGAACAACCACACCCCAATGCCCCCGGCACACATGGCGGCCATCTCGGCCCACAGGCCTTCGGGCCGATTATCGCCGATCATGGAAACCTTATCTCCCCGCTTCAGCCCGAGGCTCACCATGCCCAAACAGAGATATTTGACGTTGTCATAGTAGTCTTGCCAGGTAAATGGTATCCAAATGCCAAACTCCTTCTCCCGCATTGCCACTTTGTTCTTTCCATATTTCCTGCACTGTCTCAGAAAGAGCTTGGGGATTGTGAGGTCCTTGGTGATCTCGATCCCGGATCCATCCATCTGCTCCATTACCTCCTTGTTGCGTACAAATCCTCTTCACCCAGATAGGCCTTGACGACGTCCGGATTCTTCTGGACCTCCTCCGGGGGGCCGTCCGTAATCTGATTTCCAAAATTCAATACGAACACCTGATGAGAAATATCCATGACCACACCCATATCGTGTTCCACCAATATACAGGTCACCTTCCAGCGTTTTTCCTCGTTGAGATCGAGGATGAAGCGGGCCATGTCCTCCACCTCTTCAAGATTCAAACCGGCCAATGGCTCATCCAACAGCAGCAGCTCCGGATTGAGGGCGAGGGCCCGGCCCAGTTCCACCCGCTTTTGCAATCCATAGGGAAGCATATGAACCGTTTTGTCCCGGATACTTTCAATTTCCAAGAGATCAATGATTTCCTCTTCGATAAATTTTCGGGATTCAAGTTCTTCCTTTTTGGTCTTGCCCGCGTAAACGGATCCGCTCAGGATACCAGACCTGAGGTGGACGTGCCTGCCCAGGCGGATGTTGTCAAGAACCGTCATTCCGCCGAAGAGCTCTATCTTCTGAAATGTTCTGGAGATCCCGAGTTCAGCCCGTCGATACGGCCTCAAGTCGTTCACCCTTTGGCCTTTGTAGTAAATGTCGCCTTTCTGAGGCCTGTAGAGCCCGTTGATGCAATTCATCATGACCGTCTTTCCTGCACCGTTTGGGCCGATAATCGAGTGAATTTCACCCTTTTTCACCTCCAGGCTTACACCGGCCAATGCGGCCACCTTGCCGAAATACATGTGGACGTCTTCAAGCTTAAGGAGGGTATCGCCTTCCTTAAGCTCCCCAACTTGAACCATCGTGCTGGCCTCCGTGCTGTGCGTTGTTTTGGTATATCGTCAAATGCTTGGTAGCGATGAAAAGAGTCTGACTGGTTAAGACTTGTAGCCCAAAAGCCTCTCTGACTGGTTAAGACTTGTAGCCCAAAAGCCTCAAAGAAGCGACCCCCCTTTTATCCGCTTATTCCTGTTTTGTCAACACGTTTTGCTGAGAAATGAAGCGGCCGCAATTTATTGGGCGCATGCCTCGACGCATGTCGCCATTGTGTGGCGCTTTCCCAAGCTAAAACAGGCTGGTCTTAATACGTGGAATCAGGTTCTTGTGACATTGGTTTAAGAAATATTCATCCGTCATCCCGGCAATGAAATCGCGCACAATCCCCGCGGTGGGGGTATGCTCCCTGTATTCCGGCGACATTCCGTCCAAAAATCCGCTGAAGATGTCTGAATCTTCATTTCCGACCTCAAAATCTCGAAAATACTTTTCGAAAAGCAGTTCAAACATCAATTTGACCTTGGGGGTCTGTTCTTTCACCCTGAAATTACGATAGATGCTGGCTTCATTGAATGCCTTGAGCTTTCCCAGGGCTTCCCCCACCTCGTCGCTAAACCTCACGAAAGGACTGTCAAGGCTGTTCAAGACAATGTCTTCTACCAGCGTGTAAACGATGGTGCCGTTTGTGTCCCCTAAAATTCGCTTACATGCTTCGGGTAGGTCTTGACGGTGAATCAGACCCAGCCGTATTGCGTCTTCAATGTCCCGACCAATGTAACTGATGGTATCGGCAATCCTTACGACGCATCCCTCCAGGGACATGGGCCAGATATCAAGCGAAGGATTTTCCGTTTTGATTTTCATCTCATTATGTAACAATTCGAAATTTTTGTCTTTTTTCGGCTCTAAAGCCTGCGGATACAACTCACCGT
>JAWOGN010000003.1:0-15749 GCA_046496815.1 Desulfatiglandaceae bacterium
CAAATCCCAAGAGACCCTTGATTCCCTGATATCCGGGATCCGAAAGCGTTTGGGGCTGATGGTTTTGACCGGAATTGCGGGGGTCGGAAAAAGCGTTTTGTTGCGTGCCGCAGCGGCCCGGCTGGGTGAGAACACCAAACTGGTTGAGATCGTCAGCGAGGATTTACCGTTCGATCATTTGCCGGCCATGGCTCTCATCGAATTGGGCGCATCGAGGCCGCAGGAGGACTTGACCGAATCTGAAGCGATCGATCGACTCAAGCAGTATGCCGCAAGGCACTTTGCAATTAACGGCAATCTCGTTTTTGTCGTCAAGGATTCCCAAAACCTCGATAATCAGGCCATCAGGAATTTACAAGATCTTTCGGATTTCAGGATCCATAACATCAAAGCGGTTCAGGTGGTGCTTTGCGGTACACCGGAACTGGAGACCAATTTCGGCCAACTTGAACTCGGGACGTTTACAGACAGCATACACCTGCGACTGCGTTTTTACCCGCTCACAGCGGCGGAAACCCACCGGTACATCGCCCATCGTCTCGCGGTCGTGAACCGCCACGCCCGGGAGCTTTTTGACGGCCGCGCATTAAAAATGATTTGGAAGTACACCGGTGGCGTGCCTCTGAAAATCAATACGCTTTGCGACACCGCGCTGCGAATCGGGTATGAAACGGGTAAGAAAGGGATCGGGGCGGAAATTGTGAAAGAAGCTGTCGAGGATTTGAGTTGGGAGCCTTTTCAAGGAGGTTCCGACATGTCAACGGCTGCTCCGGTGGAGGATGATGAAGCGATATCCTGGAACGTCCTGAGACGTAAAAGGTTTGTGTTCGGCCTGGCTGGAAGTCTGGTGGCGGTGGTGTTCATCGTTTTCGCAGTCCGGCCATTTTTGGGAGATCCGGAGGTGGGTCGTCGATGGAACGGGCCGGCGCCTGTTTTGGAAGGAACCCGGTCTGAGGCGACGGGTGTATCCGACATCACGGGGGACTCAGTTGCATTTGTGCGACAGCGGATCGACAAAAATCCCGCTACGGAAAATGACGTAGCAATCCGGGTCAAGGAAATCACGGATACGGGATCCTCCGCCACGCCGGATCGGATTGTTGAAAATCAGGAATTGAGTGACGCTTCGCAGATGGGAAATGTAGGGGCGTCCGGGGAGAATGTCGAGACATTGCTGGAAGGGACAACGGCGCTTTCCATCGAAGAGAAACCGCGCGTCGCATCTGCAGAGAGGAGTCCTGTTCGGGAACCCGGCGATGAGAAAGCGGGGACCGCTCCCGCACCTGCAGCAACGCTTGATGAAACGGATTTAGGAGATGTGATCATCCAGTTGGGAGCCTACCGGGAAAAGGCCAATGCGGAAGACTTGAAGCGGAGGCTGAGTGCGAAGGGGTATGACGCCTATCTGGATGAGATAAAGCTCAGGGATCAGGGAACGCTCTTTCGGGTTCGCATGAGGTGCTGTTCGAATGCGGCGGAGGGCAGGGCGGTAAAAGCCCGGCTGAGCGAACAGGGCTTCGGCGACGCTTTCATCGTAGCCCGAAAGAAAAATTAGCGCTCCTGAAAACGCATTCGGAACCATGCTTGATTTCGGATGAGGAGGCGAATCCCGCCCTCATTGACCAATGGAGCCGTGGCTTCAGGTTTGATGTAAGTCGATATTCGACGGTCCCGGCAGTCTAAGTATAAACGGACTGTTTGAAGGTGACTATCCGAGGCGCATGCGTCTTTCCGGTCCGGAATAGCCCGGATTGGGTTTACTGGATCTTCGATCGCCGATTGTCGAAAAGAACCCGTCCATGAAGAGTTTCAGATCGAACAGGTTGCCGAATTCCTGCTCTACGGTTCTTCTGTCCGTTTCGATCAGGACCTTCATTTTGACTTCCCGAACTGTTTCCATGTGTTTTCCTCCGTCGGCAGACCGACAGCCCCTGCGCGCCATTTAACCCCCTTGATTTCAAGATGTCGCATCAAGACGGTCACCACGTAGTTACTCAATGAGCGGTTTTCTTTCGTGGCAAGTTCGAGGATGGCTGCTTTGATTCTCGAGTCAACTTTAAAAGAGAGCGTTTCTTTCATGGGGTAATTATATTAAAATCGAGTCAAAAGTAAAGAAAAAAATGATAATAACTTATAAAGTAAGTAATAGAATGCGTAGTGTTGATAAAATAAGAAAACATGCTGTGTCATCCAGATAATGTGGTAGGAACAAAAAAAGGGTTACAGTGAATCCTGTAACCCCTTATAATTCCTGGTGGGCGGTGAGGGATTTGAACCCTCGGCTTCCACCGTGTGAGGATGGCACTCTCCCGCTGAGTTAACCGCCCAAGCAATTGCATCTCACGCTACCGAGTCTGAAACCGTATCTACTGATACATCATATGATCGGGGTCTGCAAACGAAAAAATTAAGTCATGCCTAAGAATTTTTTCATGGATGCGATTTCTTCCACATCTAAATGGCGATATTCACCCACCTTGAGATTCCCGAGTGCCAGATGGCCGAAACTGATGCGCGTGAGATGCACGACCTTGTGTCCCACGGCATCCATCATACGTCGAATCTGTCGGGATTTTCCTTGGGCAATGGTCATTCTCAAGATGCTCCTTGTTTGAGTTCGATTCAGCAAGCTCACCTTGGCGCTGCAAGCGGTTCCGTCATCGATTTGAACCCCTGTGCGTAAGCGGCTCAAGGATTCTTCCGTGACCTCACCTGTCAGTTCAACCTTGTATGTGCGCGGCACCCGATAACGCGGGTGCGTCATCCGGTATGCCCACTCCCCGTCGTTGGTGAGCAACAATAACCCGAGTGTGTCAAAATCGAGACGTCCCACCGGGTAGACTCTTTGATGGATATCCTTCAAAAGATCGATGACCAGAGGCCGCCCCTCCGGATCTCTGAGGGACGAAATATAGCCGAACGGCTTGTTGATCATCAGGTAGATTCTCTGCGTGGGTCCCGGGATCTCCCGACCGTCCACGCAAATGCGATCGTGTCCCCAGTGGAAGCGACCCCCCGGCGCCTTGAGCTGAAGGCCGTTGACCGTCACCCGTCCCGCCGTGATCAAGTTGTCGGCGCCGCGCCTGGATGCAAGGCCTGCAAGACTGAGTATCCGGTTAATTCTCTGTGGTGTGGAAGACGCTGTCTCGGGCTTCGTTTCCGGGTGCCGCAGCATTTTCTTCATGGGTGAGATCCGTTGGACGATCCTCCTCCGAGATCGAATCTGTTTCCCTTTCATCGGCCCCGAACTCCTTGATTTCCTTTAATTTGGGAAGTGACCCCAGGTCCTTAAGATCAAAAACCGAGAGAAATCTCTGGGTTGTCCCATAGATGAGCGGTCTGCCGGGGAGATTTTTTCGGCCCATGATTCGGACCAGGTCCTTTTCCAAAAGCGTTCTCAGGATTCCACCGACATCCACACCCCGCAATCGTTCGATTTCTTGTCGAAGTATCGGTTGCTTGTAGGCAATAATCGCCAGGGTTTCCAAGGCCGGGCGAGACAAGCGGGTTGGAGCGGTTTTCAACATCTTCAGTACATAGGGTGCGTATTCAGGTTTTGTCCGGAGTTGAAAACCCTGTGCCACCTCCCTGAGGAGGAAACTCCTGTCCAGCGTTTCGTATTCGGTCTGCAGTGCTTTCAACGTTTCATTGATGTCGGGCGGAGATGCATCCGGCAGGCAGGCCTGAATTTCACGTGCACTGAGGGGGCGATCCGAGGTGAACAGCAGGGCTTCTATAATCAATTTCAGAGACTTACCCATCCCCATGTTCTCCGTTCTTTTCAAAATCGGGGATCAGTTGAATTTGACCGTCGGCGGCTGCTTGAAAGACCTTCACAAGACCCAAATGAACCAGCTCCAGGATGGCCAGGAACGTCACGACGAATTCAGAAACTGTTCGGTCTTCTTTGAAGAGTTGATCAAAAAACGTGGCGCCCCGCTCTCTCAACAGCGCCGTGATTTGCTCGGCCTTTTCTTTTACAGACCATTGCTCCAGTTCCACTGTCAGCTGAACGCCGGGTAACCGCTCATCAACGACTCGCTTGAAGGCGTCCATCAATTGAAACAGGTTGACGTCCAGCTCGACTTCTTCATCCTCCAGCTGGGACCGGTAATCGCCCAAGTCTTTCCGTGCGAAGACGTCTCGGTCCAGGATTTCCCTTTCAGAAAACGCCTCGGCGACCTCTTTGAATTGCATGTATTCCAGCAGCGGTCGCATGATTTCAACCCGGGGATCTTCCCCCTCGTCTTCCGCATTCGGGCTCGGGAGAAGCATCTTCGACTTTATGTGAACGAGTGTCGAGGCCATTAGCAGAAAATCGCCGGCCACGTTGATATTGAACACCTTCATCAGCTCCAGGTATTCGAGGTATTGGTCGGCAATCGTCGCAATGGGTATATCGAAAATATCCACTTCGTTCTTGTGAATCAGGTGAAGCAGCAGGTCCAGCGGTCCTTCGAATATTTCGAGCTTAACTTCGTAATCCATTTGCGAATTCGAAGTTCGAATTTCAGGCTTCAGAAATGCGGACTGTGTGTCGTTCATGATTCTTGCCGATTCAAAACCCGTGTGCAGGCCGGCGTCGATCCTTTCGTGATGTTTTTCGCAGTCGCTCTCAAGATATTCCTATTTTAAGGGGATGGAGGGAAATTCTCTCGAACAAATTTGACCTCTTCCTTCTTGGTCTTGATCAAGTCATTCAGTCGGGCTTCAAGCAGGCGATCAAATATTTGCTTGAAAAGCGGCCCTGAACGAAAGCCCATTTTCAATAAGTCCTTTCCGGTAAGTTGAACTTTCTTTCCCTTCAAACCGGTAAAGTAGCCGGATATATGTCGCCGAATTTTTTCACTATTACTTTTTGCCATAAGGTACAGCAGCATCTCTGTATCATAGGGAAGCAGCATTGTATACAGTTGAAAATTGTCACCCTCAAATTTAAAAAGGGCATCCAGCAGTTCATTTGCATGGGACCTCTGAGATACAATCCGTTGGTTTTCCGAACCTGTAATACCGGTTTGCTTCATAAGGGTTTCAAAGGATTTTGAGTCGAGCCCGGAAGTCAGACCGAACCAGTAAACCTTCCACGACTCAACGGTTTCCCCCAGGTAAAGCAGGGTATACCAGACGAGCACCTTTTTGACTTCTTCAAGCACCGCTCGGACGCTCCGGTGAAGCAAAAGCTCCGGTGAAATAAACTGCAGCAAATCAAATCCGTTCATCCTTTCGATTGCCCGAATCGGTTCCGGTTCCTGGAGAATCAGCTTTATTTCCAAAAACAGTCGCCGGGCGGAGAGATCCCGGAAGCAATTGATTTTGACTGCATTCTTAATGAGGGCAACGGTGAGTTTTCCGATTTTGAAACCGAATCGTTGCTCAAACCGTATGGCGCGCAATACCCGGGTGGGGTCCTCGACGAAGCTCAGATTGTGGAGTACTCGAATGACCTTTTCCTTCAGGTCTCTTTGACCACCGAAATAGTCGATCAACAACCCATAATGTCTCTTGTTGAGGCGGATCGCAAGGGTGTTGACGGTGAAGTCACGTCGATAGAGATCGAGTTTCAGCGAGCTCGTTTCCACATTGGGCGGTGCCCCCGGCGACTCATAGTATTCCATTCGAGCCGTCGCCACATCCACTTTAAAGCCGTTCGGAAAAATAAGTACGGCGGTGCCGAACTTATGATGGCTCCGCACGCGAGCCTCGTAATGCCGAGCAAACTCGTGAGCGAACTTAATCCCATCTCCCTCGATGACAATATCCACATCCAGGTTTTCATGCTTCAGGAACACATCCCGCACAAGTCCCCCGACAAGATAGGCGTTATATCCTAATAAATCAGACATTTGGCCAAGGTTCTTAAGAAGTCTTATAATGGTTCGGGGTAGCCGTTCTTTGAGTACGGCGGCCATGTTTTTCTTTCCGCTGAAATGAGAGATCTCCTTGGAATCATAAAGTGATTCAGGGATCAAGGGGTCGCCCACCAAGATATTGAGAAGATCTGTCCGTGTTATTACCCCCAACACCTTTTCATTTTCGGAAACGGGAAGAATTCTCAGTTTGTGCTTTATGATCAATTCCTGAACTTTCTTGAGGGATTCTTCCGGGCGAACGGTGGAGAATTCAATATTCATGTATTCCTTGACTTTGATATCCTGCAGGCCGAAATAAACCGCTTTTTCAACGACCTGTCGGGTGACATAGCCCTGCATGATATCCTTGGCGCTCATCACCAGCAGGACATTGACGTTATATCGTGTCATCAAGTCGGCTGCCCGCTTCACACTTTCCTCCGGCGCAATGTGAAGCACCGGCGAAGACATCATATCGCGGGCGCTGAGGGTGGGTTTGATTCGGGCCTTCAACAGCCCCTGCAAAGCCCGTTCGACTTGGATCAGGGTCTTATTCCTTATGGTCGCCGATGCCGCTTGGGGATGTCCCCCCCCGCCGAGTGCAAACGCGATTTCAGCCACGTTCACCGCTTCAATCCGACTCCGGGCAACCAGATAAACGCGGTTTTCCATCTGCGCCAGAGCGAAAACAAGATTCAAGTTCTCCATTTCCATGAATTTATGAACCAGAACAGCAAAATCCCCCACATATTCATCCCGAACCACTTTTGTGATGACCACTTCCATCCCATTGATGACGCGCTTCGTAGCGGACTGGGTGAGATCATTCAGTAACCATACCTGCTCGGCCGTCAATTCCCGGGTCAACATGTCAGAGATGATGTTGTGGTTGGCACCCTGCTCGGTGAGCCACGCGGCTGCCTCATAATCTTCAGCAGTTGTGGATGAAAAGGTGAAGGAGCCGGTGTCCTCGTGAATGCCGAGGCACATGATGGTTGCTTCATCCGGAGAGACTGAAATGTTTTTCTCCCTGATTAACCGAGTCAGCAGGGCGGTGGTGGAGCCGATTTTGCGGATCACTTCAAAATCACCTGTCACATCGTCCTCGGAGGCGGGGTGATGGTCATAAATGTGTATTTCGACATCCTCCCGGTCGACCAGTTCGGCAAACTTGCCGATTCGGTTCTTTTGGCGCGTATCCACAAGAATGAGTCGCCGAATCCGATCCAGCTTGATCTTTTTCATTTTTGTGAAATTGAACAGGTATGATGTGGAATGAAGGAAAAAATTCCGAAGGTTCTTTTCTTGAGATCCCGGAAATACAAGACCGGCCCCGGGGTAAAGCTTGCTTGCGCCGATCAGCGATGCCAGCGCATCAAAGTCCGCATTTATGTGCGTGGTGACCACCTCCGTAGGCGCTGCGTCCGGCTGATTTTTCGTTTTGGATTCGCTGTTTTGCGTTGTTGCCATTTACGGAATCATTCTGCCTGCAAAACCGGCCGTCGATTTGGGCCGATTCGGCGCCTCAATCTTCCGCCAACCGCTTCACCACCACTCAGGCTGAAGTTTGATTGGTTTGTGCCGAAAACCGAGACAAAAAAAGCCGGGCATTTCACTTGCGCCGGCTGGGACATGCGAACGGAAGGGGGCCTGGACTGTCAGCTACAAACCCTTGACTTTTTCCTGAGTCTCTTGCATTTTCTTGCATTCAATGCATAAGGTCGTCACAGGACGAGCTTTCAGGCGTTCTTCTGTAATGTCTTCACCGCATTGTTCGCAAATGCCATACGTTCCGACCTCGAGCCTCTCAAGGGCGTCCTTGATTTTTGAGATCAGTTTTCTTTCCCGATCACGGATTCGAAGCTCAAAATTCCTGTCAGACTCCATAGAGGCCCGATCCGTGGGATCGGGAAAATTCTCTGTTTGATCGCTCATGCCGCTCAGCGTCTTGTTGGCGTCTTCCAGAAGTTCATTCAACCGCTGATTCAGCAAATCCCTGAAAAAATCTTGTTTTTTTTTGGTCAACATGGCTTTAGGCTACGCTCCTCGATAAGAAATAGTTTCTCCAGTGAACGGGTACTAAATGATACCAAAAATGATGTGCTCGTAAAAAGTCGGAAATCACCTTTTTCCGTCATTCCGGTGTGGACCGGAATCCATTTTTTTCAATTACTTAAGGATGAGCTGGACCTCCGTTCGAAGATCCCGCATTCATCGGGATTTTCAACGGGATGGCGACTTTTTACGATTTCATCATTCTTGAACCCGGAAGTCGGACCCCTACTTGGTAAGCTTCTCCCACAGATGTTTTTTCTTTTTCTTCTTTTCCGAAAGAACCATCCCTTCGCTTTCGGCATAGGCTTCGAGCAGTTCCCGTTGGGGTTGCGCAAGCTTTTCCGGAATCTTCACGATGATCTTAACATAGACATCGCCTCTTCGTTGGTATCCCTGGAGTCTCGGCATCCCTTTTCCAGAAATTTTTAATACGTCCCCCGGTTGCGTCCCCCGGCGAATGCGCAATTCATGCGTTTCCTCACCCAAAAGCGGTATGGTCAGTGTATCTCCAAGGGCCGCTTGTACAAATGAAATCGGGATTTGACAGATTAGGTCATCATTTTCCCTCGAAAAAAAAGCATGGTTTTTGATGTGAATCACCACAAAAAGATCCCCCGGAGGGCCCCCAAATTCTCCGGGCTCACCCTCCGCCCTCAGTCTCAGTTGAGAGCCCGTGTCCACCCCCGCAGGTATTTTGACACTGATGCTTCGTTCGACTTTGGTCTTTCCCGTACCCCGGCAATCTCCGCAGGGGTCGGTGATAATTCGCCCTTCTCCCTGACAGGCGGGGCAGGTCGTACTGATTTGAAAGAACCCCTGGGATCGAATGACCTGGCCTCTCCCTTGACACGTTGTACAGATCTGCGGCTCGCTCCCCGGGGTTATGCCGGAACCGTCGCAGCGCTTGCACGGCTCCAATTTATCGAAAACAATTTCCGCTTCTTTGCCATAAAAGGCATCTTCCAGCGTAACCTCCAGGTCATATCGCAGATGCCTACCTTGTCTCGCCCGTGACCTTCTTCCTCTTCCGGACCCAAACCCAAAAAAGTCTTCAAAGATATCTCCAAAACTCGCAAAAATGTCCTCGAAGCCGCTAAACCCCCTAAAACCGCGTCCTTCAAGACCTTCATGACCGAATTGATCGTAGATCTGTCTTTTTTCCCTGTCTCGAAGCACCTCATAGGCTTCTGCGGCCTCTTTGAAATTTTCCTCCGCCTCTTTATTGCCGGGATTTCTGTCGGGATGGTATTTCAGGGCAAGTTTTCGGTAGACACGCTTGATTTCATCCGCTCCCGCATCGCGCGATACGCCCAGAACTTCGTAGTAATCCCTTTTCTGCATGACTACTTTTCCTCAGGCACCGTCGCGGGATTTTCTCCTGCACGGTCCGGAGTTTCCGTATGGGTTTGCTCGGGTATTTCCTCTAGATCCGACGGTTCCATGCCGGAACTCGCGGAGCTGTCCTCTTCACGCTCGGCCGGAAAAACCTTTTCATCAGCGATTTCTCTTAGGGCAACCACGATGTCTTTATTCTTACACACCACCAAAGGCTCTGCACCTTTTCTCAATTGGCGGACCCGTTTGGCGGCCAGATGTATCAATCCAAATCGATTGTTTACTTTTTGCAGGCAGTCTTCGACCGTGATTCTCGCCATCACCTCACCTCGTCAATGCTTTGTAATACCGTATTCAGCCATGAACCGGCAGTAATGGACGCGCGATCCGGCAATATCTCATCTCCGGATGCACACGTCATCGGGAGAGAAGCCCATGCGGTTCATTTGAATCCCAAGGAATATGCTGTTTGCGGCAAAAAATGGCTGCCGGTTAACAATAAACTTTACTGTTTACCATCGGCTATGTAAAATGTAAACAATAAATTTGAATTTCGATAACCAAACAGTCGGACGGTTATTTATGCTGGCCAAGATCCTCAGCAGTGCGGTCATTGGAATCGATGCCTATATCGTCGAAGTCGAAGTTGATATTGCCCAAGGGCTTCCTTCTTTCGCTACAGTGGGTTTGCCCGAAGGTGCCGTCCGCGAGAGCAAAGAACGGGTCAAGGCGGCCATCAAGAACTCGGGGTATCATTTTCCTTCCGACAGAATTACCGTCAACCTGGCCCCGGCGGACATCAAGAAAGAAGGCTCGGCGTTTGACCTTCCCATTGCACTGGGTATACTTGCAGCCACGGGGTTGGTGGACCGTTCCGGTCATTCCGGATACCTGTTTCTGGGCGAACTGGCGCTCGATGGACTTCTCAGACCGGTCAAGGGTGTGCTGCCCATGGCAATTGCAGCAAAAGAACTGGCCCTCAAGGGAGTTTTCCTCCCTTCGGAGAACGCCGCAGAAGCGGGGGTTGTCGAAGGAATCCGTATCTACCCTGTGAATGCGTTGTCTCAGGTTGTTGAGACCCTCAAAGGCGTTGCCGAAATCGCGCCCTGTCAGGTGGACACCGCGTCGATGTTTCAAATACCACAGTCCCAGATGGATTTCAAGGACGTGCGCGGTCAAGAGAACGCCAAAAGGGCAGTTGAGATCTCCGCCGCCGGCGGTCACAATTTGATCATGATCGGTCCACCGGGTTCCGGAAAAACCATGCTGGCAAAGCGGATTTCGACCATCCTGCCGATACTTACTTTTGAGGAATCGCTTCATACCTCCAAGGTTTACAGCGTCATGGGAATGATGCCCAAAGACTGCGGTCTTATCACGGTGCGCCCCTTTCGGTCGCCGCACCACACGATTTCCGATGCAGGTCTGATCGGGGGCGGACAGAACCCGAAGCCGGGGGAGGTGAGTCTGGCCAATAACGGTGTCCTCTTTTTGGATGAGCTGCCCGAGTTCAAAAAAAATGTACTTGAAGTGCTGCGTCAGCCGATGGAGGACGGGAAGGTGACCATCTCCCGGGCCAATTCTACGGTGACATACCCCGCGAATTTCATGCTGGTTGCAGCCATGAATCCATGTCCGTGTGGATTTTTGGGTGACCCCAAGCGCGAATGTACGTGTTCTTTCCTGCAAATTCAGCGGTATCGGGCGAAGATTTCAGGTCCTTTGATGGATCGAATCGACATCCACCTTGAGGTCCCGTCGGTTCCCTACAAGGACCTGGCTACGGTCGGTGAGGAGGCATCCTCAGCGGAAATTCTTACGAGAGTGATGGCGACCCGAGAGATACAAAACAACAGATTGAACGGGACAGGTATTCATTGCAACGCCCAGATGAACAGCCGTCAGATCAAGAAATTTTGTGAAATTGATGCGGAATCCGGTTTGCTCCTCGAAAAAGCCATGGACAGATTTGGTTTGAGTGCCAGAGCCCATGCTCGAATATTGAAGATTGCGCGCACGATAGCAGACCTGGAAGGGAGTCCCCATATCCGAGCGCCGCATGTGGCGGAAGCCATCCAATATAGAACCCTCGATCGGAGACGTGTCAGGTGAAGCGATTTTTGAAATTTACAGCGTGCCTTTTTTTGTTGATCGTTTTTCTGGGTGTGGGGACCGGTGTATATTTCTGGTACATATGGTCCAGCAACTTGCCTTACATCGGTTCATTGAAGGAGTACAGGCCCCCTATCATCACAGAGGTCTACAGTGATGAGGGCGAGGTGATTGGAAGATTCTGGGAAGAAAAAAGAGTTGTGGTCCCTGTTGAAGATGTTTCTCCCCATCTTATTGATGCGTTTGTAGCCGCGGAGGATGCGCGTTTTTTCGAGCATGAAGGGGTTGATATCATGGGCATCGTGAGGGCCCTGTACAAGAATCTGATCGCAGGAAAAATAGCGCAGGGGGGAAGTACGATCACGCAGCAAGTGACGCGATCGTTGCTGTTGAAGAACACGGAGAGAACATACCGCAGGAAAGCGAGGGAAGCACTTCTATCGATGCAGATCGAAAAGAATTTCTCTAAAAGAAGCATTCTGTTTCTATACCTGAATCAGATTTATCTGGGAAGAGGCGCTTACGGTGTGGAAGCGGCGGCTCAAACCTACTTCAACAAATCTGCAAAGGAATTGAACATTGCCGAAAGTGCTCTGCTGGCCGGACTGCCGCAAGCCCCCACCCGATATTCACCCGTACTTCATTTCGACCGGGCCCGGTCCAGACAGGCCTATGTCTTGGAACGAATGGTTTCGGAAGGATATATTTCCAGCGAACAGCGCGTGGATGCCCTGGAAACCCCGCTCAACATACAGACCACGGCCGAAAATACCTTTGAGAAGACGCCCTATTTTGCTGAACATGTGCGCCGGTATCTTCTTGAGAAGTATGGTCGTGAACTCCTGTATCGGGGGGGGTTGAAAGTCTATACGACCCTGAATGCGGGAATGCAGCGCGCGGCGAAAGACGCCATCCTGACGGGACTGGCCGAGTTGGACAAAAGGGAAGGGTACCGGGGGCCCCTCAGGCGACTGACCCCTGAGGAAATTCCGCAATTCATTGAAAAAGCTGCAGCGGCGTTCATTTCATCGCCCCCCGAAGTCGGTTCCGTTGTGGAGGGGCTCGTGGCGGAGGTAAACGACAAGAACGAGGAGGTCCGTATCCGGATCGGTGAACGGATGGCGCGTCTGCCGTTCTCCGCTATGAAATGGGCAAGAAAAGTCGATCCTGAAGTCGCCTATTACAATGTGAAACTGAAAAAGCCCTCTGAGGCGCTGCAGAAAGGGGATATCGTTCTTGTCCGGATAAAGAACGAAGACGAGGAGCCATTTTCCTGGGAGGTGACGCTGGAGCAGATCCCGCGGGTGCAAGGGGCCTTATTTTGTATGGATCCGTTTACCGGCGAAGTCAAAGCCATGGTGGGGGGCAGGGATTTTGCCGCGAGTCAGTTTGACAGGGCAACTCAGGCCAGACGTCAGCCCGGATCGGCGTTTAAACCGATCATATATGCGGCGGCGTTGGATTGGGGCATGAGCCCTTCGGACATCATCATCGACGCCCCGTATATATCCGACCAAACCTCCGGGGAAGAAGTCTGGAAACCCAAAAATTACAAGGAGAAGTTCTTCGGACCCACCCTGTTTCGGACGGCACTTTCAAAATCGCGAAATGTAATCACCATCAAGATCCTCAAGAAAATCGGTCTTGAGTACGCGATCGATTATGCGAAGCGCATGGGCATCGAATCCCCATTGGCTGCGGACCTATCTTTGGCGTTGGGATCATCGGGCACCTCATTGATGGAACTCACGCGGGCCTATTCGGTGTTCGCCAACGGAGGGATATTGACCGAGGCCATCTTCATAAAGAGAATTCTGGACAGAAGCGATCAAGTTGTTGAGGAGAATCAGCCTGAAGGCGTTGAGGTTATTTCAAAAGAAACCGCCTATGTGATGACGGATCTTTTGAAGGCGGTGATTCAGGAAGGCACAGGCTGGCGGATAAAGGCTTTGCGGAGGCCCGCAGCCGGAAAGACAGGAACCACCAACAATCTGAGAGACGCCTGGTTCATGGGCTACACGCCCGAGCTGGTGACGGGTGTGTGGGTCGGTTACGATGATCGAGAAGCGATGGGAAAAGGCGAAACCGGGTCAAGGGCGGCCAGTCCCATCTGGCTCTATTTTATGTCCGATGTCTTAAAGGGTCGGCCGGTGCTTGATTTTCAAATTCCGGAAGGGGTTGTATTTGCAAAAATCGATGCGGACACCGGGTTTCTGGCCGGCCCGTACTCGAAGAATACCGTGCTTCAGACCTTTAAGGAGGGAAGTGCGCCGACGGATTACTCACCCAAGCCCCAATCCGCCAAGTCCGGGCAGTTCTTTCAGTTCGACATGGATAACACGCAATAGCGTTTCGTTCTCAGCGAACCGTTACTCTTTTTTCCCGAAAGGGAGCGTTTTGAGAAGGCCCTTGGCCTTTTCCTCCAGCGCTTTCGTGTCCCCTTTGTCGCCGCCCTGACCCGGCAGGAGTTTTTTGAGTTCATCCGGTTTGGGGACACCTCCTTCGAGACTCTGCTTGAGAATGCCCTCCATATCCGGCCGAAACTTCGGCGCGTCAAAAGTTCCCGTCACCAATACCGGTACCATGACGCCGGCCCGTTCCATGGTGTCGCCCTGTCCTTTGATCGTGCCCACAAATTTGGGCTCCACCCGAAAATCCAACGCTTCTGTTACCAGATTCGCCTTGCCTTTTGCTCCCAGCCGAAGCAGGGGAGACAACAGGGTCGTTTCAGGGGTTTCTACAACCCCGTTGGTGATGATGAAGGGCGCATTGAGTTCAGCAAAATCAGTCCTCGGCCGCTCGGTCTCTTTCTCAGCGAGACCGAATGCGGCCTTGGCATTGCGCACCATCCCGGCAAGATCGATCCCCACAATGGCCCCATCTGTGAAATTGAACGCCCCGGTGCCGTTGAGGCTCTTTTTGATCCGGTCGGCATCATCCCCTGTCATGCTGATGGCCACCCGGGACTGAGCCGTCCCCTCCAGAAACTCCTTTTGCAGCAGGTCCTTTAAGAGAGGGCCTGCCTGAATTCCTTTCGCATCCAGCTCCATCTTGCTCTTCGGCGCATCCGCTCTCACATCCACGGCACCCTTGGCCGATAGGGCCCCTTTGTAAAGATTCACCGTCAACGGGTCCAGTTTGATCTGACCGTCCTGTCCGGTCACCTTCAGCGTAAGGTCCGCCATCCTCAGCCCCTGGGCCTTCAGCTTTCCCACACGAATCGCCCCGTCAAGCACCAGTTTTCTCAAAGGGCCGTAGTCGGTCTTTTTCTTGGTCGCAGGTGCCTCCTCCTTGGGTGTTTTCTCTTTTTCCGCGGGGACCGTTTCCTTCTTGGGCGGCAGATATCGATCCACGTCAATCTCATCCAAATCAAGATCAAAGGCTACATCGGGTTTCATGAAGTCTTTGGCCTTGAGTGAAAATTTGAGAGTGGATTGATCCAGATTCAACACCCCATCGGTTACCGATACCTGTTGGAGACTCCCTCGCACGGCGGTCTTCAAAGCAACACGGGTGAGCGCCTCGGGGTCTGTCGTCTCTACCGGAAACGCTTGCCCCAGGTTCTCCATCAGCTTACGGGGGGAAAAGGAAGCCAGTTGGATCGCAAGGTCAAAGTGGGGGCTTACAGCCGGGTCCACGATTTTGCCCTTCAGGTTCAGATCCATCTGCTTCAGGGCCTTCAGCGACAGATTCACCGGGATGCTTCCCTTGCCGGGCGTCTTGCCCACAGGCCCCACGGTTCCCTCCAGGGACAATGGCCGGCCATCAAGCAGGGCTGAAAACAAAAGCGAAACGGGACGATCCAGAGAGACATCGGTAAGGCGCAGCGTCACATCCGAGATTTCTTTTCGTGCTTCTTGGCCTTGATCGATCCAAAGAACCGATCCGTCGGTTATGGCGAACTCAGCGACCGCAAGGGCCTTGATGGGAAACGCTTCAAATGGCGCCTTCTCAGAAGGCGCTTTCTTTTCCTTCGGGACGTCGGCAGGGGCGGTCTCTTCAGAAGTTTTGCCGATTCCTTCCCAGTTGACACGGCCGTCCTCCAGCCGTTCGAGAACAATCCGGGGGCCTGCTAAACTAAACCGCTTCACCCGGATGTCCTTGGCGATGAGCGGCAGAAGTTTCACCCGCACCTCAAATGATTTTACCGTCACAAAGTCCTTCTCCGCAAACCCATCGGGACTGCCGAGGCGCATGTCTGACAGCGATACACCCGCCCAGGGAAACAGCGACAGGCTCAGATCCCCACCCAGCGTGAACGGACGACCCGTTGCCTCGGATACCTGCGCCTCGATGTGAGGCTTGTACTTCTGGATATCCACAAACGCGGGGATTATCAATAGGGCGAGAATCACCAGCACGACGATCCCCCCCAAAACAATGCACACCCATTTGATC
>JAWOGN010000103.1:0-4316 GCA_046496815.1 Desulfatiglandaceae bacterium
GGTGCTGCCGTGCTTGCTACAGGACTCGCAAATTTCATCTGGTCCGGATATGGGATGGGATTTCTGCAGCTCCTGGCTTCGGTGTATCCGGGCTACAAAGCTTCCGGTTCCATTGGCGACTTAATCACCGGTACCTTATACGCCCTGGTGGACGGCGGACTTGTCGGGCTGGTTTTTGCATGGCTCTACAACCGCTTTCTGGGCAATCCCACCGCAGTTACCGGAGAGGTAAAGCGGGAAGCCGGCATACGCTATCCGCCGGTTGAACCCCACGCTTGATACTTGATATCAGTCGGCAGTATTGGGGATTGGGGATTGGGTATTGGGTATTGGGGATTGGGGATTGGGTATTGGGGATTGGGGATTGGGGATTGGGGATTGGGGATTGGGGATTGGGGACTTGAGTGAAGTGATAGTGATCAGTAATGGGTATTGGGCATTGGAGATTGGGGACTCAAAAAAAGTAATCAGTGTCATCAGTGTTCAGTGATCAGTCATCAGGAATCTGGGAGAAGGGATCAGGGATCAGTGGGGTCGGCAGCGAGGTCCGGGCCCGCAATGATACGGAAATATTGAGAAAAGGAGACTAACATGGCGAAGGTAGCGATCAACGGATTGGGACGGATTGGAAGGGCCACGCTCAAGATCATACTCGATACACCGGCGATGGAGCTGGTGGCTGTCAATGACCTTGTGCCGGCCGACAATCTCGCGTACCTGCTCAAATATGACACGGTCTACGGCAGGTACGATCGGAGCGTGGAAAGCACGGGGGAGAACCTGGTGGTGGGCGGGAATGCATGCAGGCTCTTCAGCGAAAAGGACCCCACCCGGCTCCCATGGGCGGAATTGGGCATCGATGTGGTCTTTGAATGCACCGGGGTCTTCACAAAAAGTGAAGACCTTCAAAAGCATCTTCAGGCCGGCGCGAATTTCATCATTCTCTCCGCGCCGCCGAAAAGTGAAGACATGGACATGGTCGTCCACAAGGTCAATGAAGCAGACCAGCCTGTCCGAATGATCTCATGCGCAAGCTGCACTACGAATTGCATCGCACCGGTCGTCGAGATCATGGGAAGAAGAATCGGTGTGAAAAAGGCCACCATGACCACGATACACGCCTACACATCAAGCCAATCCATCGTGGACGGACCCAGCAAGAAATGGACCCGAGGCAGAGCGGGCGCGGCCAACCTGGTGCCCACCTCGACCGGCGCGGCCGTGGCCACCACCAAGGTGCTTCCCCAATACAGCGGCAAATTTGACGGCATGGCCGTGCGGGCGCCTGTCCCGGTCGGATCCTTGGCGGACATGGTTTTCCTCACGGAGCGGGAAACGACCGTGGACGAGGTAAACAACATATTCAGGGAAGAGGCCGACACCGAAAGGTACCGGGGCATCCTGGGCGCATCTGAAGATCCCCTTGTGTCATCCGATATCATCCAGGATACGCGGGCCTCAGTTGTGGACCTTACCGTAACACAGGTGGTGGACGGCGACCTGGTCAAGGTGATGAGCTGGTACGACAACGAGTGGGGATACACGGCCCAGATGGTCAGGGAAGCCCTGGATCTGCTAAAGCAGTGACCTAACCTGTTCTCGGCAGTTGTATGCCATCGGGTTCCGTTCCGGGAGAGAAATCGACTTTTGCAGGACACTTCCCTGATGGACCTTACGACGGACTGTCGAGTTCCACTTTGAGGGACAGAAATTTCAGCAGGTCCTTCAGCGCAATGATGCCCTTGAGGCGTCCTTCTTCCACCACCATGAGGCGGCCGGCACCGTTTCGGTTCATCACGGACAGGGCTTCGGTGGCATCCGTTTCCGGACCAATGGTATTTTCCGGCGTGCACTTTTCAGCAACCTCTCCCACTGTTTTGCGGTCCCATTCCTCTTGGGGAAACGACTTTACCTCCTTTGTCGTGATGCAACCTGCGAGTCGGTTGCCGTCTTCCACAACCGGGAACATTTTGAAATGGTAGCGATATATGTAATCCTCTACAAGCGTTTTCAACGAGATGTCCGGCTTGACGGTCACGGGTTCGCTCTTCATAAAGCGCCGTACAGACTCCCCTTCAAGGGCTTTGCGCGTGACCAGTCGCTGGTAGGACATTTTTGCCGCTCCCTGCAGAAACAAACCGAGCACGAACCACCACATACCGCCGATGAAATTGCCGCGGAGCACATTGAAGACGCCCATAACAATGAGTAAAATGCCGAATCCGGATCCCACGTGGGACGAGATCCGGGTCGCCCAGTTCAGATTGCCCTTTATCCGCCAAAGAATCGATCGAAGCACACGACCGCCGTCGAGGGGAAAAGCGGGCACGAGGTTGAATGCCGCCAGAATAGCATTGATCCAGGCCAGATAGCCCAAAACGCCGTTGATGGCCTGGGGGAAGAACCCGCCGCCGGCCCGATAAATACCATAAAACATAGCTGCGATGACGATACTGGAGACAGGGCCCGCGATGGCCATGGCAAATTCCGCCGAGGGCCGAGGCGGTTCTTCACCCATTTCGGCAACCCCGCCAAAAATAAAGAGCGTGATGCCTTTCATGGGCATGCCATACTGCCTTGCGACGACGGAATGCGCGAATTCATGGGCAATAATGGAAAGAAAGAGGCCGAGCGCCCCCACGATACCCATGATCCAGTAGGTCTGCGTGGAAAGGTTCTTGAAGTGAAAGGGGAAAAGTCCCGTCGAAAGGGACCAGGCAATGAGGACGGCAATAATGATCCAACTGAAATCGATTTTTACCTCAAAACCATGCAGCTTAAAGAGTTTGATGCTTTTTCCAAACATGCGTGCGCTCCTCCATTCTCGATGGCCTCGTAAAAAGTCGGGAATCACCTTTTTTGCGTCATTCCGGCCCCGCATCCGGTGCGGGATAAACTGCAGCCGGAATCCAGTCGTTTCAGCCGGCTAAGGAGGAAGTGGACTCCGGTCGAAGATCCCGTATTCATCATGGTTTTCAACGAGTTGACGACTTTTTACGATTTCATCATTCTTAGAAATTGCCAAAAGGGACCGATTTCTTCCTGCAGTCCCAACAGCCAATCAAATGGGAGAAATGATTCCCTCTATCCTTTCCAGTATATCCTGGGCGGTCGACGCCTTTTTGGAGATGAAAAAGTCCGCCCCCGAGGCAAATGCAGCTTCCCGGTACTCAGATGAGTCATAACTTGTGATCATGATGATCACGATTTCGGGGTGAGCCGCCTTAATTCTTTTGGTCAGCTGGAAACCGTTTTCCCCCGGCAGTCGCAGATCCATGAATATCAAGTCGGGAGTTTGTTTTTCGGTCTTTTTGAGGGCACTGTCTCCATCCGCTGCTTCTCTGATGTACAGAGATGGAAACCTTGCGAGCAAAATGCGTTTCAATGTCTGTCGAAACGCAGCATTGTCATCCACGATCAAAATGTCAGCCATGCTCATCTCCTCAGCCTCTTCGGATCGCATAGGGGTCTTGCTCGCAAGACATTCCGATCACAAAGAGGAATCGCCGCCGGACGGTTTTCGCGATTTGTCATGCTACTTTACTTGCCTTTTTGAGAATGGTATATGGGTTGCATCATGTATATCGTTAAACCGCATCCCTTATTTCAAAAATAAGACGTCCAAAACATCGTTTCACAGCACGGGGGGCCATGCCATGCAAAAGAAAAAGCGGGTCGTTATCGCTGAAGATCACAAGATACTCCGGCAGGGGCTTCGCTCCCTGCTGAGCACGAATGACGAGCTGGAAGTGGTCGGAGAGGCAGGCGACGGAATGAGTGCCATCCGGATCATCCATGAGACCGATCCCGATCTTGTTCTTTTGGACATCAACATGCCGAAAATGAACGGCATCGCGGTGATCAAAGAGATCAAGCAGCAATCCCCGGAGACGAAAATACTGGCCCTCACCATGTACAGAGGAGAGGATTATATCCTGGAGGTCTTCAATTCCGGGGGAGACGGGTATTGTCTGAAATCCGCCGGGCAGGAGGACCTGATGATGGCCATCAGTGCGGTTTTATCCGGCAAGCACTATGTCAGCCCGGACATATCGGGCCTGGTATTGGAGGGATATCTGGAAAGCAGAAAAACCATAAGAAAAAAATCGTCATTCGAGTCTCTCACCCAACGCGAAAAAGAGGTCTTGAAACTGGTGGGGGAAGGATATCAGAACAAAGAAATCGCCGATTACCTCTGTATCAGCCCGAAGACCGTAGAGAAGCACCGTGCCAACATCATGCAGAAGCTGGACCTCCACAGCGCCTCGGCCCTCACCGCATACGCCATCGAGAAGGGACTTGTGGTGAAAGAATAG
>JAWOGN010000286.1:0-7608 GCA_046496815.1 Desulfatiglandaceae bacterium
GGGCGGACTGGAAAACAAAACACAAGTTCGTTCAAGAATTCGAGAAAGAAATAAAAATGCCCGAAGAAGGAGTCCTTCCGGTAGGTAGGGATGACATGTTTAACGTCCTAAAATAATTGCCATTATATAGTAGCATAACGAGTGCTTGAAGCTGAAAAAAATGAGATTGTCACGGGGTGCGCGGTAGGGTAACCGCCGCGGGTGAAAATCGGGATGGGTTTTGCCAACAACCCTTTTATCTTACGCACACTGCTGGTAAGTGGACATCCTCCGGGTAGCCTGGAAAACTACCCTCCCCCTTCGCGGTCCCGACGGTTTACCAGCCACCCCCACATTTTTCTGGTTTTTTGAGGCCTTGGATCCCTGTAATGCATCTCAGATCATCTAAATGGTGTCTTATCAAACGTACCCGTACTGCATCTTTTAAATACCCACCTCGTATTCTTTCTGCGCATGTGACGTTGGGAAGAAGTCTCTGAACTTGCTTGCCTGATCTTGGTAGTAGCCACTTTGATCATTTGTAATCTCATCCTATTCACTATCCCAGCGGGAGTTATGAAATAACCGTTATCCAGAGGATAGATGCAGAGAATGGCTTTTTTATTGACAGAAAAGTATGATTGCTCTATTTTTCTAAATGAGAGTATCTTGTCCATACATTCATCCATCAATCCAATACCTAAATCTCTATTTTTCAGTTCTTTCTAGCATAACTCTCTCTTGTTGGAATAAATAACAAAATAAACATTATATGACCTAATATAGATGTTGGAAAAGAAAAAACACGCAGTAATGTAAAATTTTCACTCACTTTGAGACGTCTAAGGTTCTATCCATCTAACCGGCTGATTGCTACCTCAGAACATGGAGGGCATCAGAGTTGAAATGCCCAAATTGTCACTTCGATAATCCCGAAGAGATGCAATTTTGTGGAAGATGCGGCAATGAGTTAGGTATCTCTTCTGAACTGCCCTCCAAGGCGCTATCCCTTCCAGAGAAACTAAGAAGAATTCAGCGTTACCTGCCCAAAGGGCTCACTGAAAAGGTCCTATCGCAAAAAGATAAAATTGAAGGTGAGCTAAAGCAGATAACAATCATGTTCTGTGACATGGCGGGATTTACACGGCTAACCGCAAGTCTTGGTGCAGAAGACACCTTTTCCCTCATGGACCAGATCTACGAGATCTTAATCCACAACGTTCATCAGTTCGAAGGCACAGTTAACGAACTCAGGGGGGACGGAATATTGGCTCTTTTTGGAGCACCGATTGCGTTGGAAGACGCTCCCCAGCGGGCAATCCAGGCATCCATTCTTATTCACAGGGAAATCGCCAAATTTAATGAAAAGCAAAGAACTGCTAACAGAATTCCCCCGATATTTCTGCGCATCGGGATAAATTCCGGACCCGTGGTGGTGGGGACTGTGGGAAACGATCTTCGAGTCCAATTTACAGCAACAGGGGATACGATTAACATGGCCGCCCGGATGGAAGGCCTCGCAGAGCCGGGGACCACATATGTGACCGAGAAAACATTTAGGCTGACCAAACGGTTCTTCCGATTTGATGCCCTGGGGAAAAAGGCGGTTAAGGGCAAAGCTGAAGCGATCCCTGTCTATAAAGTCCTGTCGGCAAAGGAGGATGATGTATACTTTCCGCGTTTTGGCTCCAAACGAGCGATCTACTCCGAGATGGTTGGCAGAGAAAAGGAACTCAACATGCTGGAACTTCAGTTGATGAAGGTCATAAACGGCGAGGGTTCTGTTGTAAATATTATTGGGGAGGCAGGTATTGGTAAGTCACGACTCGTGGCTGAATTGAAAAAAACGGATGCGATAAAGGGGGTGACCACTCTTGAGGGGAGAGCGATCTCGATGGGGAGGAATTTGAGTTTCCATCCGATTATTGATTTTTTGAAGCACTGGGCGAGGATAAGGGTGGATGACGGAGAGGCGGAAGCATTGGGTAAGTTAGAAACTGCTGTCAGAACAGTTTTTCCGGAAGATGCGCATGAGGTGCTTCCATTTATAGGAATCCTCATGGGGATGAGCTTGTCTGGAAGCTATGCGGAAAGAGTTAAGGGTATAGAGGGTGACGCACTGGAGAGACTGATTTTTAAGAGTCTGCAAGATGTCTTAATCAAGGCAACTGATTTGACCCCACTGATGATTGTTATAGAAGATATGCACTGGGCTGATGCAAGTACTATTGGCCTTATGGAAACACTATTTCGCCTTGTAGAGAGCCGGAGGATTCTTTTTGTTAATGTCTTTCGCCCCGGCCATAGGGAGACGGGAGATCGTATGGTTGACAAAATAGGAGAAAAACTCCCAGCGTATTATGTCGAGATAGTCATGGAGCCGCTGGATGAGCCAATGAGTGAAGAACTCATAACAAACATATTGATCGTTAACGATCTTCATCATGGCATTATAAGGCAGATAGTGCACCGATCCGACGGGAATCCCTATTTCATAGAGGAAGTTGTGCAGTCCCTGATTGACGAAGGCGTGGTAGTTCCGAGAGGCGCAAGATTTGAGGTAACAGATAAGGTTCTCAACATAGCCATTCCCTATACCATCAACGATGTGCTGATGTCCAGGATTGATAGGCTTGAGGAAAACACGCGCAATTTGTTGAAGCTAGCCTCAGTAATCGGTTGGAACTTCTTTTACAAGATTCTTAAAGATGTAGCAACTACCATTCAAGATATAGACGGCAGATTGTCGTATCTTAAAGAAATAGAAATCATCCGCGAAAGGCGAAGAATGGGGGAAATAGAGTACTTCTTTAAGCACAGCCTTGCTCAGGAGGCTACATACGAGTCTATTTTGCATTACAAGCGGAAGGAGTTGCACAACAAGGTTGCACATTCTATTGAGAGGGTTTTTAGGCACAGGTTACATGAGTTTTACGCGATGCTGGCCTACCACTACAGTGAAGCTGAAAACCTCGAAAAAACAGAGAAATATCTCCTCAAGGCCGGTGAGGAAGCTTTGAAAACCTCGGCATCCAACGAAGCGCTCTATTTCTATAAGGAAGCCTTGAATCGTTATTTGAAAAAGTCTGATGATACTGTAGATGCTGGTATTATTGCGATGCATGAAAAGAACATTGCACTCGCATTATACAACAGAGGAATGTTGGCCGAGTCCATACCGCATTTTGATAATTTTCTAATTTACCACCGGGGGAAAACCTCAGGAAAATCAACAAAAGCTATCCCAAAAGTTGCATCAGCCATTTTACATTTTCTGATAACTTTATACCTACCTGTCTTTAAGTTAAAAAAAACGCCGACACAAAAAGAAATCGAATTCATTGATTTGTATCAAAAGAAATGTAAAGCCCTTGGAATTATAGATCCCATGCGATTCTTTTTTGAATTTCTTCAGTTGTATAAGGAAGCTACCAAGTTCGATATCGTAGAATTCGAATTGGGACTCGAAGTATTTATGGGAGCAAGCTCATTATTGTCGTTTTCCGGAATTTCATTTGGGTTGAGCAGGAAGATATTGGATTCTGCAAAGAGCAGAGTTAATTTGAAGAACGTGAATGCATTTACCCTCTATGATTTCCTAGAAACCATACACAATTACTTCAAGGGTGACTGGAAAGCAATAAGGGAATATGACGAAGAGTTAGTAACCAAGAATTTGAGTATGGGAAAAATTTGGGATGCATCCCAACATCTTTACTGGCATGGTCTTGCGAAAATTTATCAAGGTTCCTTGGACGAGGCCGAATCGATTTTGCAAAGGCTAAAAGAGATTACAAAAACTTATGACAATGAATTTGCCCTATTACTTATGTTTGAATTGAATGTAAATTTTTTGATTGAATGCCGTAAGTTTAATGACGCTCTCTCTGAAATTGAGAGAGCGATTAAATTGGTCCAAAAAGGAATTTTTGATATATATTTGTTTGATATGTATTCATATAAAGCTTGGATCCATATTTTGAACGGAGCTATGGATGAAGCTGAAAGCGCTTTAAGGAAAGCAACTGGAATAAGATGCGAGGTAAATGCCGTTCCTATAGAGGAGGTTAATTATTGTCGAAGCCGGCTGGAGTTCTATCTTGGACATTTGGATGAATCCCTAAAAGCGGGAAACAAACTAAAGTCCTTTCCGTATAGGAAGCAGCTTGTGAAATCCTATAAGGCGATGCTAAAGGTTTCACGGAAAGCAGCGCAACATCGTATCGAATCATATAAACTGACTGGAAGATACTTCTGGTTGATGAAAAAACAGAAAGAGGCGGTGATGTGGTGGCGGAGGGCCGTGCAGGAAGGCGAAGAGCGCAGTGCACGCCTTGAGCTTTCGAGAGCCTATTTTGAAATCGCCAGACGATTTCTCGAGCCTGCAAGTAGGTACAATATGCTAAATGGAACCAGTGCAATGGAATACTTGGAAAAGGCAAAAGTCCTGTTTGAAGAAATGGACCTTCAGTATGATTTGAATGAATTGAATGAAGTGGTCGGGGGAAATACTTTGTGAAGTTTATATGAGTTGGGTGGGAAAAAATTTTTATCTTTTTTTGCAAGTTAGGTGAATATGTAATGAATGATAAAAGCGATGATTTGCTTTATCTTTGTTCCAGAATTCAGTTTAATGCCGTTAATCTTTCACCCGGGGAAAAAAAATTCTGCAATAAATTGAATATTGAGGTTATTTCGCTCTGCAAGTCAATGCCTGATTCGACTCAAACTGATGCATTACTTTTTGCTATGAAATACTTGCAAACATCTTTTGAAGAAAATCTCAATTTTTTCCAATATTTTTATGTGCCTGCATGGTCAATAATATACTGGCTAATTGAATTGGGTGCGGCTCTTTTGCGACGACCTCAAAAAGCTGTGATAACGGGTAGTTAGGTATTGTGATACAGCAAGTATATAGTTGTTGCTGCCGAAATAACATCGGGACGAAACGATATGCCTGTTTTTTCTGGTCTGAAAAAAGGCAGCGATAAGGAGCAACGGTGACAAATTTTTCCGGTGATGATCATTTTTTGCTGGACAAGAGGCCATTGTTTTCGTATGAGACAATAGTAGGAGGACAATGGTATGCACCCAGCAAGAGATCAACAGAAGTTCTGTGGTCGAGAGTTTAACGGGGAAGAGGTGTCTCTGATCCAAGAGGTTGTAGAGACCTGCGCAGGGATCAGCCGGACAGAGCTTGCACATACGGTATGCGAACTGCTGGACTGGAAGCGAGCCAATGGCGGACTCAAGGCCCGGGAGTGCCGGGATCTGCTGGAGCGGTTGGAAAGCCAGGGGGCTTTGACGCTTCCGGCCAAAAAGTCGCCGGGTTCGAGCAAATCCAGAAAGAGCATTGCGCCCGCTGGAGACGAACAAGTTCACAGCGCGCTTACCGGCAGTGTGGAGGCGTTTTCCCCCTTGGATGTACAGGTGGTGGAAACCCGACAACAGCGGCAACTTTTCAAGGACCTTGTAAGCCGGTATCATTACCTGGGATACGCAATGCCCTACGGGGCGCGGCTGCAGTATCTGGTTTACGTGACCAGGCCCCGGCGGGAAGTGGTGGGGTGCGTGCAGTTTTCGAGTCCGGCCTGGCGAATGAAGGTTCGGGACCAATGGATCGGCTGGGACGATGCGACACGAAAGGATCGATTGCAGCACGTAGTCAACAACAGCCGGCTGCTGGTGGTAGCGCGTATCAGCAACCTGGCCAGCATGCTGCTGTCTTGTGTTCTGCGTCGGCTGCACACAGACTGGCAACAGCACTACGGGCTGGAACCCTGGCTGGTGGAGACCCTGGTGGACCGTCAGCGGTTTTACGGGGGGTGTTATCGTGCGGCCAACTGGATCGTACTGGGCGAGACCAGCGGCCGGGGGCGCATGGACCGTACGCACCAACGTCACGGCGCTCAGGTAAAAACCGTACTGGTTTATCCCCTGATCAAAAATGCGGTATGCCGACTCAGGGATGGGGGGTAAGGGGCGATGAATGCATTGGCCGCACTGTCGCCCTTGGAACAGGCTTATGATCAGGCGCGAGAAAACTTTGAACATATTGTAGGCTACCTGGATTCCGAGAAGGCATCTTCGATGACCCACAGCGAACTTGAGCGTGAACTTGAAAAGAAAGGCCGGGAATTGATGCGGATTATGTTGCAGGAGCACCTGAATAACCGCTGCCCTGGACAATCCAATCAGCCGGTCAGGGGCAACGATGGAATCCACCGAACCCAGGTTCGGCTTCAAGGTCGTAAGCTTGAGACGGTGTTCGGAACCGTGTCGGTAGAGCGCGCAGGATACGGTAAAGAGGGAGTCGAGAGTCTCCATCCGCTGGATGCCGAACTCAACCTGCCCCATGAGCGCTACTCGCTCGAGCTGCGTCGCCGGGTGGCCGAAGAAGCCGCAAAGATCTCCTTTGACGAGACGGTGGAGAGCATCAGTAAAAACACTGGAGGGCATGTCCCCAAGCGCCAGATTGAAGAACTGGTAAGACGCGCAGCCCAGGACTTTGACGCCTTCTACGAGATGCGAGCCGCAAATTCTACCGTGGATCAACAGACCGGCTCGGTGCTGGCGATGAGTGTTGACGGTAAGGGGGTGGTGATGCGCATGGAGGACCTTCGGGAGCACACCCGCAAGGCCGCCATGGAACGTACACACAAGATGGGCACACGCCTTTCTAAGGGGGAGAAGAAAAACGCCAAACGCATGGCCACGGTTGCAGCTGTTTATACGATCGCTCCTTTCGTGCGCACTCCTGAAGAACTGATGGGCCAAAGCTCTTCCTGCCAGATTGGACGACCACGTCCTCGACCAGAGCGAAAGCGTATCTGGGCGAGTATCGAGAAGACTCCGGAACAGGTCATCGAAGAGTTGCTGGTGGAGGCTCGTTACCGGGACGCGACCGATGAAAAGACCTGGGTTGCGTTGGTTGATGGCAATAGGAGCCAGATCCGTATTCTGCGTCGCCTGGCCAAGAAGAATGGTCTCGATTTGACGATTATCGTCGATGTCATTCACGTCATCGAGTACTTGTGGGATGCCGGCAGGGCGTTTCACCCCGCATCCGGACCGGAGTTGGAAAGCTGGATTGAGCATCGACTCCTTGAAATCCTGCGGGGAAAGGCCGGTTTCGTGGCCGGAGGAATGCGTCGCAGCGCGACTCTGAGAGCGCTTTCCTCCAAACAGCGCGAACCCATAGACACTTGCGCCCGCTACCTCCTCAACCACTCGCCCTATCTGCGCTATGATCGCTATCTTTCGCGGGGCTTTCCCATTGCAACTGGAGTCATCGAGGGCGCCTGCCGACATCTGGTCAAGGACCGAATGGAGGTGACCGGGGCCCGCTGGAGTCTGGCTGGCGCCGAAGCCTTGCTGCGCCTGCGTGCCCTGCGCTGCAGTCACGACTTTGATGAGTATTGGCTCTTTCATGAAGCGAAGGAGTATGAACGTAATCACCGAGCACTCTATACCAACGGCATCGTTCCCTCCACGTTCAAACCACGGCCAACTCGCAAGCGTCGTCATCTGAAAGCTATCAAGTAAGGAATACTTCACCAAATGGACCTCGATACCATACGCCAAAAACTGCTGAGAAAGGTCGTCCTAAAAGAGCCGCACCCAAAT
>JAWOGN010000113.1:0-3616 GCA_046496815.1 Desulfatiglandaceae bacterium
GAGTGATAGAGGACGCGGGCCGCATCATTCACAAACCGGACGCAGGACATGGTCGACGGGATACGGCACTCGCCGAGCTTGGATACCAAAAAGTCGTTATTGCTTTTGATCATCAAGGACCTCCCGATCCGATTATGGGGATATTGAAACATAGGAAAAGGCGTTCTCGGTGTCAAGCATCATGACGCTCCCGTCCAAATTCGCAGTCTGCAAAAAGAAAGCCGAGATAATCGCGGCGTGACCGTTGCGAATGGGCAGGATCACTGAAGTGACGGGGAAAGGAAGGAAAACACGTCATCCGGAAGATTGAGCGTTTCACCCTGAGGTCGTATGCCGAATGAATTCCAAACGAGGCGATCGGCAGGAAAGAAATCCGCTGGGAGGTATTAACGGGTCAACAGCAGGTAAATCTCCCACTGGATAACGAACACGTAAGGTATCAAGACCACGATGAGGAGGATTTTCGCTTGGAAGCGGGTGTTGAAAAGGGGGATGTTCTTGATGAGCAACAGGATTAGAACCGCCGCACATGTCAGGAGGTATTTTACCCAGAAGAAAGCAAGCGGGCCATGCCCCAGGTAGTAGGCCATTATCGGGTTCAACTCCGCCGCCCCGCTGTCAACCAAACTCAACGTGAAAATTGCATCGATGACGCTGAGTGTGATGATGAGAAGAATCGCGGCGAACGTTCTCGCACTGTGTCGGTCAATTAGGGTGAGCTTTCGCCGGTCTTCCGTTCTCCGAATGATGGTACGTTTCCCGGTCAGCCAGTATTTGCTCAAAATCCTTATCTTGCCATCCCGACGATCAAATCCGGAACGTTTTTCGGGTTGAGCTTGTGTTTCGTCAATCGGACTCATTTGTTGAATATGCTTTCTGATTTCCTGTCGCCGATGCCGATCAAAAGAAAGAATATCGACCGGCACACCGAGGGTTTGGCTTCTCTATGCTCCCTAAAGCAAAACAGTTGCCATTCGAGCGGTTGTTAAATAATATTATATATTCTATATGCTTAAGTAAAATCAAGGAAATATGAATTAAGTGAATAGACAAAAGGTACCTTCATTTATAGTGAAATTGGGTCACCTTTTTTGGCAAGAATTTACATATAAGGGGTGAAGAAGCTCCACGAGGCAAATCCCACCATTTTCAAGCACTGCTGATCGAATTCCGGTCGAAGATCCTGCCTTTATCGGGGCTTTTGTAGAAATGACTTCCGTGGAAGTGTCGTCGGAAGGCTACTCGCTGTCAACAAACGGCATTGCTGACAGAATTTTGCGGTACATGTCCGGGTCCGTGTCTCCCTCGGTTGAAATCAATAGAATCCTGGACCTTGGGTCGATGCCGAGTACGTTCGAAATCTCTTCAAAAGCGGGGGCCTTCCGTAAATAATGAATTAGCCCCGTGGTAACAGCGCCTGACTCTCCGGAAATGATCCTGTCATCGCCCGGCAATGGGCGACCGAGAAGCTGCATGCCCTTGATCGCGACGGAATCATCACAGGCAAGGAACACATCTGCATAGCGTCGCAGGATTTCCCAGGCCGGCGTGCTCGGCTCGCCACAGGCGAGGCCGGCCATGATGGTATCCATATCCCCCTCCACTTTGCAAGGATCCGGATTTCCTTTGACCATGGATTGATAAAAACACGCGGCTTTCTCAGCCTCAACAACCGCAAATACAGGCCTGTTTCGGCCGAACAGGTTTGCCAGGTGGGCTTGTAAAGCCGCTGCGAAGGATCCCACTCCGCATTGCGCGAAGACATGGGTAGGCGTCTCTCCCTGAAGCTGCTCGAGCGCTTCCGTCAGAATCGTGAGATATCCCTGCATGATGCGGAGCGGTATTTTTTCATACCCTTCCCGTGCCGTATCCTGCACCAGAAACCAACCGAATTTCTTTGCCTTGTCGGCGGCCAGGTGCACGGCATCATCATAGGTGCCGTCAATAATGGATGTTTTTGCCCCCAGCGCCTCGATAGCCTGAAATCTTGAAAAAACGGTTCCCCGCGGCATGAACACGACCGCTTTACACCCCAACTCACGCGCCGCCCATGCCACCGCGCGGCCGTGGTTACCGTCCGTGGCAGTGACCAAGGTCATGTCTCCGAATCCCCTCGCAGCACGTGTCGTTTTGAGTGAATTGAATGACAGATCCTTATCCGGGATGCCTGCATGCTCTGCCAATAGCGCGGCAATCGCATGACTCGCCCCCAAGACTTTGAACGCATTCAAACCAAAACGGAACGACTCATCTTTAATCCGGATCGTGTCGACTTTCAGTGACAGCGCGAGGTTCTCAAGGGATATAAGCGGCGTCGGTTTGTACTGTGGAAAGCTGCGGTGGAATTTCCAGACGCGTTCGGCGACACGGGAAGAAAATGAATCCAACAGAGAACCGGAGGCGTATTCTTCTCGGGCATGAGAATTGACCACATATGAAATCATTCGTATTGCTCCGTAAGGGCCGCTTCAAGCCATTCTGAAAAAACCCCAAAGAATCCCGGCTTGGGTACATGCGAGAGGGACCCGTATTCGCAGACGGCGCTCGAACATCACACGACACCCCAAAGCTATCACAGACAACACACCGGTGCAACGAGCCTTCGCAAGCCGCATGGCCGGTTGCCGGACGGGGGCGCATAAGCTGAATTGTAAAACAAGCAGGAAAATCAGAGCGCAAGAAAAAAAAGCGGAAAAATGTAAAAAAAACGAAATTAACTGCACCGTTATGTTTTGACTTCCGAATTAAATACGATGTATATTCAATTTAAAAGCGAATCGGAGTAAATAATGGACACACTGGATCGAAAGATTTTGAAGGCACTTCAAGCAGACGGTCGACGCAAAAATGTCGACCTGGCGCGAGAGTTTGGGGTGGCGGCGTCCACTGTCCTAGAGAGAACCCGCCGTCTGGAGGAGCACGGCCATTTGCGCGGATTCCGGGCCATTGTTGATCCGCACAGCCTGGGGCTAAACGTGCAAGCACTGATTTCCGTGACGCTGGGGCGACACTCGGCGGAAACGATCCGGCCGTTCGAGCGGGGCGTGTTGGAAATTCCTCAGGTACGGGCCTGTTACCACGTTTCGGGCCGGTTCGATTACATCCTCCATGTGGCGGCGCAGGACCTCGATCATCTGGGTCGTTTGGTCAAGCAGCGCATCGCGGCCATCCCGGGTGTGGCCAAAAGCGAGAGTTTTCTCGTGTTTTCAGAGGTCAAGAGCGATGTGGGTTGGCCGACCGAGCTAAACGATGAAGAAGAAATCCGGAACCCGCATTCAGGCCGAGGTCGATAATATGAAGCGAATTCCTCCGGATGTTTAGACTTCAAGAACCCACGAGGATTTTGAAGCCGGATCATTTCCACCCCTGAACACGGAAAGGCGAAAGGCATGATAGAGCGACTTTACTCCAAAACGACCCGATCGATGAAGCACTCCTTCATCAGAGAAATCTTGAAGGTAACCAAGGGCGTGCCGGGGATGATATCCTTCGGGGGGGGGTTGCCGAGCCCGGAGTTCTTTCCGCGGGATCTCCTTGCCGACCTTTTTTCGCAGGTGATCCACGAGGAGGGAGCGGATGTGTTGCAGTACGGGGCCAGCGAAGGTGACAAGTTTTT
>JAWOGN010000145.1:0-6783 GCA_046496815.1 Desulfatiglandaceae bacterium
CATAGACACCGTACAAGTTACCGTTTGAAGGGAGACCGAAACGCGCGGTTCCCCCGGCGGTTAGAATCACGGCCTTGGAACGGATGACCATCAGCTCGCCGGTTCGCACGTTGAAGGCGATGACCCCGGCGACCCGGCCGTCCTCAATCAGGAGGTCGGCGGCCATGGTCCGGTTGATCACTTTAACTCCGGCATCCATCATGTGTTTATAGAGGATTGTCTTCAGTTCCGGCTCCTTCATGGTCACGCAGAACTTGCCCTTGGGGTGGACCCGGAGGATGTCGTAATTGCCATCACGATCTGTCGGAAAGCATACACCCCAGTCGATCAGCCGCTGCATCACGGCGTAACTCCGCTCCGCCATGCGGTAGTTGACCGGCTCATCCATGATGCCTTCGCAGGCGATGGCGTTGGATTCCACATACAGCTCGGGCGTGCTCACCCCCGGTACCGCCACGATGTTGAGGGCGTCCATGCCCCTGGCGATGCAACCCGAGTACTTGGCATGGCCTTTTTCCAGAACCACCACTTCATTGTCCGGGCCCATCTCCTTGGCCCGAATTCCGGCCATTGAACCGGCACTGCCGCCGCCGGCGATGACCACGTCGGCATTAATTTCTGGATAGTCGGAAATCATTTCCTCTCTCTAAAACGGGAAGTCTCGCCCCTACATCTCGCGGTACATTTTGAGTTCGTCCGTAACGCAGTAGCTTTTCCGGTATTCGTATGCTTTTTCCTTATACGTGAAAGACAACATCTCGATTCTCAGAACCGGCACCCCCTCGGAAACATGCAACACATTCGCTACCTCGCCGTCGGCAGGTACGGCGCTGAAAAGCTCCTGATTGAAAATGGTCGGCAGGCCGTACTTTTTTTCTATGGCTTCATAGAGGGTCATTTTTTCGAGGATCGGGATTGCTATTTGATTCAAATTAGGGAATAGATTTTGAGGAAGATAGGATACATAGTAAATCAAGGGGTTCTTACGGTTTTGGAAGAGCCGCGTCAGTTTCCAGAGTTTGGTTGTAATTTTTATTTTCAGGAATCGGTTGGCCGGCTGGAATCCAGCTGTTGTTTGCAAATTCAGCAGCTTGATTTTGAATCGGGGATCGGGGTTACCGAATTCTTTGCGCAGCCGGGTGTATCTTACACTCTCTAAAGGAATGGTCGTTCCGGCCACGAAGGTGCCTTTCCCTCTGATCCGTTGGAGATATCCTTCAGTGACCAGGTTGGCAAGGGCGCGGTTGACGGTCCCCAGGCTGACCCCGAAGTCTTCGGCGATTTTGCGCTCAGGGGGGATGGCCTCCCCGGGGGACCACTTGCCGCCCTCGATCCCTTTCAACAATTCCATTTGGAGGTTATAGTAAATGGGGATGGGAGCTTGACCGCCTCGTTTCTGCACAAATTTTCCCCGCCCCATCAGCGCCGCCTCCATTTTGCTTAAAACGCCCGTTTTACCCTTACAGGAAAGAAAGTTAAAAAATGGATTCCGGAATTTAATAGGCACCATAGCCTATCCGCTTCTTAAATTGCAATACAAAAATAGTTATATGGTGCAATTTTTTTTTAGTGATATAATATCAATAGCTTATGAAATCCAATCAGAGTTTTTTCCGTCAATCAGACACAAATTAGGGGTTTTTACGCCCAATGAACTTCCGTCAGGGGGGTGTAAGATGCCCGGCCGGAGAGCCCGGTCCGGCTTATGGATATCTATTCGGTTTACCTAACCTTTTTATGCCCGCAAATACATCCGAACGCTCCGATCACTCTTTTTAAAGTGCAAGAAAACCTTGTCTTCTTGTTGCACATTTTTTGCTTTAACCCACTGTGATGGGCATGGCGGCAGCCTTGACAACCAAAGATCGGATTGCCTATACTCCGAACAAAACAAGGAGAACTCATATCATCCGATGCAGAGAAAAGACTACTATGGAATTCTCGGGGTTGCACGAGGAGCGGACGAGAACGAAATCAAGATCGCCTACAGAAAACTCGCCCTTCGCAATCACCCCGACACGAACAGGGACGACCCTCAGGCCGAGGAGCGGTTCAAGGAAATCAACGAAGCTTATGACATTTTAAGCCACAGGGACAAGCGGAATCGGTACGATCTGGGACGCGATCCCCTCGCTGAAGGCACTCCTTTCCGGCGTTACCCCTTCAATCCGTGGGGCGATCCTTTCGAGGCGGCTTTCTGCTCGGGATTTCGCTGCAGAGGGGGAGGCTTCGGACGGGGATTCGGATGGAGAAGGAGATTTTTTCAAGGGGCCGGAGCAGGGACGGCCGGTTTTGTTTCCGATCGACGCGATCTTCCCCTCCACGATCTTCCTGTTACCTCCAAAGAGGCCGAACAAGGGGCGAAGCGGGATATTCGGCTTCACACAGACGGGGATATCCGCGTCTTCACCGTTTCCATCCCCCCGGGCGTTGAAAATGGAAATTTGCTCAATTTCAAGTGCCATTTGGGGCACGGGCAGGAGATCAAGCTCCTTTTCCGCGTGCGGATCGCGGAATAGCGGGCCTCCTCTCCCAGGGTGACCGGGTTGTATATGTTCCATGGAACATATTAAAAAGGGGAAACTCTGCCAAGAAAGGGTTCGCCGAACATTTCACGCTCCGCGGACTTTCAGCACCATTTCCGGGAAACCTTGAATCTGCTGCGATTGAAAGAAGATGAAATGGAGAAAAAAGCTATGAAGGTTGTCGCTTTTAACGGGAGTGGTCGAAAAGACGGGAATACGGCCATCCTTCTCAAATGGGTTCTTGATGAACTTTCCAAACAAGGCATTGAAAACGAGTTGATTCAGCTCGCAGGCAGGGCTCCCCAGGGGTGTATCGCCTGCTACAAGTGCGTTGAAACCAAAGATCGGAAGTGTGCGGTCACCCACGATAGGCTCAACGAGTATTTGGCAAAAATGGTCGAGGCCGACGGTATTCTGCTGGGTTCACCAGTCTATTTTGCGGATGCCAGCGCCTCAATCAAAGGGCTGATCGAACGCTGCGGCATGGTGTCCGGGGCCAACGGGGGGCTATTGAAGCGGAAGGTAGGGGCTGCGGTTGCGGCGGTGAGACGGGCCGGAGCAATTCGCGCCTTCGACACGATGAATCACCTGTTTCAACATGCACAAATGATCATCGTCGGATCGAGTTACTGGAATGTGGGTATGGGACGCGATCCGGGTCAAGTCAAGGAGGATGCGGAGGCCGCCCGGACCATGGAGACCCTGGGAAAGAACATGGCCTGGCTTCTGAAAAAGATCCACCATGAGGGATGACATTCCTGAAAAGCAGCTTCCACATGAGCATTTTCTTTACCCTCCCGCACCAACCCCTAGGAAAAGCATTGCCCCCCGGAACTTCACATACATGCAACCAGGATGATCATGCCTTTGGTTGGGTTCAGATCACCATTTGCCGAACGGATCCGTTTGTGTTAAAAAAAAATCATTTGGGTATTAGAAGATAGAGACCAGTCAAATTTACGGATCGGGATTGAAGCCCTTTCAAAGAGATCCCAACGGTCCCCAACGCACGATTTCAAAGCGATGAATTCATGCCTATTTCGAAATGGAATTCCGGTGACCCAACCAGGAAAGGAGCAGGAGAATGGATGTTTTTACCGCGATTAAGGACCGGCGAAGTTGTCGAGACTTCTTGAAAGAACCGATCCGTGAAGAAACAATTCACAAGATATTGGAAGCTGCCGTTTGGGCTCCCTCTCCACTCAACAGTCAGCCGTGGGAGTTTGTCGTCGTGACCGATGATGCGGTGAAGGAAAAGATTTTTTCCGAAGCGGAGCGCTGCCGGGCATGGGCACTGGAAAAAAGCGGTTGGAAGTGGTTGGCATCTTATAAAATGGAGTTTTTGCAGACGGCCCCTGTCATGATCATTGTTATCGGAGACCCCAAAAAGACAGGCGTCGATATGTTTCTGGAAGAGGGAAGCGTCGGATACCAGCATGCCTGTGCCGCTGCGATTCAGAATATGCATCTCGCAGCCTATGCGCTCGGTCTGGGAAGTCTGTGGTTCACTTTTTTTGACAAGAAAGCAATGAGAGAAATTCTTGGAATTGATACCCGCAAGACGCCAATCGGCCTGGTTTGCCTTGGCAAGAAAGAGCGCGAGCCTGACCCCATCCCCAGAAAGGCCGTCGAGGAGAAGACCACCTTTGTTCGATGAACCCTCGGGAATTTTGTGGGGAGACGTTTTGAGGAATTGACCCATGCAGGAAAGCATACTCAATAATAAGCGCGTGTTGGCGGTGGACGATGAAATCGACGTGCTGGAGACCTTGGAGGAGCATCTGACGGAATTCGAAGGCCTGGTGCTCGATAAGGCCACGGATTACGAGACCGGCTACCATCTCCTCAGATCATGGAGTTACGATCTCGTCATACTGGACATCATGGGGGTTCGGGGGTTCGATCTTTTGAATGCCGCTGTACACCTAGGTTTTCCGGCGGTCATGTTGACCGCACACGCCCTTTCGGCGAGGACCTTGAGAACATCGATCGAAATGGGGGCAAGGGCTTATATTCCCAAGGAAAAAATGTTCGAGATTGTGCCGTTTTTGGAAGATGTGCTCACGCTGGGACACCAATCGGGCTGGCGGCGGCTATTCCAAAGATTGGGCGGTTTTTTTAACGCTTCGTTTGGTCCGCGCTGGCAGAAAGATGAGGCGGCGTTCTGGGATCAGGTGACTTCGGGAACCTATGAGCCTGAGCCGGTTATTCTCAAAAAGTGATGCCCCTGCGCATTTGCAATGCCGGTAACGTTGGCTCAAGAGCATTTTAAACAGCAACCGGTTCTGAAATGGTTTTTTTGAATGGGCTCGACGGCGGCTTTCACTCGCGCCGGGTGAGCGTGTAAGCGAAATCGGCTTTGATATGGAGTCTCGCCACGGTTACAGAGCCCGGAAAAGCAGGGAAGGGAGCGGCGGAACGAATGGTCCTTTCCGTCTCTTTGTCGAGAATGGCGTGATCCGAAGGCCTCAGGATCTTCAGGTCCTTCAACCGACCTTCTCGGTTCAGGGTAAAGAGAACCAGAACCTTCCCCTCTATGAGATTTTCCCGGGCCTCCTGCGGATATTCCCAGTGCTGCATCAGCCTTGCTTTGATCACTGCCGCATAGGAGCTGTACTTTTTGTTCGCGGTGTCCAAGGAGATGGTATCCTCCGTCTCCTCGGGCGGCGTTTTTTCCTCGGGTTTGATCTTGGCCAGATCCGCGCCGGTCGTTTCCGCTTCGTCCAGGGGATCCACGGGGGGGCGAAGCAGTTCCACGTGATAGGTTCTAAGGGGTTCGCGGGCCCAGTTGATGGGAAAAGCCTTTTGGACAACCATCAAAACACAGACATGAAAGCAAACCGAAACGATCAGACTGGTTTTCATGACGGCTTCCCTCCCCCGGGGAAGCTCAAAAATCCTAATCCGTTTCAATTGGCTTCTTAGGTCCATTGACCCACCATTCCGCATTCTTTTCGAACCACCAATCGGTGCTGTCGTGACTCAGGATCTCTTCCGCCAGCTTCCGGGCGTTTTCCGTCACCAGTCTTCTGACGGCGAAGCACAACCAGTCTTTTGCATTGGGATTTCCCGTGTCGAGCGCTTGCTTTAATTCCAAAATAAGGTCAAGTTGATCCGCATCCTTGGATAAGCGAGCTTCCAGAGTATCTCCGGCATTAAATTCACTGATCAGCGCGATGATTTCATTGCCGAAAGCAAGCTCGCGTACCTGATCTTTTATCGCTTTGCTTTCGTCCACTGTGACGTATCTTTTATTCACATAGTTGTGATCCCCGGTTCTGGCCTCCGGCAGGTCATGAAGCAAGCACATCAACAAGACGCGGTTTCGATCCGCCTCGGGTTCTAAAGTGGCGAGCACATAGCCGATTACCGTCGTTCGAAAAGAATGATCTGCGACGGACTCCGCGCCGGATCCGAGGAATTGGTACCCGGTGCGGGGAGTTTTCTTTAACATCCCGGCTTCAAACAGGAATTCGGTGACTCTTTTCAGCATGTAATCTGAATATGAAGCCGGCATGAAAAAGTCAAGTTCTTTACCATGGAAGATCGGGTAAAGCGCGTCTGAAGACGGGATGCAAAAATGCGAAGTAACCGTTCACGGGTTCAAAGGTTCAGGGGTTCAAGGTTCAATTCTCGTCCACGGAGTGCATTTGGGTTACGTATTTATGAGAAAAGCGTCAGCTTTGTCAGGCCGAATCCAAAATTTGGAACTGAATTGGCAATTACTTGGGAAAATGAGCATTTTTAACGACGATTTCGGGTCCTCAATCCCTTCTTTGTCCTTAACCCTGAATCCCGATTTCATCGGGAAACCCTGAAACCTGTCAACGCTTACAATGCGAAGTTATTGTTCTTGGGCGGGTTTTCGGTTGCCTTGATTTATTTCATTGAAATGTTTAAAATAAAAGTAGTCATTTATTACATTATCAAATGGTTTGTTGATCAGAGGATGGTGAGGAAAAGCGGCTTTTGTAGTTGCGGTGTAGGCGATTTTATTGAAAGGCGCAGCCAACAAATTAGATTTCCGCAGCGGACAGACCAATCATTCTTGATGACAAGGGGTGACGCATCATATGGAAGATGAGGGCAATGGGTGTAGAATCTTTACGTATCCCGATCGGGTTTTAAGGGCCCATGCCGAGCCCATTGAAAACATTGACGAGGGCGTTCATAAACTGGTTGACGGTATGATTCATACCATGTACCTGGCGCCGGGCATCGGGCTTGCCGCGAACCAAGTCGGGGAATTGAAGCGGGT
>JAWOGN010000147.1:0-3834 GCA_046496815.1 Desulfatiglandaceae bacterium
GCTTATCCTTGAACCTTTCATTGGGTGATCCTTTCATCATGATTCCGCGATGCGACACTGAGCATGTCTGCAATCCGGGCCACGTGCTTGCCTTGAAACCTCGCTGCGGCCGGCTCTTTTGGAAACAGCAATTGTTTTCGATTCCATACTGTCACCTCCTTTCAGCGTCATGGATTTATGTATCTCCAAGGTTGAGCGGTTCAGGGTTTCGCGATGAAATCGGGATTCCGGGGTGAAAAATGTCAAACCATCTGCTGTCAAAGGATTCCATCTCGCTTGAACTCATGGCGGCTTTACACCCAACGGGTGACGTTGAGCATTTCAAACTTTCATCCATATTGAATTCAAGTTCAAGCGGTTCTAACCTCTGAACCCTCGTATCTGACTCCGCAATGCTGGAGTCTCACTTTTGATCAAACCGGCCGTTTCGGCGGCCGGAGGCGGCGCTGAACTTTGAACCTAATTTTATTTATATCACTGCAACATCCCGAAATACATACGGCCTATCCTGTATTCTTCTTCAAAAGACAAGGTACAACCTGAAAATCGAACGCGCCCAGCACTGAAATGTTTAAAAGGGCGGATTTGCTCCTGAAGCTTTCAGACCACTTGGCGCAGCAAGCCTTTGGAGTGACCATCTGCATTTGTACTTTCTTTTCGAGTTACAAATACAGGATTCCATCCATTCCTTTGCTCCAACATAGCGCTACACTAAAGCTAACTCTAATAGTTAGGAGGGCAAATACAATGGAGAAGATATCAAAGGGGCTGGTAAGTCCGAGTTTTTGGAAAACCGGAGTTTCACTATCAGGAAGGTCGGTAAAAAGTTGTCGGTCACAAGAGGAAAGAAGCATCTCCGGGATTAGGTGTACCAATAACTGCTTTGGACATTGCCATTCACAAGGGAGTAAGGAACAGGAGGGTGGCACGGTTTGGCAGCTACGGCTGGAGCGGGGGCGCTCAGAAGGAGTTCGAAAAGATTATAGAGATTGGAAAATGGAATCAGATTGATTCCTTTGAATTTATGGGCAGCCCAACCGGAGACGATTTAAAAAAAGGCATGGAATTCGGAAAAAAGTTCGCTAAAGCTGTAAAAGGGAGAATGGGCTGAACGGATGATTAACGGAGACATTTTTTCAAGCGTGACCGGTAAGAAGCTAAAAAGTGTCGTTTTAGATGGTTACAACGGGAACCTAGCAGACAGGTACATTTGTTTTATAGGAACAATACCGGCTCCACCCCATTCCGTGTACCCGTCCAATGTAGTAAAAAAGAAGTACGCGTGCTCACGGCACGCACGCATCCTCTGAAAAGAGATGAGCTTTTTGGACGTGCAGGAACCTGAAAGATAGGGTCCGGCATAAATTTGAAAATTTAGAACAGAAGGAGGCGATTATTATGGCTATTTTGAATTTCATCATTGCCCTTGTTGCGCTGATCATTGCAGTTATGGCTTTTCAAAGGACCGGCGGAACCAAAGAATTCAGAAAAAACACTGCGGAACTCCTGGCCAAAGTGGAAAAAAGAATGCGAGAACAAGATGCAGCTGAAGCAGAGAGGGGAAAAATGCAGCCATAGCGTGAGTTTTTAATGACATAAATGCAACACAAAATAAAAACCCAGTTTAAGCGGTTCCAGGTTTCCCGAGAACCGCTCAATTTAGGAAGAAGGAAGAAGCCATGGCATATTTCTCCTTGATTGTCAGTTTTCTGATCGTCCTCTGTCTGGTGATCGCGGGGGTACAGAACAGCAGTCCTTTACAAATCAAAATCGCGTGGTGGACATTTCAGATGTCGATTCCTACCGTGGTCTTCTGGTCCGCTGTTGCAGGAGGCGCCGTCGTCGCCGTTTTGAGCCTACCGAAACTGGTGAGGAAGGTTCTCCAAACAAGGCGGCTTCACAAGGAAGTGCGGCGACTCCAAGGTACCCGCAAAGAACTCGCTCACGAAGAAGGCGCTTAAGACAAGAAAAAACAGTAACAAGGACAGGGAAAGTGCCCGGACAGGGAGGAAACATGACCAGTGAAGCAGAGTTAACGAGGATTGCCCGTTTGATACGGTATAATATTCTTGCCTCCACCACAGAGGCCGGCTCAGGCCATCCCACTTCTTCCCTTTCAGCGGTCGAGCTGATGACAGGCCTGCTTTTCGGGGGAGCTTTCAGGTTCGATGCTGAAAAACCGGAACACCCCAATAACGACCGTCTGATATTTTCAAAAGGTCATGCTTCACCTTTGCTTTATGCCCTCTGGGCGGCTGCAGGAAAGGTCTCCCATGAAGAAATCATGTCCCTGAGAAGGTTTGGAAGCCCGCTTGAAGGACATCCGACACCGGCTTTTCCCTATGCCGAAGCAGCGACAGGTTCACTGGGCCAAGGACTTTCCATAGGCCTGGGCATGGCTTTGAACGCCAAATATCTGGACAGATTGTCCTACCGGACCTATGTCCTTTTGGGTGACAGTGAAATGACGGAAGGATCCCAGTGGGAGACCGTCCAGTTGGCCGTCCACTATAAACTGGACAACCTGATCGGCATTCTTGATGTCAACCGGCTGGGCCAGACAGGTGAAACCATGTACGGGCACCATATTGAAGCCTATGAAAAGCCATTTACCGCTTTTGGATGGGAAACGATCGTTATCGACGGCCATGATTTCCCGCAAATTCTCGATGCGTTTCAGTCAGCCATGGAAGTTGAAGGAAGACCGGTCATGGTCATCGCCAGGACGGTGAAGGGAAAGGGCGTATCCTTTCTCGAAGACCGGAACGGCTGGCACGGAAAACCCTTAAAAAGGAAAGATCTTGAGCGCGCCTTCAAAGAAATTGGGGAACCCGACCAGACATTGAGGGGCGAGATTGAAAAACCGATGGAACAGATACCTGAAATCCCTCATCCAAAAAACATCCAAATACCCTCCTATGAGCTTTCCGAGATGGTTCCCACAAGGAAAGCCTATGGTAGCGCGCTGAGACGGGTTTGCCCTGCCTGTCCTACAATGGTCGCCCTTGACGCGGAGGTAAGCAACTCTACGAAGAGTGATATCTTTCGAGAGTCGTATCCGGATCGTTTCTTTGAGATGTTTGTGGCGGAACAAAATATGATGGGAGCGGCAAACGGTCTTTCGCGCCGGGGAAAAATACCGTTCGTGTCCACATTTGCCGCCTTTTTGACACGAGCCTTTGATCAGATCAGAATGAGTGCTTATTCACTTGCAGAGATCAAGATCTGCGGGTCTCATGCAGGTGTATCCATCGGCAGGGACGGACCTTCTCAGATGGGTCTTGAGGATATTGCCATGTTTCGCTCGATTTTGGGGAGCGCCGTTCTTTATCCCTGTGACGCCGTGTCCACGGAGAAACTGGTCGAAGCGTCCCTGAAACACAAGGGAATCTTTTATCTCAGAACTACGAGGGGGGCGACCCCGGTTATCTATGATAACGAGGCTGAATTTCATATCGGAGGCTGTAAACTTCTGAGGGAATCGAAAAAGGACCGGGTTTCGGTGATCGGTGCCGGGATCACGGTGCACGAGGCACTGAAGGCCTTTGATATCCTTAAACAGGAAGGAATTTTCATTCGGGTGGTGGACCTTTACTCGATCAAGCCTATTGACAGGGAAGGCTTTATGCAAGCCGTAAGGGGAACGGAATCACTTATCACGGTGGAAGACCATTTTCCGGAGGGGGGCGTAGGCGATGCTGTCAGGGCCCTTTTTGGTGACGGTTATTTGCCGGTTCATTCCCTTGCCGTGAACCATATGCCAAAAAGCGGCAGCTCGGATGAGCTTTTGGATTACGAAAAGATTTCGACGGATGCCATCATTTTAAAAGTAAA
>JAWOGN010000152.1:0-33418 GCA_046496815.1 Desulfatiglandaceae bacterium
GTGTCGCGATCCGGTATTTTCACACAGAGAGACGCGGATCGATGGCATATGGATCACTGCTTCCCTTTCTCAACCGACTTATGCCGAATAACGGTCTTAAGATACCCCCCAACTTCAGTAGCGTCCCGGCGATTCCTTTCCTCTTAAGTCCCGGATAGACTGTCAAATCCTTGACAATGTTTACCTGAACCTTGACGAAACAATCACCGAGAGCGAAAAAGGCCGCTTTCCATCCTTCAGATGAAATCCATTCGCATCACCACCGAAGCAGATGGGCGCTGGAAAGACCCCGAAAGTCAAGGGGCCAAGCGGTCTTCGGCGGAGACCGAGCCAAGCGATCGGCGAGCCTCCCGGCGGGTACTGCTTGGCACAATACTTGCTCAAATTAAGGCTGGGCTTCAATAATGCTTACCAGATGAAAAAGGAGGTTTGGAATTTCCAGGCTGTTTTTGTTCCCATTACGATTAACACATGATGTCGCTAAGGCATCACATTGTTTGGAGAACGTTCTGCAGTTTCCTCTCCAAAAAAAGGCCTTTAGCCGAAATAGATTCAACTGAGGAGGTCATTCGTGGATATCACGACACTGATTGGTATCCTTGTTGCGTTTGGGTTGGTCATCATTTCAATTATGACGGGGGGGACTTTCACATGGTTTATCAATTATCCTTCGCTAATGATTGTAGTGGGTGGAACCATGGGGGCGACACTCCTTGCGTATCCGCTCTCTGAAGTGATGAGCGTGTTTAAAGTGGCGAAGCACGTATTTTTACACCAGTCCAAATCCGTGCCGAATCTCATTGCCTTGCTTGTTGACTTTGCCAAAAAAGCCCGTCGCGAGGGAATCCTGTCATTCGAGTCACAGTTAAAGGACTTAGACGACCCATTCATGGTGAAAGGTTTGCAGCTGGCCATCGACGGAATGGAATCCAATGCAATTGAGGACATTTTGACAACCGAGATTCAATACATAGAGGAACGTCACAAGCTTGGAGCGGAAATTTTCACCACCATGGGAACATTCGCTCCGGCTGTGGGAATGCTCGGAACCATCATTGGGTTGGTGCAGATGCTCATGCAGATGGAGGACCCCAGTCAGATCGGGGCGCCTATGGCGGTCGCTCTGCTCACAACCTTTTATGGAACGCTTCTGGCCAATCTGCTTTTTCTTCCCATTGCCGGAAAACTCAAAACGAGGAGCAAACAGGAAATACTGATAAGCCAGATGGTGCTGGAGGGAATCATATCGATCCAGTCCGGTGACAACCACCGGATCGTTGAACAAAAGCTCAAAGCCTTCATCGCTCCAAAGGCGCGTGAATCCGCTGAACTCAAAGAGGCACAGGCGACTGCGGAATAGGACACGCAATCGATCAAAAAAATGAGAGTTAAACTGCGAAAAATGGTTTCCAAGCGGTCGGATTCCGCTTCTTCCGGCGGGGGGTGGGAGATCGTATACACCGGTTTTATTCTCATCATGCTCTGCTTCTTCATCATGTTGAGCTCTTTTGCCTCCATTGAGGAAGGAAAAGTCATCCGGTTCGTAAAATCCTTTGTAACCTCCGTCAGCATTCTCACGGGCGGCCTGAAGTTCGAGCAAGGTCAACGGGTGATCAGGGATTCAGCGGACATTGTTGATAAAGAAAGTCAACTCGCCCAAGTGTTTGAAGATGTTAAATCCTTGAGAGACAATCTCGGATTGGATAAAAAAGTTGATATTTCATTCTCTAAGAAAGGACTCGTAATGCGGATATCCGACACGGTTTTGTTTGAGCTCGGCGTTGCGAAAATGTCCGAAGAAGCCGTCCCGCTGATGAAAAATATCGCTCAGATCATCTCTGAGATACCCCATGCCGTACGCATCGAAGGTCACACGGATAATCTTCCGATCCATACCGATCGCTTTCCCTCAAATTGGGAACTTTCCACCGCACGTGCCGTGAATGTCCTAAGATATCTCAGTGAAGCGGGAGAGATCCCTGCGGATCGACTGTCAGCGGTCGGCTTTGGGCAGTACCAGCCCATATTCCCAAATGACACCGCGGAACATCGAGCCAAAAACCGAAGGGTTGAAATTGTCTTGGTAAAAGAGAATCCCGGTAAGATGCTGAAACAGGGTGTCCGATGAGTCGCACACGGACAAATCACAACAAAGAAGGAAGCGACGGCTGCGCGAAGTGGCTCACAACATTTAATGACTTGATGACCTTACTGATGGTATTTTTTGTTCTCCTGTTTACAATGGGCACGCTGGATACGAAAAAACTAAGGAGCTTTCAGGGTTCTCTACAGAGCGGCCTCGGGATATTGGAGGCGGGTGAAAAAGTGTCTATCGGCGTTATCGAACCTCACAGAACCTCCGAAGTGAATTCCGAGGAGGGAATGACCGGCTCCATGGAAGACCTGAACAGTCTACCGGGCGTGGACGCGGCATATACCCATGAAGGCATCATGATTACGCTTCAAGACGCGATCCTTTTTCAATCAGGGATTGCCGACATCAATCCAATAGCCTTTCCGATTCTGAACAGCATCATCGACATTATACAGGATATATCCCGCCCGATTCGCGTTGAAGGACACACTGACAACGACCCGATTCATACCGAAAGATATCCGTCCAACTGGGAGCTGTCGACCGAAAGGGCGGTCAATGTTCTCAAGTATTTTTCGGACAAGGGAAAGATACCGCCTGAAAGACTGTCCGCGATGGGTTACGGAGAGTCAAGGCCCGTTTTTCCGAACGATACTCCTGAGCACAAAGCAAGGAATCGCAGGGTAGAAATTGTATTGGTGATGGAGGAGGAAAAATAGCATGTCAAACAAATTGATGATCATCATTATGACCGTCTTTCTGATATTCGTGGTCGTAATCGGGGCAGGATTTTTTATGATCTGGAACAAGGTGTCCGCACTCGACCACATTGTGAACCCACCTGCGGATATGGCTTCGGAACGAGCCGCTGAAAAGGGCGCTGAGGAACATCCTATCGGGCCGTTATATTCTCTGGACACATTTATCGTAAATCTTTCCGATCCCACGGGAAACAGATTCTTGAGGGCGACTATGGATCTGGAGCTGACAAGTGAAGTGCTGAGTCAGGAAATGCAAAAACGACTCCCGCAGATCAGAGATATGATTCTGACGATGCTGCCTTCAAGAAGATTTGAGGATATTCAAAGCAGTGAAGGAAAGATCGCACTGCGAAATGAATTGACGGAAAAGCTCAATGGACTTCTCAAGAAGAAAGCCATAACGAATATATATTTTACAGAGTTTGTCATTCAATAAAGGTGAACCTCAGATGGCGGAACAGATCTTGTCTCAAGAAGAAGTCGGCGCCCTCCTCTCGGCTATGGATAAGGGGGAAGTGAACCTGGAAAGAAATAAGAAGCCGGGACTCATTGCTGAGCCTTTTGATCTGACCTCCCAAGGCATCAGGCTGAGGGATCAATTTGCAGCCCTGGATGAGGTGTATGACAAATTGAAAGCCTTATTGCAGAGTTCCCTCTCCTCCTCTCTACAAAAGGAAATTGAGCTCCCACCTGTTTCCTCTAAAACCGTGAAGTTTGGAGAGTTTTTGAAGGCTTTTTCCCATCCCACGAGTTTCAGTATGTTCAATATGGAGCCTCTTACCGGTACGGCGCTCCTGACAATAGAACCCGAACTCGTATTTTCCCTAATCGACTGCATGCTTGGCGGAGATGGAAAGCCTCTGGCACAGACAAGGGAGTTTACGCTTATCGAACAGCGAATGATCGGAAAGTTCGCCAATGATTTTTTGAGAAACCTGGAACAAGCCTGGCAGTGTATTTACCCCATCAAATGCTCTCTAAGAGGTTTTGAAACCAAACCTGACTTTCTCCGCGTATATGCTCCAAATGACTCCGTATCCGTCGTTGCGTTTACGCTGAAATGCGCTGAGTTTTCCGGCAAGATCTATGTGTGTGTATCGTGTTTGATGCTGGAGCCCATCAGGGAAAAGATTTCATCGGCCTACTCCAGGAATCGGGAGACGGAAAACACTTGGTCCCCTCAGCTCCGAGGACTTCTGAAAAAGACCCCCGTCAAAGTGACCGCTGAACTCGGACGCACAACAGCTCACACGGTTCGCAATTTGCTGAGCTTTCAGTGTGGGGATGTGATTAAACTGAACACCGGCCCTCAGGACACGATGGTCGTAACGATTGAAGATATTCCGAAATATGAGGGGTTTCCAGGCGTTCTGAAGGGCAACCGGGCAGTCCAAATATCCGGGTTACTTCGTCAAAATGGAGGTGCAAATGGACATGGTTAATGCGGATGACACCAAAACAAAAAAACACCCAGTCATGAACCCAACGACCGGGGCCAAACCCAATACGAAAGATGTCTCCCAAACCGACCCCGGCGAAAAACAGGTTGAAAATGAGCACACCGTTGCCGCGGAAAATGGGAAAAAGGGAAAGCCGTTTGCCTTTTCCGATCTTGACAAGTCATCCCCGAATAAGCCCCCCGGCAATATTGAATTCATTCTGGATATCCCCATCGAAATAACCGTGCAGTTGGGCCATACCAAGATGTTGATAGATGAAATGCTTAAACTCGGCCAGGGTTCCGTCATCGAGCTTTCCAAAACGGCGGGCGAAACCCTCGATGTACTCGCCAACCAAAAGCTGATAGCCAGAGGAGAGGTTGTAGTGGTTGAAGAGAAATATGGAATTCGGCTCACTGAAATCGTAAGTCATACAGAAAGAATTGAGAGCCTCAAATGAACTACCCACCGGATCTGGTTTCAACGTCCCTTAAAATGTTCGTTGCTCTGGCGATCATTTTGGGGGGTCTGCTGCTGGTTCTCTACTACACCAAGAGACGATTTAGAGGCGAGGCCACGGGAGCCAAGGGGAAGTCCATCAGAGTCCTTGGAAATACATACATTGGAATGAAAAAGCACATTTCACTGGTTGAAGTGCCCGGAGCAATACTGGTTTTGGGTATTACCAATGACAGCATGTCCCTTCTCACGAAGATAGAGAATGATGAAATCATTGAGAAACTGCGGGAGCAGGAAGGGAGCGTATCCTCTTCGTTTTCCGCCCAACTGCACAGGTTGTCTTCGAGATTGAGGGAACATAGAGATAAAGAATGACAAATCAATTTTTCCCCAAGGGCTAACGAATGATACGACTTGCCCCAATAAAATGTATCGGACTTTTCGTCCTTACGATCTCGTTTGTCCTGGCCCCGCACATCGGCTGGGCGGACCCATCGAACGGTCCGACTCCATTCATCAGTATCGGGCTCGATAAGGGAGGCGTTCAGAATCCCGGGGATATCTCCGTTGTTCTCCAGATTTTCCTGCTCTTGACGGTTCTGTCGTTGGTTCCTGCCATTCTTATTATGTTAACTTCCTTTACAAGAATCGTTATCGTGCTATCCGTTCTTCGACAAGCAATCGGTACCCATCAGATGCCCCCCAATCAGATCGTCATCGGACTGGCATTGTTTTTGACATTCTTTGTGATGACGCCGGTTTGGCAGCAGGTCGATAAGGAAGCGCTTCAACCGTACCTGAACAAAAAAATCACCCAAGAACAAGCCCTCGAAAATGCCGCGAAGCCCATCAGACAATTTATGTTCAAGCAGACGAGAGAAAAAGATTTGGCGCTTCTGGTGGATATCGCAGATATTGCCAGACCGAAGAATACGGAAGATGTGCCCATATCCGTGCTTATCCCTTCGTTCGTTATCAGTGAGCTGAAAACGGCATTTCAAATCGGCTTTTTGCTTTACGTTCCTTTTCTCGTTATTGACATGGTCGTGGCCAGTGTTCTTCTGTCCATGGGGATGATGATGTTGCCCCCGATCATGATCTCGCTGCCTTTTAAGCTCATGTTATTTGTCCTTGCAGACGGTTGGTATCTCATTGTGGGCTCACTTATTAAAAGCTTCGGGTCATAACGAGATGTCCCCTGAATTTGTAACCGGATTTATTCTGGAAGCTTTAAAGGTAGCCATCCTGTTGGCGGCACCCGTTTTAGTCTTCGGTTTGGTTGCTGGTTTGATCGTGAGTATATTCCAAGCGGCCACTCAGATCAACGAAATGACCCTGGTTTTTATTCCAAAAATGTTGGCAGTCGGGCTGGCGATACTCATTTTTTTTCCTTGGATGCTCAAAATAATCATCGGGTTTGCGGAAAGCCTCTTTATGAACATACCGACATATATTCGTTGAAGCGGTCGAAAACGATATCAAGGGTCCTGAATAGCGTATGACAAATTTCAGCATTTCACTCCCCCAGCTTCAGATATTTTTTCTGGTATTTTTGCGGGTCATCGCGATCCTGATGACGGTGCCGGTCTTTTCGAGCAGAAATGTTCCCATACTGTTTAGGGTGGGACTGGGGTTTTCAATGAGCGTCCTTCTCATCCCATTGCTGAAGCTGACTGAAGTACCATTTTTCCCCGATGTGATACCCTTTGGTATCGGCGTCCTGAGTGAAATCGCATTGGGAATTACGATCGGACTTTCTGTTCGACTGGTTTTTGCAGGGATTCAGTTGGCAGGCCAACTGGCCGGCTTCCAAATGGGGTTTGCGATTGTAAACGTCATGGATCCGCTGACGAGCGCACAGGTTTCCATCGTGGCCCAATTGAAATACCTCATCGCGATGTTGATATTCCTCACGATTAATGCACATCATTGGTTTTTACGCGCCCTGGTGGAAAGCTTCCGATTGGTCCCTCCCTTCGGCTTTCATTTTAGCGCATCTGTCATGGAATTCCTGATGCGACTTGGTGGGGGGATGTTTCTTATCGCCATCAAGGTGGCTGCGCCTGTCATGGTGGCGCTTCTGCTTACCAGTGTGGCATTGGGTCTGGTCGCCCGTACAGTCCCACAGATGAATATTTTCATCGTGGCTTTTCCTCTGAAAATTGTCATTGGACTCCTATTTCTGGCCTTTTCACTTCCCTACCTACTGTCTTTTTTGAAGCAGCTCTTCGGTGCAATGGGAAGTGATATCCTGCTACTTCTCAAAGCGGCGGGGTAGGAGAAACGATACGATGCCCGATAGAAGTGACCAAAACAGAACAGAGCCGGCGACTCCCAAGCGTCGTGAAGAGGCCAGAAAAAAGGGCCAGCTTGCTCAAAGCAGGGAGGTCTCTTCTGTCCTGGTCTTACTGAGTGCGTTGGGAGCTTTCTTTTTTTCAGGTGTTCATATCTTCCACGGCCTCTCAGATCTGATGCGAGGCGTTTTTCAAAATATTTCCACGATAACCTTACAACAGGGTTCCATGTCTGTATTGCTTTTGGAAATTTTTTATCAAATTTTCATCATCCTGATACCGCTAATGTTGGCTGTCGCAGTGGCTGGAATCGCAGCCAATCTTTTTCAGGTTGGTTTTCTATTCACTCTGGATCCCCTTACACCCAAGCTTTCCAAACTGAACCCCTTGAGTGGAATCAAACGCCTATTGTCCTTGCGGTCGCTCGCTGAACTTGCCAAATCCCTCTTAAAGGTTGTCTTTGTCGGCGGTGTTGCATTCATGATGGTGAAAAGCGAATTGGAAAATATACCTTCGTTGATGCTCACGGACGTAAGCGAAACCCTTTCGTTTTTTGCCGCAGTTTCATTCCGGATCGGTTTTTACACCTGCTTAACCCTGATCGTGCTGGCGGCCCTGGATTATGCATTTCAGCGCTGGCAATATGAGAAAAGCCTGAGAATGACGAAGCAGGAAGTTAAAGATGAGTTAAAGCAACGAGAAGGTGATCCCGCGGTTAAGGCAAGAATCCGCAGTGTGCAGAGGGAAATGGCCCGGCGACGTATGATGGAGTCCGTTCCCACTGCTGATGTAGTCATAACCAATCCGACAAAGCTGGCCATCGCCCTTAAATATGATCCGGAGAAAATGATGGCCCCCAAGGTCACAGCCAAGGGCGCCGGCTTTATTGCGGAACGTATCAAAACGCTTGCCAAAGAAAACGGGGTTCCTTTATTTGAGCATAAACCTTTGGCTCAAACACTTTTCAAGCTGGTGGAAATTGGCGGGACCATTCCTGCAAACCTTTATCAGGCGGTGGCTGAGATCTTGGCATATGTCTATGGACTGAAAAAAGAAGCATTTCCGCGTTAATGGTCGTCACATATTGGGATGATGTAAATGATTGATCAACAACCCTATTCAAAACGGATACCGATACTGAGCAAAAACAGTGATGTCCTTCTGGCCGCGGCGGTGGTAGGCATCTTGGTATTTATGGTAATTCCATTGCCGCCCATGTTTCTCGATGTTCTTTTGTCGTTAAACATTACTTTCTCACTAATCGTTGTCTTGGTGGCGACATATATCCTGAGGCCCTTGGAGCTTTCGGCATTTCCATCTATCATTCTGCTGGCGACTCTGTTCCGTTTATCACTCAACATCGCTTCTACCCGAATAATTCTGCTCCATGGAAATGAAGGGCCTATGGCTGCTGGAAAAGTGATAAAAGCTTTCGGGACTTTTGTTGTAGGCGGAAACTATGTTGTGGGTGCTATTGTGTTTTTGATTCTGGTTATCATCAATTTCGTGGTCATTACCAAGGGAGCGGGCCGGATTGCAGAGGTGGCGGCCCGGTTTACCCTTGATGCCATGCCGGGCAAACAGATGAGTATCGATGCCGATTTGAATGCGGGGTTGATAACCGAGCAAGAAGCCAGGGACCGGCGAACGACCATCTCTCAAGAAGCCGATTTCTACGGTGCGATGGATGGTGCAAGTAAATTCGTTCGTGGAGATGCGATCGCAGGGGTTATCATCACCTTGGTCAATATCATGGGTGGACTTGCCATCGGTGTTTTCCAGAAATCAATGACGTTTTCACACGCCGCACAGAACTATACCCTGATGACTGTGGGAGATGGATTGGTCAGCCAGATTCCCGCCTTGGTCGTCTCAACTGCTGCAGGCATCGTCGTCAGCAGGGCCGGATCTGCAGCACATTTGGGAAAAGAGATAACATCTCAAATACTGATGCAACCGCGAGCCATTGGAATTGCAGCTGCCGCACTCTTTGGTTTCGGCTTGGTGCCCGGGTTACCTGCGGTTCCCTTCATGTTCTTGTCGGCGGTTACCGCAATCCTTGCTTATACGGTGGTTCAATCAAGAAAGGCGGGAATCAAAGAGGAAGAAGCCAAAGAAATGAGTAAAGCCAAAACCCGGGCTCCGGAACGGCTGGCCCCGCTTTCCCCCGTCGACACCCTATCGTTGGAGGTTGGATACGGCCTGATTCCACTTGTGGATGTTGAACAGGATGGCGAACTTCTGGATCGCATCAAAGCCATCAGACGGCAGATCGCTCAAGAGGTGGGCATCATGCTCCCGCCGGTGCATATCCAGGACAATATGCAGCTCAAACCGGGGCAATACGCCATCCTTCTCAGAGGCAATGAAGTGGCGAAAGGTGAACTGATGCTGAACCACCATCTCGCTATGAATCCTGGAACAGCGGAAGAAAAAATTGAAGGAATACCCACGAAAGAGCCGACTTACGGCTTGCCTGCTTTTTGGATAAAGGAAGAAGCGAAAGAAAAAGCCATGGCCAAAGGCTACACCGTAGTGGACCTATCCACCGTTTTGACAACACACCTGTCGGATGTGATCAGTCGCCACGGTCATGAATTACTGGGAAGGCAGGAAGTTCAGCAGTTACTCGACAATCTTAAAGACTCGCACCCCAAAGTCGTCGAGGAGTTGGTTCCCAACTTGCTGTCTCTGGGGGGGGTTGTAAAAGTCCTTCAGAACCTCCTGAGAGAACAAATTCCTGTTCGGGATCTACTTACCGTATTAGAGACATTGGCGGATTGGGCCCCCGTGACGAGAGATGTTGACATGTTGACGGAATACGTGCGCCAAGGCCTGGCGAGAACCATTACCAAACTGTACCAGACACCCGAAGGAAATATCACCACCATAACGCTTGATCACACCGTGGAAGAGGCAATAACGGCTTCCATTCAGCATTCGGAACAAGGCAGCTACCTTGCCATGGAACCCAATGTTGCCCAGAGAATTATAAAGACACTGGCGCATCAACTGGAAAAATTCTCATCAGTGAACTATCAACCGGTTGTCATCTGTTCAGCGCAGATTCGCTCACACTTCAAAAAACTCATCGACCGCTTTATACCGAACTTGGCGGTTCTCTCGTACAATGAAATTTTGAACAATATCAATATCCAATCATTAGGGACGGTAGAGCTTTCCGATGCAAATTAAGAGATTTGAAGCACAGGATATGACCCATGCCTTAAGGCTGATTAAAAAACAGTTCGGCCCGCAGGCCGTCATTCTTTCCGCCAGAACCCTGAAGAAAGAACCTGGAATATTCGGGTTCTTGAAGACACCCGGAGTAGAAGTGACCGCAGCGACGGATTCCTACCAGATCCAATCGAGGCTGGGCGCGTCTTGCGAAGATTCATCGGACATGTATGAGGGTCAAATTCAGCCCTTTGAGCATCGTTTTTCAAACGTAAAGGAGAAGTCTCGGCATTTGCAGACACATGATGTGCGCTTTCCCCGGAAAAAAGGAGCTGGTAATCCGTCAAAATCACTGATTTCCCAAGCGCACCAAGACGAAAAATCCCGTCTCTACAGGCGGCTCCAATCTCAGGGCGTAGAGGAAAGCATCGCGTCGGAATTGATTGACGAGCTGAATTCGCTCCTATCCTCAGTCAGATCTCCCACCGGCGATGCCGAAAGGAGAACCTTGATTCACATTCTTGAGGACAGAGGTATCACAACCCAGCGGGTGAGGATAGAGGCGAGCAAGCAAAAAATCGCCGCCTTTATCGGTCCCCCCGGAGTTGGAAAAACGAGCACCATTGTAAAACTTGCGGCAGCTGCCCGAACACGTAATAAAAGCGGCGGTGTTGCTTTGATAACGCTGGATAATGATCGAATTGCAGCCATTCAGCAGCTCGAAATATATGCCAAAATCATCGGAATCCCCATTCAAGCCGCTTCGAACCAGAGGGAACTTAAAGAAGCAATCAAGCAATTTCAAAAAAAGAGCCTTATCCTCGTTGATACTGCGGGGCTGAGCAAGCGCAATACCCGTCAAATCGAAGCGCTCAGCGCAACCTTCCAAACAATTCGCCATATAGAAGTTCACCTGCTTCTGAGTGCTACCATGAAAGAGGCGGATCTCATGGATAAAATCGAGAGGTTCAAAGCAATTCCCTTCACAAGGTTGATATTCACCAAACTCGATGAGACCTCTTCCTATGGAAATCTGCTCAACCTCTTGATTCGGACGAAAATCCCCCTTTCCTATTTTACAAATAGCGCTGAAATTCCCGGGGGGATCGAAATTGCAACGCTTGAAAAATTAGTAGACTTAATCGTTACGCCGGAGAAGGAAAGAAAGGTTTGGTCTTTTTCACCCGGGATATTGAAGCGGAAAACCGGAGAAGCATATGCGCATATGTATCGTCTCAAAAAGCAATATCAAACAGGAAAAAAGTGAAGTCCCATCGTTTACACGCACGATTCACCCATACGCACCCGGCAGGCTGGAATGCGGCACAAAAATATGCTGATCATGAGCAAAAGACTTAGAGCCAAGGAGAAAAGACCAGGATGACTCAAACGACACACTCAAATAAAATAATAAATTTAACGCGCAGACGCATGGAAAAAATTACCATGAATGATAAAAGGGCCGGAAACCTTAATAAACCAAAGACTCGAGTCATCGCCATTACAAGCGGCAAGGGAGGGGTCGGGAAAACCAATATTGTCGCCAATCTCGGATTCGCGCTGACACGGCTTGGGAAAAAAGTCCTTATTTTGGATGCAGATCTAAGTCTTGGAAATATTGACATCTTGCTCGGCCTTGCACCGACGCATAACCTCTCTCATGTGATTGCCGGCACGAAAACCATCCCTCAAATCACCGTCGATGGACCCGGCAATATGAAGATACTATCGGCATCCTCCGGCATTCAGGAGTTGACTCAACTAACGAAACTACAACGAATCAATATTCTCACTGAACTCGATCAGCTTGCCGATTCCATTGACATTATTCTTATCGATACTGCTGCGGGCATCTCCTCAAACGTGATGTATTTCACTACCGCAGCACAGGAGATACTGGTGGTCGTCTCGCCGGAACCCACCTCTATCACCGATGCGTATGCCCTCATGAAGGTATTGTCTCTCAAGTACTCGGAAAATCATTTTAAGTTACTGGTAAATCTGGCGCCCACAGTCAGCGAGGCCGACGACGTTTTCCGGCAGCTGAATTTGGTAGCTGAAAGGTTCCTCAACATATCCATTGAATATGTCGGATGTGTATTGTTCGACGAAAACGTTACCAAATCCGTCAAACGCCAGAAACTGCTTTGCGAAATGTTTCCCGACAGCGGGGGAAGCAGGTGCTTCAGAGCGCTCGCGGATACAATCGGGGGCTCACCCCCGCTCAATTTGCCGGATAGCGATACCAACTTCTTTTGGGATCAGCTCTTAAATAACAAATTTGAATAATTTCACAAAAAAAGCCAATTGCAGGACAAAAGCCTGCAGAGCATTTCTGAGTTGAATGCACATGGAAATGGCGGAAACGCACATAGGAAAACTGAAGCCGGAGGCGCAGCTTTCAAGGGATCATTTGGTCACGGATTATCTCCCTTATGTGAAGCGCATCGTTCAAAGAATTGCGGTCCATCTCCCCGCCAATGTAGAGATGGATGACCTCATAAATTCAGGAATTATTGGTTTGATCGAGGCAGCGGAACGGTATGATCCGACGAGAGATAACAAATTTATTACCTACGCGGTATTCAGGATCCGGGGCGCCGTTTTGAGTGAATTGAGGTCTCGAGATTTCCTTTCGAAAGCCAACCGGAGAAAAGCCCGGGAATTGGAGAAAGCCCATTTGAGCCTCGAGAAAAAACTGGGTAGGGAGGTTAAAGACGAAGAAGTGGCGGATGAGCTCGGATTGAGTCTCAGCGAGCTTTTTCAAATCAAGAAACTTTCGAGTATATCCTTTGTAAGTTTTGAGGAAATCGGGTGCACCTCAAAAAAAGAACAAAAGGGCCTCATGGGTTACTTGGTAGATAATGAATCTGAGGATGCCCTGACACTCACAAGATTAAATGAAATCGAAAAGGCCGTGGCGCAAGCCATTGAAAAATTGCCGGAAAAGGACAGACTGGTCATCTCCTTATATTATTGGGAGGAGTTGACGATGAAAGAAATCGGAAAAATTTTGGGCATCACGGAATCCAGAGTGTCTCAGATACACTCCCAGGCCGTCGCTCGGCTTCGAAGAAAATTGCTCAAAGAACACCTTATCGAGGATTAGTCCCTTTTCGTTCCACGGGAAGCCCCGTCCGGACCTCAATCCGGGCTTCTCAGGAATGACGATGTTGTGAAATTGATTGACCGGAGACATGTAACTGAGACAAGTCCGACTGGATCGCTTTCGAGGAGACAGGGTGATGTTCGAGCGAATTGACATGCACGAAAAAATCCCTTCCTTACCACCGGCAAGCGTTGGGAACACGAGAAAGGAGGTCGCATGGAACACTTTAGATTGGATTTTTGGGGTTTATTGCTTCATCTCCTGGGTATTCTCTTGTGGTGTATGACGATCATATATTTGATAAAGGACAGACTGGACAGAAACCGCACTTCGACCCGGTATGATCCTCAGAACGATCTGAAAGACTTCGGCGATGAAATGGGTTTTCAATTGATTAAACAGCAAGCGGAGATGACACTTGAAACCCTTTCGACCACCATCGATAGAGAGCGGTCGGTATTACATAAATTAATCGAAAAAAGAAGAATGGAAGAAAAAAACGGCGGTTTCTTGCGACAAAAAACAAAACTTTCACAAAATCGACCTTTTGAAAAGAAGGAAAACACTGCGCCTGCTCCCGTCTCCCATGTTGAAAAAGACCCGTATGACGATGTCGTAAGACTCTCAGCACTGGGATTCAGTGAGAAAGAGATTTCAGAGCGTGTGAGATTACCGAAAAGTGAAATAACCCTGATTAGAAGGTTAAACGTCTATGGTGGGAAATCTGCCAATGAGAGTGCGCCGAGAGTCGGAGCGGTTTCCCAGCAGTGTTCCGAATGGAACGTGTCAGAAAAAGCTCCGCCGGTTTTAAGCAATAGATTGATACCAAGAACCTGGTGTGAAGAAACTGCGATGAAGGCCCCAAGTCATCGATAGGCAGAAATAGGATACGGCGGAAAATTCTGCCCGGTCCGGAATTTGATGAATAAAATGATGCGTCTAACTTCCCTAAAACACGCCGGTTTTTACCACCAAACCGTGATTATGATTGGTATGCCTCTTGCAAATTAGTATTTGTCGGCAAGCATCTTATGGTGTGACTGAGGAGGTCAAGAAATGAGCGGAGCGATATATACGGCGACATCGGGTGCGATCGCATATCAGATGAGACTCGAAGTCCTTGCAAACAATCTATCCAACATCAATACAACCGGATTCAAGGAAGACCGTACCATTTTCAGAGCGTACTTCCCGGCTTCTCAGGATCCCATCACCCAGAACCTTGAGACAACGCCTATTTCAGGGGAAACTGAAACCGTTCCTCCCTTTCTGACAAGTGACGTTCTTGTAGCCTTTGAGCGCACAGAGACCAACTTTTCTCCCGGCCAGTTGAAGCATACAGGCAATCCGCTTGATGTGGCTATAGAGGGAAACGGCTTTTTTTCAGTTCAAACACCGACAGGCACTCATTTTACCCGAAATGGAAACTTCAGCTTCAATGAGGCAGGGATTCTCGTCACGCAGGAAGGCTTTCCTGCTCTGGGTAGCGGCGGACAGATAACGGTCGATACGGATATCGAGGAATTCCTCATTGATGAGGAAGGCAATGTTTGGGCGGACGGCGTCCAAGTCGATACCCTGAGGATCGTTGACTTCTCCGATCCCCGCAATCTTGAGAAAGTGGGAAATTCACAATTCGCTCCCACGGATCCCAACGTTTCCGGAGACAGACCTGAGGCCTATCGGATCAGTCAGGGATTTATCGAGCTTTCCAATGTAGATGGTATCAGAGTGATGACGGAGATGCTGGAGGTCCTCAGGGGATATGAATCCTATCAAAAAGTCATCCAGTCAACCGACGAAGTGACCTCACAGGCAATTAAGGAAGTCGGACAGCCGGCATGAGAAGAAGTTAAAAGAAAACGCTAGGAGGGTAACATGATACGGACGCTTTGGATAGCGGCTTCAGGGATGCAAGCGCAGAAATTGAATATTGATGTCATTTCGAACAATCTGGCGAACGTAAATACCACCGGGTTCAAACGGAGTCGTGCTGATTTTCAGGATTTATTGTATGAAACCCTTCGTCCGGCAGGGGCACCCTCATCGGCCGGAACGGAGGTGCCCACCGGCATTCAACTGGGTCAAGGAACAAGGCCCGTGGCAACCCAAAAGATCTTTCTGCAGGGAGATTATCAGCAAACACAAAATGAGCTGGATATGGCCATAGAAGGCGATGGTTTTTTTCAAGTCCTGCAGCCCAACGGCGAAATTGCATACACAAGGGCAGGTGCATTCAAATTAGATAGTGAAGGCCGAATCGTCACTTCGGACGGCTTTCCTATGGAGCCTGAGATTTCGATACCAACCGATAGTCTGATGATCTCCATTGGAACAGATGGGACGATATCCGTTTTGCAGGCGGGACAAAACGAACCGGTTGAGCTCGGAAGCATCCAGCTCGCGAGGTTTGCGAATCCAGCCGGGTTGAAGAGTATTGGAAGGAATCTTTTCACCCCCACATCGGCGTCAGGCGACGAGATTACAGGAACCGCCGGGGAGGAAGGCTTCGGCACCCTCGCGCAGGGGTATCTTGAGATGTCCAATGTGAGTGTGGTGGATGAGATGGTGAACATGATCACTGCGCAAAGGGCCTATGAAATCAATAGCAAGGCCATTCAAACAGCGGATGAGATGCTTCAGATTGCCAATAACATTAAACGCTAAGTCTTTCGGTTCGCAGATTCGATGCCCAACTTATTGAAACGGGGTTTCGTGCCGCCACCGGTTGTAATTGCGGGGGCGCGCAGCTCCGGCCGAATGCGGCAAACACACCCTTTCACACACTCATGAAAATACATCGCTAGGTCGGCGAATCAGGTACAAGGAAATAAAGATGAAACTTTTGAACAGTCAGGCTGAAATTGCCGTATATGCCCTTCGCATTGTTATCTGCTTCCTTGTACTTTTTGTTTTGATTTCAAAACCGGATGCATTAACGGCGCCGAGCGGCCTAACGGTTCAGACTCTGGAACAGGCTGAGATAAAAGGAGATCAGATCCGGCTGAAAGAAATTGCCGTTATCAGGGGGGGAGACGACGTCTCCAACAAACGCCTGGGAGACATCGTCATCGGCAAGGCACCATTGCCGGGCAAGTCCCGGAGAATCGATGAGAGTTACGTCAGGATGCGATTGAGGCAAAACGACATTGACTTGTCTCAAATCAATCTTGTGGCTCCCAGTCCGGTTGAAGTGATCCGAAAATCCATCGAAATCCGAAAAGACAAAATTGAAAAGGTTGTGCGTGATTTTGTTCACAGCAAACTCTCAGGAAAGTTGAAGCGGGCGCGGATCAAAGAGGTTCATGTGAGCGATACGGCCGTTCTTCCTGAAGGGGCCGTAACGTATCGTGTAATCCCTCCAAAAAACATGGATGTTATGGGGACGGTACCCCTGAGCATTCTTTTCAAGGTGGATGGGGACTTCTCAAAAAAGGTCCGGGCAGCCGTTAAGTTTGAGGTTCCGGCGGAAGCGGTCGTCAGCAAAAGGGACTTGAAGAGATATCAGATCATCACCGAAGCGGATGTCTTCCTGCAAGAAGTGGATCTCACAACCACGCACTCGAGTCTCATCACCCGTGTTGAAGAGGTCTTGGGGAAAAGGACCAAGCGGGCAATAGGCGCTCATTCGGTTCTGACGACGGATCATATAGAACTCCCTCCGCTGGTCAATCGAGGCGATGTGGTGTTGATCATCGCAGAGTCGGAAGGTCTAAGGGTAACCGCCCTTGGTGAGGTTCGCAAAAAAGGATGTCGAGGTGAAAAAATCAGGGTTCTAAATCTTGACTCCCAAAAAACAGTCTATGCACGCATTGTGGACACCGACACGGTAGAGGTGGATTTCTAAGAAATCGGGAGATAAGGTAAAATGACCGGCAGACTCAAATTTGCGCTTTTTTTAAATTATGGCTGTTTTTCTTGCTTCTTTTTAGCAAACCTGATCGGTTGTGCCCCAAGGCTTCAGGAAATAAAACCGGCACAACAGGAAACCACGTATCAGGTGAAGGAAGAACCTCAAATACAACATGAAGGCTCTCTGTTTCAGGAGACCGGACTGCTGAGTGAGTTATTCATAAACCCTAAAGCCAGAAGGGCGGGCGATATTGTGACGATCAAAATCGTCGAATCATCAAAAGCGTCAAATAAGGCGGATACAAACACGGGAAGGTCTTCCTCCATCTCCGCCGGAATAGACAGTTTTTTTGGTTTGGAGACAAAATATGCGAGCACCGATCCATTTTTTAACCCTTTTGGGAAAGTAAAGGCGGACTTCGAGACTGAATTTGATGGGAAGGGTGCGACCAGCCGTAGCGGCGACCTGACCGCTTTTATTACCGCACGGATCACGGAGGTCTACCCGAATGGAAACTTTCAGATCGTGGGTTCTCGGGAAATTACGGTGAACAATGAAAGACAGTTCATAACGTTGTCAGGAATTATTCGTTCCAGAGATATTTCACCGGACAATGTCGTTCTGTCGACCTATATTTCGGATGCCAGGATTGCCTACAGCGGGGCAGGCATCATTGATGACCGCCAGCGGCCGGGATGGATGACAAGAGTCTTGAATACAATTTGGCCGTTTTAGAAACAACATTCATCGGTTCCCAATTTTGTGAAATTTTCCTTGGTTGTGAGCGTCACCGGGTATGAACGCTTTGAACCGTCTGAGAAAAATGAGTGATACATGAGAAAACTTTCCTTACTTGTCTTATCAAAATCTTCGCCGCAAAAATTCGGTTTGCTTATGGCGGCCCTAATCCTCCTTCTTAACGCTTCGCCTGGGCATGCGGTTCGAATCAAAGATGTTGCGGATGTGCAGGGCGTGCGTCAGAACCAGTTGGTGGGATATGGGTTGGTTGTGGGTCTGAATGGAACCGGCGATGGCAAGAAAGCAAGATTTACGATTGCATCGGTGGCCAGTATGTTGGAGAAAATGGGGGTCACCATTGATCCCGGAGATATCCAGGTTGACAACGTCGCTGCAGTCATGGTCACCGCTGAGTTGCCTCCCTTTTCAAGATTGGGCAGTCGAATTGACGTTCTTGTAAGCTCCATCGGCGACTCGGAAAACCTGCAAGGGGGCACACTTCTTTTCAGTCCTCTGAGGGCGGCGGATGGTCAAGTCTATGCCGTCGCCCAAGGGCCGGTCAGTACAGGCGGTTTTTCTGCGGAAGGTGCAGGCGGGAAAGTTCAAAAGAATTTCCCTACGGTGGGCCGTGTTGTCGGTGGCGCGCTCATCGAAAGAGAGATTCCCACTCAATTCGGTCAAAAAGAGGTTTTGTCTCTAATTCTTCACCGCCCCGATTTCACGACGACCTCCCGAGTCGCCAAAGCAATCAACGCAGCGCTCAATGACAATCTGGCTCAAACTCCGGATCCCGGCACCATACATATTAAGGTCCCGGAAAGATTCCAGGGAAACACGGTTGCACTGGTTACGCTGATAGAGGGGCTGGAAGTCATTCCCGATGCGGTTGCCAAGGTGGTCATCAACGAGCGCACCGGAACGGTCGTCATGGGAAGTGAGGTCAGGATCTCCACCATTGCCATTGCGCACGGAAATCTGAGTATTCAAATCAAAGAATCTGCAGAGGTGTCCCAACCCCTTCCCTTCGCCGAGGGTGAAACCGTGGTGGTTCCTGAGACGGAACTGTCCATTCAAGAAGGCAATAGCAGGCTTTTTCTGGTTGATCCCGGCATAAGCATCGGAGAATTGGTGAAAGCACTCAATGCACTCGGCGTGTCCCCCCGGGACTTGATTGCCATTTTCCAATCGATCAAAGCCGCCGGCGCCCTGCAGGCGAAGCTGGAGATCATATAATGTCGAATTCAATTTCTCTGCCGAAGATTCCATGGCAAACTGTAAATTTGAACAATCAAATTGAGAGAATCAAAAACTCGGTAGACCCTCAAAGGACTTCAGCCGTGAAGCGTGATGATCCTAACCTCAAGAAAGCATGTGCCGAATTCGAATCCCTTTTTATGTTTTATCTTCTCAAAGAAATGCGTGCCACCGTCCCCAAATCCGGATTCATCAACGGGGGCGGAGCCGAAGAAATCTATACCTCCATGCTGGACACACAGTTGGCAAGGGAGCTTTCCTTAAACGGGGGATTCGGCCTTTCCGCCATCCTTTTTAACCGCTTGAACGCCTCGCAAACGCAGGTAAAGGCCCGAAACTTGACCAGCGAAGTAAATGATTAAAGTCTTGTCTTCATTTTGCCGATAATATATTCAGTTAAAGGAGAATATGCCGGAGAGGCCGCTCTCACATCGTCTAAACTTTGAATTATAATTTGATTTCGATACGTTACCAACTTATTGAGAAAGAGAGTCGGCAGCATTAAAAAAGGAGATCATTCCCATGAAAATCATTGGAAAAAACCCTTCAGTCAATTTAGAAGCCTATCAAAAAAGCATCAGGAATCGCAACAGGGTGAATGCCTCTGGAAAGCCGTCCACACCCGGGGTTTCCAGAGAGGACAAAGTGGTACTGTCCCCGGAAGTCAAACGGATTCAGGAGGCAAAGAAGCTCTTGAGTTCTGTTCCGGATATTCGTGAAGAAAAGGTCGCCCAAATAAAGGCCCGAATTGAGAGTGGGACCTACCAAGTTGAAGAGAAAGAATTAGCAAAAAAAATGATTAAAGAATCGCTTCTAAATGAGCTGCTTTAACGGCGGAGTCGCGGATCGAAAACATGCCGCAAAGCCTGTTCGCCAAGATTTTTCTTCACTCGAGGTCTCCGGGAATCAAACGCTGAAACACGAAGTTGAATGAGATACGGTCACAAGGTTGGGGACACCCATGGAACTGTTGGACAAATTCTTAGATCTTCTCAATGAAGAGATCCATCTTTACGAGTCTCTGTTATCGACCTTTCAGAAAGAAAAGCAAGCCGTCATAGAGTCCAACCTCGAAGCACTCAATGAATCCGTTAAAGAAAAAGAGAACCTGTTCCTGAAAATTAGAATATTGGAAGAACAGAGAATGGCATTTCTGGAAAGATTGTCCGACACGCTGGAGCAACCTGCCCGGTCGCTTACCCTCACGACGCTGTCCCGACTCCTGGAGGATCCCTACGCCGCTCGCATTCGGAATTGTCAATCAAGTTTTCTATCATTGGCACAGAGCATTCAGGAAATCAATCTCAGCAATAAAGCGTTGCTCCATCACTCACTGAATCTCGTTCGGAGTTCGCTGAATCTGTTAAACGATTTAATACCGGCCAATCCGGTCTATTACCCCAGTGGAAAAATGCACCCCGGCGATCAAAGTGGGCGGGTGCTCTCTGGAGAAGTGTAGATAGTATCATGCCTCCATTGGATTCATGGCACCACTGTCACTGCATAACCTTCGTTTGTGGACTGAGAAAGCATGACCATGCGGTCATCCCAATTCGAAATCATCTCGGAACGGACGGATCCGCACACGGCATGCGGTCGATAAAGGAAGCGGAATTAGAGGTACAGGGATGACACACCTATATGGCATATTAAATGTGGCAAAAGGGGCGCTTCATACCCAGCAGAAAGCAATCGATGTCACCGCACACAATATCGCAAATGTGAACACACCAGGCTATTCGCGGCAGAAAGTGAACATGGTAACATCACACCCGCTCTCCTCTGAGCCGGGACAATTGGGTACCGGCGTTCAGGCAGCGGCGATCCAAAGGATGTATGACTCCTTTCTCGGCATTCAGATCAATACAGAGAGTCAGAGCCTCGGAAAATGGGAAGCCCAAAAGGATTCGCTTCAAAAAGTGGAGATGATCTTGGATGAATCCTCGGGATATGGATTGAACGGGGCATTGAGTGAATTCTGGAATGCCTGGCATGATTTGGTCAATGAACCCTCCAGCCAGACAGAACGTGCGGTTTTGCTGGCAAAGAGTGAAAGCCTTGCAAATATTTTCAATAGAATAAGCGCGGACCTCAAACAGATTCAAAGGGATTTGGACACGCGCATAAGCGGGACCGTTCAAGAAATAAACCGGATTGCCGACCGGATTGCCGGGCTGAATGAACAGATAGCCCAGGTCGAAGCAAGTGGACGGAATGCCAATGACTTAAGGGATGGGCGCGATCTGCTGCTCACCGAACTATCTTCTATGATTGATATCAATACCTCCGAAGGCCCTGACGGCAAGATGACGGTCCTACTGAGCGGCGGAAGGCCGCTTGTGCAGAATGGAGCATCCTGGGATGTATCAATTGAAACCAACGCTTCCGGGCTCCAGGACATCTTGTGGCTGGATGGCTCCGGCGGTTCGGTGAACATCACCGAGACAATTTCCGGCGGAGCGTTGAAAGGGTGGCTTCAAGTGAGAGATGGATCTGTTCCGAGCTATTTGAGTAGACTCGACGACATGGCTGCCGGAATCATACAAGCGGTAAACAACCTCCATTCAAGCGGCTTTGGGCTGGATGGGTCCACCGGTAACGACTTTTTCGTCGGGACAACAGCGTCAGACATCGGAATTCATCCGAATGTTCTTGGGGATCCAAGGTTAATTGCTGCGGCCGGCACCGCCTCCGGCGTACCCGGGGACAACAGCATTGCCATCGCCATTGCGGGTCTGCAAGATGACCTCACAATGGATGGAAACACCGCCACCTTCGGTGCGTACTACAATTCAATCATAGCCGATTTGGGGGGGGCGGTGCAGGAGGCCGCCGCAAACTACGACCATCAATCCGCCATGGTAGAACAGCTGACAGGTGTTCGGGAATCCGTGTCCGGAGTTTCACTCGAGGAAGAAATGGTCAACCTGATCAGATTCCAACACGCCTACGAAGCCGCCGCCAAGTTGGTCAGCACAACCGATGAATTGCTGGAAACTGTTATTGCCATGGTCTGATTTTGTTCGAATGAAAGCTCTCATTGATGGAAATGCGCCTTTGCAATTTTTCCCTAAAAAAATGAATCCGTAGCACGCATGGACTGGGAGGACCAAATGCGAGTCAGCAGTAAACAAATGGTCGATAGTATTCTCACCGATATTCTGAGGAATAAGGAACAACTCAATAGCGCCCAGAAAGTTGTCTCTACTCAAAAAATCGTCACCAAACCTTCCGACGATCCCATCGCCATGGGAAATATTCTTGGGTATCGGAAAATACTTTCCGCCATCGACCAGTACGGCAAAAACATTACCCGGGGCAAGACGCACATTGAAATCACCGAATCCACGTTGAATCAAATATACGATTTCCTCCTCGAGGCAAGACGGCTCGCCGTGGATCAATCCTCCGGGGCTTTGGAGGAGAGATCCACAGTCGCCGAACAAATGAAGACCCTATATGATCAAATTTTACAGATGGCAAACACCAAGCGGGGCAACAGCTACATATTCTCAGGCCACAAAACCGATACGGCCGCCTTTTCGAGGGACGCCGACTACAACACAACCTATCATGGTGATGACGGCGATATCCGAGTGATTGCGGGGGAAAAGGTTGACATAAAAATCAATATAACCGGCGCGGATGCACTTGGAGGTGCGGAAGGGGTTTTTGATGTCCTGCGTAGTGTGATTAACGGCCTTGAAAATCCCGACACTGCCGCCGGAACGACCGAAATTGCCGCACAAATCGCCCCACTCACCGATGCCATCGACCAGCTTGAAGCTGTGAGGGCTGCATCGGCATCAACATATACGCGATTGGAAAGCACGGAAAACCAGTTGGCCGATTTCAAAGTGAAAATCGAGAACATGCTGTCCGGAGAAGAAGACGCCGATATCACCAAAGCCATCATTGAATTGCAGAGCCGGCAAACGGCGTATGAAACCTCCCTCGCCGCCGTGTCACGAATACTTCAGTCGAATCTCTTGGATTTTCTCCGGTAAGACATGAGAAAACGAACTCGCATCGTCCTCTTTTCAATCCTTTGGGTCTTCCTTGGTTCCGATTCCGGGTTTTGCTTACGGAGTGAGGATATCATCCGGCTGAAAAATGCAAAGTTGAGCGATGAAACCATTGAGCTGATGATGAGGGAAAAGGTTGTCGAGACCTGTGCGTTTACGGTTGAGGAAATCCTGGCGCTTAAAAAGGCGGGAGTGAGCGATAAAACCATTCAAATGCTGATATCGGGATACTCCTTCATGAAAGACTCGGCGCCCATCGCATACGGAAAAGACTTACGGAGCATGCGGTTCACGACGGCAAGTGACCTGATCGAATTAAAGAGCGCCGGGCTGGCGGAAGAGACGCTCCAGGCGATAATAATTTTCAGCGCCGGAAATGTGAATGATGTGGAACGCGAAAAAGCCCGCGAAATGCTCAACAATATGGGTATTGTCTTGGATTTAAGGCAATCCGACGATTAAGGGCGGAATGTCCCTTGCGAAGCCATGCGTTCACGGGACAGGCCAAAACGCCCGCCGCATTGTTTTGTCTATCCGACTCCCCTCTCGCAGTCTTTGAGAAAATTGGCCATCCTCTTTTTTTCTTTGAACGCAAGGCATTCCATTCCCTGATTGCTGGTGCGGACGACAAAGCCGGGCAAGTGCCGGCTCTTGAAGCTCATGGCTCGGCACCCGTGAGGAAACGCCTTGTCCCAAGTCACATAATAGTGTTTGCATTTGTGACAGTCTGTTATCATCCGGTTCCCGATTCTGTGTCGGTTCGCCCGAGATTTCCTTCCCGAGTTGGCGGCGTGAAAGTGGCTTAACCAAATGCCCTGCATGATTTCCGCGCTTCGAGGATCTCCCTTATTCTTGTAGACAGCGTTGACAGATTGAAAGGCTTCTGAATGAAACCATCACACCCCCGCTCCAATATCTCAGCCGCCTGCCCTTCTATGCTGTACCCGCTGGACAAGAGAACCTTGGATTCCGGTTTAATTCTCTTTATGTTGTCATAGACGTCTCCACCGTTCATGTCCGGCATGACCATGTCGAGAATCACCAAATCAATTTCATCCCGCTTTGCGCGAAATGTTTCTATCGCTTCTTTACCACTCCTCGCTGTCAGCACGTCGTATCCCAATTTCCGCAGCATCTCATTGCCCACATCCACCACGATCTCCTCGTCGTCCAGGAGAAGGACCGTCTCTGTCCCCTTTAAAAAGTCTTCCCTGATCGTTGCTTCCGGGGAAGGTTGCTTTTCAATTGCCGGGAAGTAGATCTCAAAAGTGGCACCGCGCCCGACCTCGGAATGAACATCAATATAACCGCCATGGGCTTTCACAGTTCCATAGACGGAAGCAAGACCGAGGCCCGTGCCTTTCCCGAGGCCTCGTGAGGTAAAAAACGGCTCAAAAATGTGCTCCATGGTTTTTTTGTCCATGCCGATCCCCGTATCCGTGAAAGACAGACGCACATACTTGCCGGGTTTTGCTTTGTAAGGCTTATCCACCAGATTTTCATGGGTAACATTGGCCGTTTTCAAGAAAAGCTCTCCACCTTGCGGCATCGCTTCCGCGGCGTTCACGCACAAATTCAGCAGAGCCTGCTCGATTTGTCCTTGGTCCGCCTCCACCGCCCACAGCGCTTCAGAGAGGTCCTGGTGTATGGTGATTTCCTTCTTCGTAGAACCGAACGTCTCCGCAGTCTCTTTGACCATCGCGTTCAGACTGATCGGCCTGACTTCATACCGGCCTTCCCTCGCATACCCCAAAAGCTGTGTCGTCAGTTTCGCTCCACTCCGAACCAGCTTTTCAACGGTCTGTAATTTATTAAAATAAGGATGTGTGGGTTCCGTGTCCATGAGCATCAGGGCGGCGTTACCCTGGATACCCATAAGCAAATTGTTGAAGTTGTGTGCGATTCCACCCGCCAGTGTCCCGACTGATTCCAGCCGCTGCGCCTGTTCAAACTGCGCTTCCAGTCGTTTCTTTTCCGTCGCGATTCTCTTTGAATCTGTTACATCCAACGCAAAACTGATGATCCCCCGCACTTTCCCATCCGAGTCCTTATCGGGGATTCTATCAATCAAAATATCTCTCCGGCCGTTGGAAGTCTCAATGACTTCGGCTTTATTCAGGATCGCTTGTCCGGCTCGCAATACCGCTGAGTCATTTTCTTGTTCAAAGCCGTTTTCGGGAAAAAGCTGTGCATCGCTCTTACCGAGGATTTCATCGATTGGAACACCGAGAACCTCGGAAAACTTCCGATTCACCCGGACATATCTCTGTTCCGAATCTTTATAGAAAATCATCGCCGGTGATGAGTCCAGCATTATCTGAAGTTCTTTATTTTTCTCCTGTAACTCCCGCTGTAATGCCTTCAGTTCCCTGGTTCGCTCCTCAACCTTCTTCTCCATATTGGAATATATTTCAAAATAGCTTCTTGTCGCGGTTTCGTTTTCTTCCCGGGTAACATGTAAGTCATTGCTCAAGTGCTTGACTCTCGTCTCCAAAAGAAGGGTCTTCTCCTCCATCTCCTGGATATAAGCGTCTTTACGCGGTCTCATACTGAAATATCCCCTGAGCTTCCATTTTAATGATCTCACTCTCCATATCCTTAACTATCAAATCCAGTGCATAGCCTTTAAGATCCAGTTTTTTTAAAATTTTCCTGAAAAGATTCCCATCTCGAACGGGAGCGTCACAATATCCAATGCCCTTCTCCTGACAAAGATAGTCAGACACATACAGGGTGGACGCAAGTTTTGAAAATTCTTTTTCAACACCGTCAGGTTTGTGATGATGCCGTATGGCAACGACAAACTCTTCGGGAAAGGCCCAATGTTCCGCCAGCATTTCTCCGACTTCTGCATGGTTAAACCCCAAAACTTCATACTCGGATTTTGACAAGTTCTTTTTTTCCGACTTCGTTTTGCTGAGGATGTTTTTGAACTCCTTTTTGAGAAATTGATGTTCGACGATGATTCCGATGTCGTGCACCAACCCGGCGGCATAGGCATTTTCTCCTCTTTCTCCGAATTCCATTCTGTAAATCATTTTGCCCAGCAGCGCGACCGCCACGCTGTGTTTCCAAAGGGATACCCTGGAGTACCCATCGATGGCGTCCTCTTGGTCAAATACCTCCCAGACCTTTTGACTCAGCGCGATCTCCTTGAGGACGTCGAATCCGATCCAAATGACGGCGTGCTGGATTTCACTGATTCTGTTTGGAGAATAGTAGTACGCAGAGTTGGCCGCCCTGAGTACTTTCGCCGTCAGCGGCGGGTCGATTTCTATGATATCCTTCAGATCCTTTGCACTCGATCGCGGATCATTGATGACATTGATAACGCCCGACACAACACTTTGAATCGAAGAAATCTCAGACTGATCCACCATTTCTATGATTCGCTTGATTTTTTCTTTCTTTTCTTCAAGGCGCATTTCAAGAGCTCCGGTTCTCTACCCGATTCTTTCCTAAACGGATCCGTTCCCCCCGTTTCCCGATTTCATCAGGAAACCCTGAACCGCTCAACCTTGGTCTTTGGTAACAACTTAGATTTTTGAAAGAACTCGTGAGCAGAACAACAGGGGCCGTTGGGATCTCTTTCAGAAGACCGCAAAGCCCTCCCTCACGCCATGGAACGGCAGCTGGGCCTCAAAACTCATCCCCGGACAGCCCCAGAAGGGAATCGCTGTTGCAACGTCGGTCTTCTCTGCCTTTACCGAGCCGCCTATTTCGGGATTGGGGGCGTTCTACGTGCAGTGTAGAGTTTGTGTTGCGGTCATCTGAAAGAGATCCCAACGGCCCCGATCGCAGTGTTTCAAAAATCTAAATTGATACGGTCTTTGTTATCCTCGGCAACAGTTACACTGAGCGAGATGGGTCCTATAAATCATCTGTTTGAATCGCAGCGTTCCGGTTTGCCGGATTGAGCTATCATCTCCCGGGTGGTCGAAAGCGCACGATCCCCTATTGCAGTTTAGCAGGGATTATGCCAAAACGTTCCTCAAGGTTAAACATAGTAATTCCAGCCACTTATGTTATTCCCCAGTCGCTCCTGAACGTCAAACCCGTGGTTTATGTGAACATCGGGCATGTTGCGTGTCAAATCTTTGACTTCCCTAACCCACTGCCGCCTTGCAAGCACGCAAGCCAATGCCGGGAATGCCAAAATCTATGCAAACCTGCTGCTTTCTTAAAAAGTCTGAAAGCATTATTTTTCGCCATTCCGGTCCCGCATCGCATGCGGAATAAATTGCAGTCTGTATCCGGTCTTTTCAGGCAGTTGAGGAGGATCTCGACTCCGGCTTACACCGGAGTGACGGCCTTTTTCGAGACTATCAAATTCCATTCCCCTCAGTTTAAACTTGACTAAGAAATACCGCCTTGCGAATACTTAAATCGTTTGCAACACTTTCCACGCGTTATACAGTTTCGCATGGACTGGACCCATGGATGATGTGGAGGAGACCCGGCATCGAAACATCACAGATCTCCTCGCCCATCGATTTCGTCCTTTTATTTGAGGAGGCAAGATCAATGCGCCGAAAATCAGACCCCCTGGAATTCTCTCCAAAGGTAAATGGTCGTGTCAAGCTGCATCACGGCAAGGTCTTTCAGCTGATGAGAGAAAATGTTACCTTGCCCAACGGCGTTACGATCGATCTCGACATTATCCGTCACCCTGGGGCATCCGCAACGGTTCCGATTACCGACAACAACTCTGTAATACTGATACAACAGTATCGTCACGCAATCGGAGACTTCATTTGGGAGATCCCTGCGGGGACGCTCGACCCCCATGAATCACCCCTTGAGTGTGCAAAAAGAGAACTGACGGAGGAAACAGGGTTTTCAGCAGAAAAATGGCAAACGCTCGGCGAAATCACTCCTGTGCCAGGGTATTCAGATGAACGGATACACGTTTTTCTGGCCTCTCAGCTTTCATCTGCCACTCAAAACCTCGATAAGGATGAGGTGCTCAATGTTCATGCGCGCAATCTGGAAGATGCGATCGAAATGATCATGAAGGGTGTTATTCAAGATGGAAAGACCATCGCCGGCCTTCTCTTGGCACATCACAAGCTTAAAGAAAAACAGAATGATGCCGAGTGAACGCCATGAGAAAACGAGGCGCTGAGAGATGTCTGACTCACTTCGAAATCAGTTATTGCAGCAACCGGTAGAGGCTTCCGCGCCTTGCCGTATCGACGCGGGCGGCACATGGGACATCAAGGCCATGGCGCTCCCATTTGAAAAAGTCGATCCCACTACCATCAACGCGGCGCTGAACCTGCGAACGTCGGTTCGCCTCTGCCCTTTTGATGATGGTTGGATGAAGATCACTTCTGAAGGATTCCCGAAAGGCGTCGTTTTTCGCAGGGGTCAATTCTCCTTTAAGCCCCCATTTGGGCTGTTTTTCGGCGCCGCCGCCCATTTTGACGTCCACGGGCTGGAAATAAGAATCAAATCCGAATCCCCCGTCAAGTCGGCCATGGGAGGCTCCAGCACAGCGCTTGTTGCTTTCATCAAGGCACTTTCCAAGGTTACCGGCCCGAAGCCCATGTCCGGCAAGAAAATACTCCATCTTGCATATTCCCTTGAAGATGCTATCAGCGGAGGCAATTGTGGACTGCAAGATCAAGCGGCCGCCGTCTATGGCGGTGTAAGTCAATGGAAGTGGCGATATGGAGACGGGTCTGTGCCTTTTGAGAGAATTTCGCTTTTGGATCGAAGGGGAGAGAAGGAGTTTTCAAAACGCCTATTGGTTGCCTACAGCGGCAAAAGCCACGTTTCGGCCACTACAAATCGCAAATGGATCGAAGATTTCTTAAACGGGCGCACAAGGGAAGGATGGATACACGTAAACGAGATCGTACATCAGATAGCCAAAGCGATCAAAAGACAGGATTGGGGACAGGTTGCGCTTGGGCTGCAAGAAGAAATGGCTTTGAGAAAAATGCTCACTCCTGAAGCGCTGATTCCGATAACCGACAAGCTGATCGATCAGGCAGGTCGCGTGGGTTTTGGTGCTCGATTTTCGGGTGCAGGAGCGGGCGGCTCCATATGGGCTATCGGACCAATGAAAAACCTTGAGGAATTAAGACATTTGTGGGCGGATACGCTTAAACCCGTGAAAAAGGCCGGAATTCTACACTGTGAAATAGATCCAATCGGCGTGAAGTAGTCCACTCAAACATGGTCAGTTTTTTTCCTGTTCATAAACAGGACCAACGTCTTCCGTTTCAAAAATCGGCTTGAACTCTCCCAGAAGCATGTTCGTGGCTTGTTCCAGCATATGAATATCCCCCTCGCACACCCGACTCATGTCCAGATTCTCAATGGTTTGTTTTAGCGTTTCAAACTGCGAAAGGAATTCCTTGTTTTCGTATTCGTTACTAATTGCCTTTTGAACGTCAATAATCGTGCCGATGCAGCTCTCGACTCTGAGGCGGTATTGGTTTCTCATATCCATCATTTAAAGCTATCCGGTTTTTCTTTCGAAAACAGTTAGGCTTTTCCAACCTCCGCCATCGTATCCATGAAAACCTTGTAGAATTTTTCATTATCCGAAATGGCGTGCTTCAGGATCGCCGTCAATCTTCCCAGATCAGTAAGATTGATAACCATGTTCGCACTCATTGCAAACGCCATCATGTGATCCATCGTCTTGAATTTATCCCCGATTAAAGCGAGGAAAATCCGTCGGCGCACGGACATGGAAAGGTTATTGATGTGCTGAAGCACCGGACTCTGCGAAAGCTTGATGTCATCGAATCGGTCGGGCAGAAAAATCAGCTCAAAATGATGCAGCCGCATTTTACTGATCGCTTCTCTGGTATTTCGGGCCAAAACACATCGGTAATTCAACTCCTCGACCGTTCGTTTCAGTGTCTCGGCCTTTTCAGCATCACTCTCCAACACCAAGGCCAACTTGACGCCTTCCTCAAAAAAATCGAGAGAGGCATCCTCCTCGATCCGGTCAAAGCCCCGATCCGGCATGTGGTATTCTTGCCCGACCCTTTTTTCAACCTTCGGGATCCGAGTATCATTTTTGAATTCGGCGACATCCAGTGTTATCTTATGCTTACACTTCGGGCAACTAAAGGTCGCTCGATGACCCCGGGGGATGTTTTCCTCAGGGACACTGAGTCTCGCCTTGCATTTCTCACATATGATCTCCATAAGGCGGCTCCTCAACCCCACGACTTATCTTTTTTTCCATAACTCCGATCAATTGACAGGTCTTCAATAGAGGTGGTTTTTTCACCTCTTGCCGACTTGATGGCATCAATCGCCCTGCTGGTGATTGATTTGCGGGATGCATAACTCAAGGCAGCCTGCTCGCTAATCAGGCCTTCTTTGTAAAGCTCGCATATGGATTGGTCGAAGGTCATCATCCCGAAGGGTTGACTGCCTTCGATAATCTCATAAAACGTCTTTCCCTCTGACTCTCCGTGCAAGATGCTGTCCTTAACTCTCAGGTTACTGCCCATGATCTCAAACGCAGCGACCCGGTCTCCTTCGACCTTCGGGAGCAGACGCTGACAAACCACCCATCTCAATGTTTCGGCAAGCCTGATCCGAATCTGTTTTTCCTCTTCCTGCTCAAACATTCCCACAATTCTGTTGACGGTCTGGCCGGCGTCCACGGTATGGAGACTGCTCATCACGAGATGCCCTGTTTCAGCTGCAGAGAGGCCGATTTCCACCGTCTCTCGATCTCTCATCTCCCCCACCAGAATGACCTTCGGTGCCTGCCGGAGCGCCGCTCTCAAACCACCCGCGAAGGAATCAAAATCCAGCCCCAGCTCCCGCTGGTTAAAAGTGGCCTTTTTCTGCGAGTGGACATATTCCACCGGATCTTCCAAAGTGACCACATGAACGGATTTTTTCTCATTGATTTCATTCAAGATCGCTGCCAGGGAGGTGGTTTTACCGGTCCCTGTGGCACCTGTCACCAGGATGATACCGTTTCTCTCTTCGGCAATCTTCGAAAATGCCGTCGGCAAGCCCAATTCCTCTATGGTCGGCACTCGGGTGGCCAATTGCCGCATCACCGTGGAATAACAACCCTTCTGAGAAAAAATGTTTACCCTGAAGCGGGCCTTCCCGGCCAGTTGATAGGAACTATCACATGACCCTTCGGAGAGGAGTGTTCTGGTCAACCGCCGATCTCGATTGATTAGGTTGAGCGCCAATATTTCGGTTTGGAACGGGGTCAATTGACGAATGGGCGGGTTGAGTGACACCGGCATCAATTCACCCGCGGATTCCACCTGAAACGGTTTATCCACCGTAACGTTGAGGTCCGATACGTTTTCATGGGACTCCAGCATGTTGGTGAGGATGTAATCTATCTGTTGCTTTCGCATGGCCCTTTCTCTCCCTTGTCTTCCGGATCAATCAGACTTCTGTGAAATCGGCCGGTGGATTTTTCATGAACGGCAAGAACTTGGATTTCTCTTCGGCCTTGGTATAGGCGTCATCAGGGTTTATGATTCTCTTTTGCAACAGCGCCATGATGGCATCATCCAAAGTCTGCATGCCGTATTTTTTACCTGTCTGAAGCGTGCTCGGGATTTGAAATGTTTTTCCTTCACGAATCAGGTTCCTAACGGCAGGAGTGCCGATCATCACCTCAACGGCAGCGACCCGACCCCTTCTATCGATTCGTTTGAACAGGGTTTGAGATATCACCGCTCGAATTCCATCCGCCAGGGTGTTCCGAACCTGCTGCTGCTGGTTCACGGGAAAAACTTCGATGATTCGATCCACCGTTTTTGCTGCGCTGGAGGTATGAACCGTCGCGAAAACCAAATGACCCGTGGCCGCCGCCTCGAGGGCCAGTGATATGGTTTCCAGATCGCGCAACTCTCCAACCAGGATGATGTCGGGGTCTTCACGCAAGGCACCCCGGAGAGCCGCCGCAAATGATCGGGTATGCAGACCTACTTCCCGGTGGTTCACCACGGCCCTCTCGCTCTTGTGCACGAACTCAATGGGGTCTTCAACGGTGATGATGTGATCTTTCCGTGTTCGGTTGGCTTCGTAAATGATGGCCGCCAGGGTGGTCGACTTACCGCTACCCGTGGGACCGGTGACGAGCACCAATCCCCGGGGCAGCGTCGCCAATCGCTTGATGACCTTGGGTAAACCCAAATCATCACATGTGAGAATGGCCGAGGGTATCTCCCGAAAGACAGCCCCCACGCCGTTTCTCTGCTCGAAAAAGTTGGCTCGATACCGTGCCAGGCCGGGGATTTCATAAGCAAAATCGATATCTCCGGTCTCTTCAAATACCTTGATCTTCTCTTCAGGCGCGATTTCGTACAGCATCGATTTCAGGTGATCATTGTCCAACACCTTGTATTTCACCCTTTCTAACTCACCCTGGACTCTCAGCACCGGCTGCTGGCCGGCCATCAAATGCAAATCCGATGCGCCCTGTTCATTCATAAGCTTAAAAAAAGCGTCGATTTGTGCCATAAACTCTTTCCTACATGACTAAGATGAAGTTCGAAATGCCCAGCATTCCCTGCAAAAGCGGTGCGAAAAGCAGAGGGCGAAGACTGAACAAGCACTTGAGGTGCCTCAAAGGTAAGCTATTATACACAGGCGAAAACCCCATTCAATAACAAAATCACGGAGCTTCATGGCTTTACTCGCACCCTCATTTTTACATATCGGCTTAGAGGTGCACAAACTTTAATGAAATCGTTTCTTTTCAATATCGACCTACGCCAAGCGACGACCTCCAGAGAAGTTGCATCCCAAGGTTTTTCAGAGGATATCGAACAAAAACCTTCCCATCAATTTTGACGGTCCGCAGAAACAGTTTACATTGGATTCGAAAAGATTTCTGCTTGCCAGGGTGCCGCGTCCTTGATCATAATAGCCCGCTTCCGGGAAAACCAATTGCCAAAAAAAAGTTATGTCTTGATGATCTCCTAAAAGGTCGGAAAACACGTTTTTCTATCATTCCGGCGAAAGTCCTGATGAATACGGGATCTTCGAACGAAATCCAGGGGTTTCGCCGCGACTTATCGAAAAGTTACGAAATGTTCGCCGATGCCCTCGAGTGTGCACGAAGCACAAGGAGTCGAATTCTATTCACAATCAAGCTCATTTGCGCTGTTTTAAATTGCTTATGCCTTTCAACATGAAAATATTCATCACGCTATTCCTTGCCATGTTCGTGACAACCGTCGGCGTCGGCCTGGTCGCAC
>JAWOGN010000157.1:0-16856 GCA_046496815.1 Desulfatiglandaceae bacterium
AAAGCATGAAGGAGAATCATTGATGAGCCGGTCACTTGAAGGCGTGTTCAACCCCCGATCCGTTGCCGTGATCGGGGCGTCCGAGGTCCCCGGAAAAGCGGCGGAAAGAAGAACGCGGAGCTTGATCGAGGGAGGCTACAAAGGCGACATTTACCTGATCAACCCCAAACGTTCCGAGCTCTTCGGCAGGACGGCGTATCCCAACATTCTGGCGGTGGAAAGAGACGTGGACCTGGTGATGATCGTGGTTGCGCCCCGGTTCCTTGTGTCGGCGGTTGCCGAGAGCGTCAAAATGGGCGCCAAAGGGATCATCATCATTACCGCGGGTCTTGGGGAAAGCGGTGAAGCGGGAAAAAAGATCGAAGCCCAGATTCTGGCCGAGACGGCCAAGATCGGTGCGTATGTGATCGGCCCCAATTGCAGCGGCATGTTCAGCGCCTCAGCGAGCATGAACCTGCTGGGCGTTCCCCGCCTCCGCAGGGGCGCCGTATCGGTGCTGGCCCAAAGCGGAAATGTCATCGACTCCCTGACCCACTATGCCGGGGTGAGGGGAGCGGGCTTCAGCAAGATCATCAGCCTCGGCAACGCCATCGGTGTCGGCTTTGCCGACTACATCGCCTATCTGAAGGATGATCCGGATACGAAAGCCGTCATGATCTACCTCGAGGGCATCAAGGACGGAAACAGGCTGATCCGGGTGGCCCGGGAAACCGCCAAAGAAAAGCCCGTGATCGCCCTCAAGGTGGGACGATCCAAAGCCGGCGCCAGGGCGGCCGCTTCTCACACGGGATCACTCGCAGGGGATGAACTCATCGCGGACGCCGCATTCCGGCAGGCCGGCATCGTGCGGGTGAGCAATGTGGATGAGCTGTTTGACGTGGCCCACACGTTCAGTACGTGCCCGCTTCCAAAAGGCAATCGCGTGGCCATTCTTTCCGAAGGAGGCGGCGATAACTCCATTGCCGCAGATAACGCGGAAACCCGGGGCATGGCGGTCCCCGTGCTTTCCAAAGCGACTCAGGAAAAGATCACGCCCTTTCTCTTGGAAGGGATGCCCGCCGCCAACCCCATCGATTACGGAGGCACGGCCGAGGAGAACCCCCATATGATCACGGAGTGCGTGAGGGTGTGCCTTGAAGACGATCAGGTGGACGGGGTTTACATCACCGGGTTTTTCGGCGGTTTCAAGGAGATTATCGCCCCCCATGTGGCCGAACTGGAAGAACAGACATCCAGGGACCTGGTAGACCTGGTCAAGACAAAAAAGAAACCGGTTTTTGTGCACACGAGTTTTGCAAGGGAACCCGTCAAATCACTGGACATCCTGAAAGCGGGCGGCGTCCCGGTGTTCGAGTCCTCTGAACGGACAGCCCGCTGCCTGAGCGCACTGATGAAATTCAGCCGCAACCGGAAGAAATTCGCAGGCATGGGTCCGATCGAAACAAAGGGGAAAGAACATCCCGTGGTGAAACGCCTTTTCAAGAAGGCTCGCGATGAAGGGCGGGACAGTCTCCTGGAAACCGAGTCGCGGGATCTCCTGCGACACTATGGGGTGAGCCTGCCCGGGGCCGTGCTGGCCCGAAGCCCTGAAGAAGCCGGTGAGGGGGCCGCACGGATGGGATTTCCCGTGGCCATGAAGGTGGTGTCTCCCGACATCCTGCACAAGTCGGATGCAGGCGGGGTGAAGCTCAACATTGGCGATAAGAAGGCCGCGTCCGAGGCTTACACGGAGATCCTGGACAATGCCTTGAACGTGACGGCTAGGGACCGGGTCGTGGGGGTAATGCTCTCCCCCATGGCACCCAAAGGTCAGGAGTGCATTGCCGGCATGATCCGGGACAGGCAATTCGGGCCTGTGATCATGTTCGGGCTGGGGGGAATCTTCGTGGAAATTCTCAAGGACGTCTCCTTCAGGGTGGCACCCGTGAGCGGGTTGGACATCGATGAGATGATCCGGGAGATCAAGGGATATAAAATCCTTACAGGCATAAGAGGCGAGCGGCCCAAGGACATCGGGGCGGTCAAAAATATCCTGGCGCGACTGAACCGAATCGCGGTGGACAACCCCGAGATCCAGGAGATCGATCTCAACCCGCTCATTGTGCACGAGAAGGGCGTCTCGATTGTCGATTCGAGGGTGATACTTAAGAGCCGGTGATCAGTAAGCAGTAAGCAGTAGGGAGTAGGGAGTAGGCAGGGGAAGACTTCGAGCAAGGCTAGGTTTTGGCTGTGCCGTTTTTTGAGGATGGTGGAAACCTCTCGCTTTCAGGCGAAGAACGTTTTCAGTTCTCGCGAAGCGACGTGTCATTCCGGCGAAAGCCGGAATCCAGTGAATGCGGTGCTTGGAATGTCTGGATGCCGGATCGAGCCCGGCATGACGGTCGGGGCGGCTTGGTCAGAGAAACAGTTGATGTTAATCAACCCTCTGAGAACCCCTCGTCTTGGGGACGACGGGGGTTGAGTCGGTTTTTGATAAAGAGGCGCACGTCACGCAAAAGGGGAAGCATTATGGAATTTGAGTGCATTATCTTCGAGAAAAATTTGGAGGATGGAATCGCGGTCATCAAATTGAACCGACCCAAGGTGATGAACGCCATGAACAAACAGCTCTGGCTTGATTTTCAGGCGGCCCTGGAAAATGTAAAAAACGATCCGGACATCAAGGTGTTGATCATCACGGGCGAGGGGCGGGCCTTTTCCACGGGGGCGGATCTCAAAGAGTCGAAAAACCGGACGGTGGAGCAATACCGGGATTACCTGGTCGAACTCCAGGAAACCTCCCGAAAAATCATTCGATTCGAGAAACCGACCATCGCCGCCATCAACGGCTATGCCCTGGGCTCAGGATATGAACTGGCGCTGGCCTGCGACATCCGGATCGCCGCCGAAGAGGCTCAGATCGGCTCTCCGGAGGCCAGGGTGACCTCCTCAGTGACCGGCGGCGCCATGCGGCTCGTGCAGGACCTGATCGGTCCCGGCAAGGCAAAAGAGCTCCTTTTCACGGCCGAGTATATTGACGGGAAAGAGGCTGAACGGATCGGCCTGGTGAACCGGGCGGTCCCCCTGGCCGGGCTCATGGAAGCGGCCCGGAAAATGGCCGCAAAGATTGCCGAAAACTCCGCCTTTTCCCTCACCATGATCAAGCGCGGACTGAATATGGCGCGGGGCGAGGTAAGTTTGGAGGCCTTGATGGATTTCGAGCTCGAGGCGTGCCTGGCCTGCGTGTTCACCAAGGAAAGGGAGGCGTCCCTGAAAGCCTTCGAGGATAGAAAAAAGGACTGAAAACAACTCCAAACAACCGCTCCCCGGCGGCCCTCAGAAAGGAGACACAAATGGGCCGGTGTGACTTCACCGAGGAAGATCTCGCACAGATACGCCGTCATGGTCTGACGCCGGATACGGTAAAAAAGCAGGTACGCCTGTTCAAAGCGCCGCCGCCGTATCTAAAACTTCTGGCGCCTTGCACACACGGCGACGGCATTCGGCGGATCGACCCAAAAGACATCCGGGATCTGACGAAAGCCTATGAGCGGGAAGCTGAAAAAGGCCGCTGCTTGAAATTTGTTCCCGCCTCAGGCGCCGCATCCCGGATGTTTAGAACGCTTCTTAAGTTCTTGAACCGACAGGAGCAAATCCTCAGGGAATCGATCTTCGAACACGCCGAAAGGGGAGACACCGAGGCAAAGGAGCTCCTCAGATTCATGAACGGGATAAAGCAATTTGCATTCCTGGAAGATCTCGAGTCCGTGATGTCGGCGCACGGGCTCAATCCGGAGGCGCTCCGACAGGAAGGCCGGTTCACCGAAATTCTCCGGTTTCTTCTGACGGAAACCGGGCTGAATTACAGCAATCTTCCCAAGGGACTGCTCAAATTTCACACATACCCGGACGGAAGTCGTACCGCATTTGAAGAGCACCTGGTTGAAGCGGTCCATTACTTAACCGATCAGCAAAAAACCTGTTCTTGTCACTTTACCGTGTCGCAGGAACACCTGAAGGCTTTCCGAGAACTTCTCAAAAAACGGAAACCCACTTATGAAAAAAGATACCGGATCTCATTTCAGGTGGACTTTTCTTCCCAAAAAAAATCCACCGACACCCTTGCCGTTGACTTGGGGAACCGACCGTTTCGAAAGGAAAACGGCCGGCTTTTATTCCGGCCCGGGGGCCACGGTGCGCTCTTAGATAACTTGAATGACCTGAAAGGCGATATTGTTTTCATAAAAAACATAGACAATGTGGCCTGCGACCGACTGAACGCCTCCACGATTCTTTGGAAGAAGATCCTCGGCGGGTACCTCGTTCACATACAGAAACACGTATTCGAATTCGTGCAGCGCCTGGCATTGGGGGATGTAACAAAACAATTTCTGGATCAAGTTCAGGAGTTTATGAGGGAGGAACTTCACCTTGCCGTTTCATATTCCACCGGCGATGCCGCCCCTGAGGAAATACAAGCGATGCTCTTAGAAAAACTGAACCGGCCCATACGGGTGTGCGGGATGGTAAGAAATGTGGGGGAACCGGGCGGAGGACCGTTTTGGGTAAAGGGGCCGGACGGCGAAAGAACGCCTCAGATCGTGGAAACAGCGCAGGTGGATCCCGATTCCAAGACACAGCAGGCCATTCTGGCTCAATCAACGCACTTTAACTCTGTGGATCTTGTCTGTGGTGTCCGCGACCGGCAAGGGAGCCCGTTCGACCTCCGCAATTATGTGGATCCCAAGGCGGTGTTCATCTCAAGAAAGTCGGAAGGAGGCAAAGCGTTGAAAGCCCTGGAACATCCGGGATTGTGGAATGGCGCCATGGCCGGGTGGATCACCTGCTTCGTGGAGGTGCCCGACATCACGTTCAACCCCGTCAAAACCGTCAACGATCTGCTTCGAAACGCGCATCAGCCCGAATAGGGCCCCGCCCAAAACCCATTGGTTTGACAGCGATTCATGAACACAAACCCAATCCGCGAAGACGCCTCGGGAGATGCGGGCCGATATTCCCACCTGTTTTTGATCGTGGCCGCGCTTTTCATAACGTGCCTGATCACGGCGAATATTGTGTCCGTGAAACTGGTGAACCTTTTCGGATGGGTCCTGCCGGCGGGCGTCCTCATCTTCCCCGTCAGTTACATTGTCGGGGATCTCCTGACGGAAGTCTACGGCTACAAAACGGCGAGACGGGTGATATGGCTGGGCTTTTTTTGCAACCTGATTGTCGTCCTGGGCATTTGGCTGGGCAAGGTCCTTCCCCCTGCGTCATTCTGGCTGGGACAGGCCGCCTACGACCTGATCTTGGGTTACACGCCGCGTCTATTGGCGGCCTCCTTCCTGGCCTATCTTCTCGGAGAATTCCTCAACGCATTTGTCATGGCCAAAATGAAGGTCGCAACCAAAGGCCGATGGCTGTGGGCACGCACCATCGGATCTACGCTGGTGGGAGAAGGAGTCGATTCATTCATTTTTATCAGCCTTGCCTTCGGGGGCGTGATCCCCTTAAATTCACTCGCACGGGCCATTGTAACCCAATGGATCTTTAAATCCTGCTACGAAGCGGCGGCGACACCCGTGACATACCTGGCGGTGCGTACTCTCAAACAGCGGGAAGGCCTCGATGTGTTTGATTTCAATACGCGCTTCAATCCCTTATCGTTCAAAAAATAATGGCCACGGTTGCGCGGGTATAACCGCTGAACCTTAAACGTGGAACGGATTCGTTTGGGAATGAATTATTTGAACAATACACCGGTCGGCCCGATCCGTGATCGGCTCATTCAATGGTATGAGACGCATCACCGTCAACTGCCCTGGCGTGAGACAAAAGATCCCTATCCCATCTGGGTTTCAGAAGTGATGCTTCAACAAACCCAGGTGAAAACCGTGCTCCCGTATTACCGTGAATTCCTGTCCGTTTTCCCGGATATCCCGCATTTGGCCGACGCCGATCTGCAAGACGTTCTCCGCGTCTGGGAGGGGCTCGGCTACTATGCCCGGGCCCGCCATTTGCATCAGGCCGCCCGGTTAATCCGTGAGGAGTACCACGGCCGAATCCCCGACACTTGGAGCGAGTTCCGGAGACTGCCCGGTGTGGGAGACTACATTGCAGCGGCCGTCCTCAGCATGGCTTTTGAAAAACCTCATGCCGTTGTGGACGGCAACGTAAAGCGTTTCCTTGCCCGCCTGCTCAAAATCGGTTCACCCGTCAACGCATCCGTCTCTGCAAGGGCCTTCAAGAGCGCATCCGGCGAACTCATGGATCCGCTTCGACCCGGCATTTTCAACCAGGCAATGATGGAACTGGGGGCACTGGTTTGCAAACCTCAAAACCCCCACTGCGACCGCTGTCCCCTCGACGCCTTTTGCCGGGCATATCAGTCCCGCGAGGTGGATGCGTATCCGAAACGGGCAAAATCCAAACCGATTCCTCACTACCGAATTGCAGTGGGTGTTGTTCGCAAAGCCAATCGATATTTGATAACCCGAAGAAAGCCTGAAGGATTATTGGGGGGATTATGGGAATTTCCAGGTGGCAAAATCGGCGCCCGGGAGCGGGCCGAAACGGCATGTATCAGAGAAATCATGGAGGAGGTCAATCTCTGCGTCGAAATCAAATCCCATGTCACCCACGTGAAACACGCCTATACGCATTTCAAAATTTCTGCGGATGTGTTCCTCTGCAGCTATATCTCAGGGGAGGTGAAGCTGAACGGACCGGTGGATTATCGCTGGATCCCCCTTGAGGATATGGACCGGTATCCATTCCCAAAGGCCAATCGAAAATTCATCCCGGCCCTCATTCAGCTCGTCCAAAATCCCTCATCTGAAATGCACTCCGTGGACGAGAATTGAACCTTGAATCCCGATTTCATCGGGAAACCTTTGAACCCTGAACGGTTAACAATTTTCTTTCAGATAGCGCTTGAGATACCGGGCCGTATGTGAGCCGTTGGGGTGTGCCGCAAGTTCAACAGGGGAGCCTGTCGCGATGAGAGTTCCCCCCTCATCTCCCCCTTCGGGCCCGAGGTCTATGATATAATCGGCTTCTTTGATGATCTCCATATTGTGTTCAATCACCGCCACGGTGTTGCCTGCATCCACGAGTGCCTGAAGTACCTGCAAGAGCCGTTTGACGTCATTAAAATGCAGTCCCGTGGTGGGTTCATCCAAAACATAAAGGGTTCGACCACCGGACCGTTTGGCGAGTTCTTGGGCCAGCTTGATGCGCTGCGCCTCCCCTCCCGAGAGCGTCGGGCTGGGTTGTCCCAATTTCAAATAGCCCAATCCGACGTCGCAAACCAATTGGACGGCATGTTTGATGGGGGGAACCGCAGAAAAGAAACTTGAGGCCGCTAAAAAGGTCAGGTCAAGCGCTTGGGAAATGTTTTTCCCCTTGTAGGTTACCCCGAGGGTTTCGGGGTTAAATCGCTTTCCCCCGCACACCTCACACGGGACATAGACATCCGGCAGAAAGCTCATGGCCGCTTTCAGGCTGCCCTGGCCTTTACAAGCCTCGCATCGGCCTCCTTCCAGATTGAAGGAAAAACGACCCGGCTTAAATCCCCTGGCTCTTGCATCCGGTGTCCCGGCGAATAAGCGTCGGATGTCATCCAGGAATCCCACATAAGAGGCCGGCACGGAACGGGGTGTTCGTCCAATGGGGCTGTGGTCGACCTCAAGCACCCGCTCCAGCGCGTTCCACCCCGCAATGCCCTGGCAACGACCTGCGACATCCTCCCGGTTCAGAAGCCGGTTTTGGACGCCCGTATACAGGGTTTCCTTGAGCAGGCTGGATTTGCCGGAGCCTGACACCCCGGTGAGACAAATCAACGTGCCCAGAGGGAATTCCACATCGATGTCTTTCAAGTTGTGCAGTGAAGCGCCGTAAACCTTTATGCAAGGCCTTTCCTTGTAGGGTCTCAGATGCGAGGTGATTCGATGGCCGGCACCGTTAAAGCTCGCGCCCGTAACGGAATGGGGGACTTTTCTCAGATCGCGCAGGGTCCCGGTTGCAACGATGTTTCCGCCCGCTTCGCCCGCACCCGGCCCCAAGTCGATGAGGTAATCCGCCTCCCGAATCGTTTCCTCATCATGTTCTACCACCAAAATGGAGTTGCCGCGTTTCTTGAGCCCTTGCAGGGCATCCAGCAGCATGCGGTTGTCCCTCGCGTGAAGGCCGATGGTAGGTTCATCCAGGATGTAGCAAACTCCCGTCAAATTGGATCCGAGCTGGGCTGCCAGTCGGACGCGCTGGGCCTCCCCACCGGACAGCGTATCTCCGCTTCGGTTCAAGGAAAGATAGGACAATCCCAAACGATTCAGCAGAGAAAGCCGCGTGAGAATCTCAGAAACAATCGGTTCGGCCACCATCCGCTCCCGGCCCTTGAAAACAAACCGCTTCAGGGTCCGGTAAAGTCGGCTTGACGGGCACCGCACCAGGTCCCAGATGGAGTGCCCCCGGACCTTGACCGCCAGAGCCTCAAGTCTCAATCGGCTTCCGTGACACTGAGCGCAGAGCGCGGGTTCGGTTGCGGCATCGTCGGTCACCGCACCCAAGCCGTCGCACGCCCCACAGGCGCCGTGCGGGCTGTTAAAGGAAAAAAGCCGCGGATCCAGTGCAGGCAGACCCAGGCCGCAAGCAGGGCAGACCCCCCGAAGGCTGAAGATTTCCTCCTCTCCCTCAGCACGGTAGACCACCAGGTTTCCATTTCCCTCATCCAATGCCGCTTCGACCATCGCCTTTGGATTTCTTTCGGGGAGTCTTCCCACCACCAGATCAATGGTGTGCTCGTGATAGCGACTCAACGTCATGTTTTCTTCAATGGCCGTAACGACGCCGTCAATGCGCGCGTGTCTGTAACCCCTTTGTTTGGCTTGCGCCAACAGGTCCTTGTGAAAGCCTTTGCGACCGGCGACTTTGGGAGCCAGAACCAGTGCCGGCTCGCTTTTGTAGCGGGCTCGAATTTGATTCACGATCATTTCGTGTGTCTGGGCGGACAGCTTGCGACCGCACCCCGGGCAGTGCTGAGTTCCCACCTTGCTGTAAAGAAGCCTGAGGAAATGGTAAATCTCCGTGAGGGTCGCCACGGTGGACCGGCGGCTCGCATGGCTGACACGTTGTTCGATGGCTACGGCCGGGGGAAGACCGGACACCACATCCACATCGGGGCGTTCAAGGACTTTCACATATTGGCGAACATAGGGTGCGAGGCTTTCTAAGTAGCGGCGTTGGCCTTCCGCAAAGAGAATGTCGAAGGCAAGACTCGATTTACCTGAGCCGGATACCCCCGTGAAGACCACCAGCTTGTTCCTTGGGATGCATAGATTCACCTGCTTCAAATTGTGTTCGCGCGCGCCCTTCACGTCAATGGCGTCTTTCGCGAACTCAACGCGCCGGAGGGGTTCGCGGATGTTGGGAACCAAAAAATCGTGTGCCTGCAACCGCCTTGGAGATTCCAAATACATCTTCAGAAACCGGCCGGTATGAGATTCACGGATTCGTGCCACCGCCTCCGGCGGACCCGCCGCCACAATGTTTCCGCCGCCGTCCCCCCCCTCGGGACCCAGGTCGATCACCCAGTCTGCTGTTTTGACCACATCCATGTTGTGCTCAATGATCAACACCGTGTTCCCCTCCGCCACGAGCCGCCGGAGCGCGCTGATGAGCTTTTCAACGTCATCAAAATGCAGGCCGGTCGTCGGTTCATCAAAGATAAATAACCGCGTCTTTCCATCACCGGCCTTTAGATATCGAGAGAGCTTGAGACGCTGGGCCTCTCCTCCCGAAAGCGTATTCATGGGCTGGCCGAGCCTCAGGTAACCCAACCCCACACCCATGACCGGTTCCAGCGCCGCCACGATAGAAGGGTGGCCTTGAAAAAACGTCACCGCCTCGTCCACCGTCATGGAAAGCATCTGATGGATGTTTCGGCCCCGGTAAGGGACTTCCAGGACCTCCGTTTCAAAACGGGTCCCCCGGCAGCTGGGGCAGGTAACGAAAACATCGGAAAGAAACTGCATCTCGATCTTTTCAAATCCTTCTCCCGAGCATGCTTTGCATCGGCCCGGCGCCGTGTTAAATGAGAAGTGACTCGCCCCGAGCCCCCTCGCTCGGGCCTCCGGGGTGCCGGCCAGCAGGGCCCGAATCGGGTCCATCGCCTTCGTATAGGTTAACGGGTTGGCCCGGGGCGTCCTTCCAATGGGCCGCTGGTCGATCAAGACCGCATCATGAATTGCGGCTTGGCCTCGAATCGCCTCGTGACGACCGGGACGGCCTTTGGGCTCCCGGCGGTTCCATTTGAATCCCTTGTAGATAATGTCATCCGCCAGCGTGGACTTACCCGAGCCCGACACTCCGGTGAGGCAGACAAAAAGCCCCAGCGGAATGGAAACATCGATCCCTTTGAGATTATGTTCGGAGGCCCCCTCAATCGTGAGCCAATACCCTGCTGTGGGCTTTCGCCGCACTTCGGGAACCGGAATCGATTTCTCCCCCTTCAGATATTGGCCCGTCAAGCAGTCATTTACGCTGTCGGTGGGGCCGAAATAGGTGACCGCTCCCCCCCGTTCCCCTGCAGCCGGTCCCAAGTCCAGCATCCAGTCGCTTTGACGGATGATTTCAGGGTCGTGTTCCACCACCACAATGGTGTTTTGAAGGTCCCGCAAATCCTTTAGGATGCGAACCAGGCGATGCCCGTCCCGGGGATGCAGTCCGATACTGGGTTCATCCAGCACATACAGGGTATTGACGAGCGAAGCGCCGAGTGCCGAGGCCAGGGCCACCCGTTGCACTTCGCCGCCTGAAAGGGTGCGCGACTGTCGATCCAGCGTGAGATAGCCCACCCCCACATTACGAAGGTATCGAAGGCGGCCTCGAACCTCCCCCAGGATAAGCCGGCTCGCATCGTCTCGTTCCGACACCTCCAACCCTTCAATAAACCGGCTTGCATCCGCCACGTCCAAGGCATAAAGCTGGGCGATATTCAGATCACCCAGTCGATACAGCAGCGGTTCTCTCTTGAAGCGCGTCCCCCCACAATCGGGACATACGGCATAACTTCGATAGCGCGATAGGTAGACCCGCACATGCATCTTATATGTCTTGGTTTCGAGCCATCTGAAAAACCCGCGAATCCCATAATAATCGGAGGTTCCATCGATGATTTTTCGCTGCTGCGATCCGCTCAGGCGGCTGAAGGGAACATTGCCGGGGATGTTTTCTCGCCGGCAAAAGTCCATCAGCGCCTCAAATTCCGCGCGCCCATCCGCGGCCGTCCCCCAAGGCCTGATGGCGCCTGCTTCCAGAGACAGTGACGCATCCGGAATGATAAGATCCAGGTCGATATCGATGTTTCGCCCGAACCCGCGGCAGGTTTCACAGGCACCCAAAGGGCTGTTGAAGGAAAAGAGGTTCGGCACCGGGGGTTTGTATTTGATCTTACACGCGGCGCACTCAAAGGAGGCGCTGAAGGGAAGATGGGTGCCCGGGCTGATCCAAACCTCAATGCTTCCCAGTCCGAAACGAAATGCTTGCTCTATGGAATCCATGATACGCGCTTGATCTTGGGATCTTAGCAATACCCTGTCCGCCACAACACGGAGGACCCCCGTGGACGTCTTGGATGGATCCCATGCGTCGAGCGACTGAATTCGGCCGTCTACGAAATGCCTCCCAAAGCCCATTTTGCTCAGCTTTCGGGAAACACGCCGGGGGGGCAGCCCTTCAATCGAGAACGGAAATGTGATGACGACTTCCGATTCAGACGGAAAAGTTCGCAACCGGTCCCACACGTCATGCGGCGTTTCAGGCTTCACCGGCTTCCCGCAATGCCTGCAATAGAGTCGCCCCAGGCGCGCATAAAGCAGTTTTACATAGTCCGTAATTTCCGTCATTGTGCCCACGGTGGAACGGGAGGTGCGCACCGGGTCTTTACGATCAATGGCAATGGCGGGCGGTATGCCGTCAATCCGATCCACCAGCGGCCGATCCATTCGTTCCATGAATTGACGCGCGTAAGGGCTGAAGGTCTCCACATACCGCCGCTGCCCTTCGGCATAGAGGGTATCGAAAGCCAAGGAGGATTTTCCCGATCCGCTCACCCCGGTGACGGCGGTGATCCGGTTCAGTGGAATGTCGAGGTTCAGCTTCTTCAGGTTGTTTTGCCGCGCACCCCGAATGTGGATCGTGCGAGTTGCCATAGATGCTTCCTTTGTCGGCGGATTCATACAAGAATTCGGATACGAAGCGAAAATGTCCCGGTTCGAAACCATGAGAGAATCAGGTTAACGGGGGGATGGGAAAAAACACGTGTTTGAAACGACCTGGGCTGCTCGCTGAACAGTGAAAAAAATCGCCCACCCTTCGACACCGCCTTGTATCCACCTTCATTTGACTTAAGAATCGAACTCGTCGGGATATCTTTCGGCGATCGACTTCAGGTTGCTCAAACAAGAAAAGAAGGCCTCGATCACGGAGGGATCAAAATGCGTTCCGGAGCCCCGATGCATTTCTTCGACGATGCGGCCCTCATCCCATGCCGCCTTGTAGGACCTTCGGGTGGAAAGCGCGTCATAGACGTCGGCAACGGCAACGATTCTCCCATAAAGCGGGATCTTTTCGCCGCGCTTTGGCAGCGGCTTCCCGTCTGCGCGGTCAAAACCGGGAAGCGGCTTTCCCGTTAGAAAATCCATATGCCCGGGATAGCCGGTGCCGTCCCACTTTTCGTGATGGCAAAGCGCCACCTCAGCGGCCAAATCATCAAATTCCGATTGGGCGTTTTTAAAAAGCCGGGCACCCAGATAGGTGTGACCCTTTATCATTTCAAACTCCTCGGGTGTCAGTTGTCCCGGCTTCTTGAGAATCAAATCACTGATGGCCACCTTTCCGACGTCGTGCAGCATCGCCGCCATCCTCAGAATATCCCGCTGTCTTTCGACTTGGTCGGCGGGGATTCCATTTTTTCGCGCCCATGCCTCATAGAGCTCGACCGAATATGCTGCCACCCGGTTGACATGGGCACCCGTCTCCTTCGGGTCCCTCAATTCGGCCATGCTTATCATCCGCATAATGATATTTCGGGTCATTTGGGCCCGCTCCACGGCGAGGGCGGCACTCGTTGCGAAGTGCTTGATCAGGGACTCATCGGACCGTGAAAATGGGATGATGTTTCCGTGCGGGTCTTTTGCGTTTATGATCTGCATCACACCCAGGATGTCACCGTGCTGGTTGATCATGGGGACGGTAAGGATGGAATGGGTTCGATACTCCGAAATACTGTCGAAGTCCGAATCAAACCGGTACGGCTCTGAGCCGCTCATTTGGTAAACATCCGAGATGTTTACAACGCGACAATTCTTGGCCACGTATCCGGCGATAGACCGGTTGTTGATGGGAATAAAAAAGGTGGTGTAAATGAGCTTCTCACCGGATTTGAGCTTTTTCTGGAGCGTGTCGTTTTGTGCGTAATTGAATTTGAGTTTATCCGCTTGCTTCAGGTAGATGGAACCGGCATCGGCATTGAAGAATTTCCGCACACGACTCAGAATTCTTTCCAGTAGAATATCCAGGTCCTTCACTTCATTGATATCCAGACTGATTTGGGTGATCAGATCTATTTTTTTTGTTTCCATACCAGCTCAAAAACGCCCCGTCAGGACGCCCCTTTCACCGGCGCACCGTGCGTGCCGGCCCGGGTTCTATGAGGGGCGTTTTACCATAAACGGAGAACACAAACAAGCGCCTGTTCACCGAACGAAGCCTTTCCCACTCCCGGGGAGAAAACAAGGCGGCGGGTCTGCCCCCGGACTTCTATCCGGACACAGGCGATAAATCTCGACATGGGTCTTGACGAATTCTCCGCGGCTTTGATACATATCCGCTATGAACCCGCTGGATTTAATCATTCTTGCCGCGATGGTATTTTTCATTGTGCGTGCGATTTTCCGAGGGTTTTTCAGGGAAATCGGATCCTTGGCAGGCATCGTCTTCGGTATCTGGCTTGCGGCGGTATATCATCCGCAAGTGACGGCGTACCTCAAGCAGTATGTTCCTGCCGGAAAGCTTCTTCCACTCATCGGCTTTGCCTTGATTTTTGCCACCGTCGTGGTTTTGTGCAATCTCGCCGGCTGGGGCATGAAGACGATCATGAAAAAGCTTTTATTCGGGTGGGCCGATCGCGGCCTGGGAGTCGGCCTGGCCATCCTCAAGGGCATCCTCGTCGCCTATCTCGTCATTGTCCTGCTGACCTTTTATGTGCCTTCCCAGGCGCCGCTTATCGCTGAATCCAAGTTAGCCCCCTTGATCATTCGTTCCTATCACTCCCTTATGGGCCTTGGATCTCCGGCCTCCTATCAGAACTGGAAGCGAAAATTCCTGGGAGAGACAAATGACAAGGCAAAAACGGACGGCGCTGTTCAACGAAATCTCGAACGCCCCGACTCACGGCATGGATTCCGAAAAATTATCTAAGGCCGTCCTGGCGCTTGTCCAATTGGTGGCCCGACTTCGGAGTCCCGGCGGCTGCCCTTGGGACGCGGCGCAAACCGATTCAACATTGAAGGTGTACCTGCTGGAGGAAGCCTATGAGGTCGTCCAGGCCGTCGAGAGTCGATCGCCTCAAGACGTTTGTCTTGAACTGGGGGATCTTTTGTTTCAGATTCTTTTCCTGGCTCAAATGGCCGCGGAGAGAAAGGAATTTGATTTTATTGACGTCGTCGAAAAAATCACCCAGAAAATGATCCATCGTCACCCGCACGTTTTCGGCCGAGCGCGTGTGAAAGATGCGGCGGATGTCGCGGCGAATTGGTCCAAGATCAAGCGGGCGGAGAAAGGCGGCTGCCGGGAAATGTCCGCTGTCTTGAAAAGCATTCCGGATAATCTGCCTGCACTGTTGAGAGCCCACCGGTTGAGCGAGAGAGCGGCCAAGTTGAATCCCCATTTCGAAAACCAAGGGGATTTTTCGGAAAGCTTACGGCCGCACCTCGATGCACTCGCAGACGCCGTCGACGGCCATGACCCGGATGGCGTCGGCCGTCGGATGGGAGAACTGCTCTTTACCCTTGTAAATATCATGCGGCAATGGCGCCTGAATGCCGAAAGTATCTTACGGGACTTTAATCAAAGCTTCGTTGAACGTTTCGAAACCATGGAGAGGAATTTGAAGGCCTCCGGCATCAATCTTGACGAGGCCACGGCCGAGCAATTCAAAGCGGCTTGGAATAACGCCCAAGACGTGGTACGGAAATCGTAACGATCTTCGGGAGGGAGGCATTTGCGCATTCGACGCTTGGGGAAGTGGACCGCATGGGTTGTTACCGGATGGGTGTTCCTCACGACCCTCCAGGTATTTTGCCTGCGGTTCGTCAACCCCCCGTTCACGGTCATGACCGCGTGGAATTGGATTCGCTACGGGGACACAAAACGGAGTTATCATCCGGAGAAATTCTGGCGGAGGCTCGAGGATATCTCCCCCCATCTCAGGAAAGCGGTCCTTGCGGGTGAAGATCAACGATTTCCGGCTCACCACGGTTTTGATTTTACCGAATTAAATCAAGCGATTAAAGACATGGCTCTCCGGAGAGGCGTTCGCGGGGCGAGCACCCTCACGATGCAGGTCGCCCGGACGATTTTTTTATGGCCCGACAGAAGCTGGCTGAGAAAGAGCGCAGAGGCCTATTATACGGTACTCATTGAGATCTTCTGGAGTAAAGAAAGAATTTTGGAAATCTACCTCAACACGGTAGACTGGGGGGCAGGTCTTATGGGGGCGGAGGCGGCGTCCAAGACGTACTTCCACAGGTCTTCTCTCCATGTCTCTCGTCACCAGGCGGCGCTTCTGGCTGCGATTTTGCCCAATCCCGACGGGTGGTCCCCAACAAGCCCCAGCCCCTGGGTGTTAACACGTCAGAGACGTATTCTCGAAGACATGAAACGGATGCCGCTGTTGAGCCCATGATGATCGGATCCGGCGTTATGCATCGATTGAAAAGTATCCGCCTGAAGTGGAAACTTCTGGTTCCCTTCCTGGTTTTTTCTTTCCTGGGCACCACGACGCTCGTCTGTATCGGCCTCAATTCGCAGCAAGCGCTCATCAAAGGGGAGGAAAAAAACGAGATTCTGGATCTCTACCGGGTGTTCCTGGCGGAAATGAATCACAAAAAGAACCAAGCCCTTTCCCTGGCGACCGTCATCGCTTTGAATCCCCGGGTTCAGAAGCTCCTGTCGGAAACGGACAGGGAGGGGCTTGCGGAATTGCTGTTACCGACGTACCGGCGGCTCCTGACAGATTACGGCATCTTGCAGTTTCATTTCCACATTCCGCCCGGCCGGTCCTTTTTGCGGCTGCATCGTCTTGAAGCATTCGGCGAGATGGTCGCCTATCGGCGCAGTGTTGTGGAAACCTTGCGAACCCGCGATCCGGTGGGGGGGCTTGAATGGGGCCTGGCCGGTCTGGGCATTCGAGGGATCGTACCCGTATTCACGAACGGATTGCTGGCGGGAAGCATCGAGATCGGGTTTCCTTTCGGCAAGCCGTTTCTGGAGGACCTAAAGAAGCGCCGGCGGGCCGATTTTACGGTTTACGAAATACGGGGCCGCGGGACCTATAGTCAACTCGCCACAACCCTTGAGCCAAACAAAAGACCTTCACCCATGACCCACGCAATCAGCGCCGAAAGCCTCGAACCGGTCATCATGATCTCTCCGCCCGGTTATCCGGATAAGTCCCTTTTGTCGGGCACTATTACGGATTATTCCGGGGAAGTGGCCGCCTTTGTGGAAATCGTTATCGATCGATCCGTCATCCTGAAAAGGCTCTCTCAGACTCGAAGATTGATGTTTTTTGTTGCGCTGGCGGGCATATCCGTCTC
>JAWOGN010000204.1:0-5943 GCA_046496815.1 Desulfatiglandaceae bacterium
AAGGTCAGGGTCGTCATATTGGCGCCGAAGACGATTTCGCTGGAAGCGGGGGCATTCAGAAAATCAGCCATGGCCACACGGGCATTTTCAATGGTTTCATCATTGCGACGGCTGGTGATAAAACGCCCACCGTGATTGGCATTTGCAAGCCGAAAATATTCACCCATCGCATCAATTACCGCTTGCGGGACTTGGGTGCCCCCCGGCCCGTCGAAATAGACAAAGGGCCGACCCGATGTGTCGGTTTCCCGTAAGGCCGGAAATTGCATCCTCAGGGGTGAAAGGTCTATGGTTTGTTCGGCCATTCTTGGAAGCTCCTGTTTTAAAATAGTGCAGAATAAAATTACTTCAGTTGGAAGAAGCATAGGAAACAGCTGCGCGGGTGTCAAGCGTTCAATCGCACCCATCCGGCGTCCGGAAAAACTCAGGAGCAGAATCAGGCGCCGCGGGTGGAACGGAGTTTTCCAACTTTCCGCTTGAAAAAGGGTGAAGAGTAATTATCAAAAGATTGTGTAAAAAGTAAATTTGCCATGAGACTTTTCATGAAAGGAAACTGAGTTATGGAAAGAAATAAATCGATATGCTTAGCCGTTTTCGGCTTGATACTCCTAATGCTGATTTCCGGGTGTTCGGGATATGGAAATCTCCGAAAGACATCCGGTGACGCGGGGGAGGTGACGATCCAGGATCTGGTAAAAAACTGGGCTGATTACAACGTGTATTATTCCGGTTATGCGGTCAATAACCCATCCGGCATCATGTTTGACCTCAAGAAGGACGATAAAACGCTGACGCCAAGTGACAGGTGGGTCAGGCTTGACTCCGAAGCTGATATATTAGAGGTCGTCAGCTGGATCGATATTCACGATTACCCGTGGTATAGGGCCGAACTTTATAAAATCATCGGTCCGGATGGTGAGCTGTATGGGTTCGTATATACCGGCTGGCATGAAATCGCCGCCAAGGTTATCGACGAGAATACATTACTCGTTTATGATCTGCCGGATCCACCGCAATACTACGGGCCCAATGCCGAAATAAAAACCCTCTAAATGGATGCGGCAATGATAATCCTGGGCGCGTCTCACCCTGTTGAAGGCCCCGATTCGTCGGATTGATGCGCACGGAATTTACTCGCAATGTGCTGTGCGATCATGGGTGCATTCCCGCCCGCCCGGTTGTTGATGATAACATGGATTTGCGTGTCCGATTTGATTGCGGCGCGCATGATATCGACAGTTTGATCGACCATCTGAGGGTTCATCATACCATCGACCAGGGTGTTAAAGGGATGCGCCCGCGCATAGGCATCTTCGTAGCGCATGCCGCGCGGCGTCATCAGTCGGATAATCGAACGCTTGCCTGAATTCATGAATCTTCGCCCGGCCAGTTCAAACTGACGTGCCAGGGGGGGGAGCCAGGTCCAGTGGGACAGCACCTGCCCCACACCGTGCTTTTCAAAAATGTTGAATACAGGCTCGGCCAGCAGCGTCTCGGTCCTGAGCTCAGCGTGATACCGCGTATCCTTGGGAATCGCGTTAAAAAAAGCATCCAACGCATCGGCTTGTGCCTTTGGGGAAAGACGATCCTGTTTTCTCTGATATTCCTGTTCGAAAATAAAACCGTCCAACCAAGGGGCCATAATTCCCATTGCAGGTTCGTAAAACCGATGGGTAAAAACGTTTGGGTTGAGGTAATCCTCGTTCTCGATATGCTTCCCCTGCCGCCATAATTTCTTTGCAAAGACCACCTGAGGCACTTTGAGAATCAGGCGGTCTGTGGGGTTGAGGTGCTGCGTGTAGGACCTGAGCACGTGGACTGTCTGCGTGGCCTTTCCTTGTGTGTCGAGCAGCGGTCGATAAAAGGTGAAGTCCAGCTCCAGAACACGGAAATGTCTGAAATACTCCGCGACGCTTTCAACGGGCAGCACTTCTTCTACAAACGTTTTCCCACCCACCCGCTTGGTTCTGCTGCTGATACGACCGGCGTAACGCTCTCCCGAATAGACCTGCCCGATCCAGCCGGCATACCGGTCACTGGCGGTCCCCATATACACCTGCGGGTGCAACGCCTTGAACTGAAAGTGTTCAATTTTTGCCCGGTCCGCCGCCGGAATCATTTCGCCCTCCCTTGAAAACTTTCTTTAGATCCTCGATCTGTCTTTCGGTCACCACAATTTCATCTTCAAGTTCCTCCATGGCCAACAGCTGTTGGGGTCTGACCGAATGTGCCGGAAGCGAGGCTTCCCGTTCCCGAAGTTCCGCTTTGAGATACCCCATTTTTTTCTCAAGATCGTCCCTACGGATCTTTATTTGCGCTTCCGCATTTTGGATTTCCTTTACGAACTTCTCTACTTTTTGAAAATCCTTCTTAAATCTTAAAGGCTTTCCTGCCTCATCGAAATAATTGGTCTGGGTGCAGCTGTCGACACCGGCGGGAAGTACCTCCAGAATTGCCTCACGCACATTTTCAGGCGACAGCCCCCCGGCCAAAATCACGGGGATTCCACTCTGGAGAACCACATTTTTCGCCGCCTCTCGGTCGCCCGTAATACCGGTAATACCCACATATCCCGCAACAGGTTCTTTTCCGAGCCAGGTATCTATCAGGAAAACATCGCTGAAGGGTTCCAGGGCTTTGACAAGTCGCACCGAGGGGAGCTGTGAAGCAGAGCCGCTTTCCGGTATCGGTATGGATCGCATAATGCCGATTTCCGGAAATCTCTGCTTTAGGCTCGATTGAATTTCAATGAATCGCGTGAGTTCAACTTCTCGACCCTCCGCCCCTGTGAGGCTTTCGCAAAAGTGGATGTAATTGGGTCGATAGTAGTCGATCACCCGATAAAGGGTATCCGGGTGCTGAAACAAGGGGATCAAACCGGTTTTGACGTCTGCCCTTTCCGACATGCGCGTCACTTCCCTTAAGACCTGAAGCCGCCACTCATCTTGGGACAAAAGCACGCTCCCCAGATGGTCTACCCCCAGTTCGATGCATTTCTCCGCTTCCCCCGGCGTCTGAATCTCATAGATTTGAATAATCATTGCCTGTTTTCTTTCTCACGGCCGCGCCGGCCTTTATTTGACCCGAATAAGGCGCTTCAACGCCTTGTATGGCCTTGGTTCGTCCGGGTTGACTATTTCTTCAGCTTCTCAATCATTTCTTCCACTTCTTCATATCCCTCTTTGTAGAAATTGTCTTCCTCAGGATCCAGCTCGCGCAGCAAGCGAAGAAACTCACCCGCATGCTCTCTTTCCTCATTTGCGATGTCCATGAGCACTTCTCTGGCGAGGTCATTATCCGTGCTCTCCGCTGTCTGTTGATAAAGCTGAATCGCTTCGTATTCCGCAGCAATCATAAACCGGATTGCGCGCACGAGCTCCTCATGGGTAAGCTTTCGATCACTTTTCAGCACCGTAAAGGGGTTACAAAATTCCGGCATCTATTATCTCCTTTCATAAATGAAGGTTAAAGAAAAATGGTAAGCGTTCACAGGTTCAGGGTTTCCCGATGAAATCGGGGTTCAGGGTTAAGGACAAAGAGAGGATTGAGGACTTAAAATCATCGTTAAAAATCCTCATTTTCCCAAGTAATTGCCAATTCAGTTCCAAATTTTGGATTCGGCCTGACAAAGCTGACGCTTTTCTCATAAATACGTAACCCAAATGCACTCCGTGGACGAGAATTGAACCTTGAACCCCTGAACCTTTGAACCCGTGAACGGTTACGAAAAATGAAACGTACCGTTCCATATCATTCCGTTTTAAATTCAGTGGCCATCACAACGTATTCGCTCATCGACTGAATTAACTGCGGTTCAACGATTCGCACCCATAGAACATCCAGATGAGAACCGGATGGCTGAATATAAGTATACGCGGGAGTCGAGCGGTATTCAAGCAACAACCTACGGAAATCACATGTAACCATCATCAAAGATCGCAAAATTCGAATGGTGCACCATTCTGATGAAATCTCGTGTACCGAGTTTTTCCCGGCGTAATTCGAATGGTTCCATAACGTGTTGACTTTTAGCCATCTTGGGGTTAGCGTTTTATTTGCTTTGCGTGTGACTTACAAGGAGGACGGAACTTTTGGAAAAGGTGGTGCTCTCATTCCTCGGAAAAGATCGCCCAGGTATCGTAGCCGGCATTTCACGGATTTTGTTAGAAAAGGCCTGCAACATCGAAGACGTCAGCATGACCACACTGCAAAACGAATTCGCCGCTATCTTTATCGCCTCCATCCCTGAGCGTCTTCAACCGGAAGAACTCCTCCACGAGCTTCGCACGGGCCTCCAATCCCTGGGGCTTGAAGTGCTCTTGAAGCGTTCTGAACGTCTCGAAGATCTCCCCGCTTCCAAGCCCGCCGAGCCCTTTGTGGTCACGACCATGAGCGCGGATCGGCTGGGTTTGGTTGCCGGCATTGCCGAGGTCATGGCGAACTTCGGGGCGAACATCACCAACCTGAAAGCGGTTTTTCGCGGCGGTGATGACCCCAGGCGCAATGTCATGATTTATGAAGTGGATGTCCCAGTCGAAATCGATCACCAGGCTTTTCGGCACGCACTGCGAAAGCGGGCGGATGATCTGGAGTTGGACCTCAGCCTGCAGCACCGAGATATTTTCGAGGAAATTCACAGGCTCTGACGAATCTCATCGATTCTCATACTTAAATGTGTTTCCCAGAGGGAATTCGACCCATGTTGAGCGACCGAGAAATCCTGTCCACACTCGAGATGTTGAGAAATGAGCACCTCGATGTGCGCACTGTCACGTTGGGAATCAGTCTTTTCGACTGCGCGAGCCATGACCCCGCACGTTTGAGAGATCAAATACACCGAAAGATCTGCACGTTATCCGGAGACCTGGTGCGGGTTTGCAATGAGGTGGGTGACAAGTACGGTATCCCGGTGGTCAATAAAAGGATTGCCGTCAGCCCTATTGCAGTGGTTGCCGCGCCGTTTAGCGCCGTTCAAATGATAAAAATCGCCGAAACGCTTGAATCGGCCGCGAATGCGGTGAATGTGGATTTGATTGGGGGGTTCAGTGCGCTCGTTGAAAAGGGTTTCGCCAACGGGGATTTGGCACTGATTGACTCCATACCCGAAGCACTGTCGGCAACGGAACGGGTCTGCTCCAGTGTCAATGTTGCCTCCACTCGAGCCGGAATCAACATGGATGCGGTGCGGCGGATGGGTCTTACCATAAAATCCGCCGCGAAGAAGACCGCTCACTCCGATGGCATCGCATGTGCAAAACTTTGCATTTTTGCGAACATCCCCCAAGACATTCCGTTTATGGCCGGTGCATATCTGGGTGTTGGAGAACCGGATGCGGTCATCAATGTCGGGGTAAGCGGGCCCGGGGTGGTCAAGAAGGCCATTGACCGTGCCCGAATGTCAAACCCCACGCTCACCCTGGGCCAGGTTTCTGAAATCATCAAGCGGACCGCGTTTAAGGTTACCCGTGTGGGGGAAATAATTGGAAGGGAAGCGGCTCAGCGACTGAATGTCCCTTTCGGCGTTGTGGATCTCTCCCTGGCCCCGACTCCCCACGTGGGCGACAGTGTTGGAGAGATTTTTCAAAGTTTAGGCCTTGCAAGCATTGGGGTCCCGGGTTCTACGGCCGCCCTGGCGCTTCTCAATGATGCAGTCAAAAAGGGCGGTTCTTTTGCCAGTTCCTATGTGGGAGGGCTCAGTGGCGCGTTTATACCGCTGAGTGAAGACCTGAATATCTCGGAAGCCGGGCGCCTTGGCTTCCTTTCCCTGGAAAAACTTGAAGCCATGACCAGCGTCTGTTCGGTGGGTTTGGATATGGTCGCCATTCCCGGCGACACTTCTGCGGATACCATCGCAGCCATTATCGCCGACGAAATGGCGATCGGTGTGATCAACAAGAAGACCACCGCCGCCAGGCTTATTCCGGTACCCGGAAAAAAGTCCGG
>JAWOGN010000296.1:0-3889 GCA_046496815.1 Desulfatiglandaceae bacterium
AACAAGGCGCTCCAAATAAACATGATACATTTTTTGCGGCTTTCTTTATTTGTAGGTTTGGTCACGGACGCTTTGCAAATCGCGGGTGAATTCCCGGCAAACCCGTCCACCTAAAAAACCGAGAGGTGCTTTCAAGCGCCCCCGATGCAGGCGGTGATAAAGTTAACGGATTGGAAAGGAGACAAAATGAAACGAGTCCGCTGGTGTTTTTTCCTGCTGTTTTTCAACGTGGCATGTATTTTTATTCCGAGGGCAGAGGCGGCTGAACTGATCGCCGTTGAGGACGCGCACGAGAAGGTGATGACAGCGCAAGCCCTCCTTGTTTGTGCCTACGACAGCAATGAAGCGTTTAATAAGATGAGACTTCAAAATGCGATGGCACTCAGCGAGTTTAAGGAAAAACTCGCAAGCGTTGACCTGTCGAAAATGATCATCTTTTACTGCGCCTGAGCTTCTGAGGCGACCTCTGCCAGGTTGGCAGACCAATACACTTCAAAAGGATATTCCAATGTGTGGGCCCTACGAGGCGGGGTGAATGCCTGGAAAGCAGGGGGATTCCCCATCGACCCACCGAAATAGGCCGACCTCGAGAAAATGAGTGAAGGTTGACCGGATGTTGAAGTGTGATAAGGCACGCAGAGACCGGGGACAATTTAAAGGTGTCGAAAAGCTGATAAAGGAGGGAAGACAGATGAATCGATGTGTCAGATTTGCAAGGACGGCAATGGTGCTGCTGCCGCTGGGGTTTTTCGGGTCCGTGAGTGTATCTGCACAACCCCTGGGGCTGATGTCGCAACAGCCCCAGCGTGAACCGCAACATAAACTTTTATCTTCGCCGAGCGGCAGATTCGTATTCGGCCAAATATCCGACTCCGCTAAAGATCAGTTCATGCTGGACACATCGACGGGCCGCCTCTGGCGAATCGGAGAGACCGGAAAAATCGGTTTATTCCTGGAGCCCGTTCCCTATCGCACGCCGGATGGAGAGTGCTCCAGCCTCCCGGAAGATGTATCCAAAAGGGAGACAGATGCGCCGGAAAAACAGTAGCGGGGAGCCAAGCCGATGGGGTGGCTTGCGCGGCGCGGGCGTGGGTTAGTCGGCAAAAGTACGCCGTGCCTTTTTCCATGCGTTTCGTCTTATCCGCGCCATTCTTTCCAGGCCGCTCCTTTCCGTCTCCAGGCTCTGAGAGCTGTGTGCGATAAATCTATTCGGCCTTTCAGTCACGGTATGGGTCTTGTTCCCACCCTGAATTACAACCCCAACGATGATTTGATTTGTGTGCGGTATTTTTTTGTAAAACATGCTTTTTCGGCGTATTTGGTAGGTTCCTTCTTCTTCATTTAGACGCGTGTTCCGATACGGGCCGAGCCATGTCCCTTCATTTGTTGCGTGTTTACAGTCTTCTTCGAAGAAATCCTCTGTTGGGATATAACTCATTGCGACAATATTTTTTGCGGCAAAAATACCCACTGCGTGGGGGTTTGGATGTGCGTTTATCTTGAACTTTTCATATCCCGGTGAGATTTGATACGTTTCTGCAAAAAAAATGTAGGCGTCGTGTTCATTCCATTTTGAGCAACTCTCAAAGCACTTTTGAAGTTCGGATGCGTTTTTTTTGGAAAGGGCTTTAGATAGGGATGCGCTGAAAAAACCGACGCTTGTTTCCATTCTTTTCTTTGCGTCCGGTATTTCCGGCATTCTTGCATGATCGGCGTTTTCTGCGACGACAGAAGCCTCCCCACGGAATCCTGAGTCTTTCTTTTCCGCATGTGCTGAATATGCAGCCATCCAGATGATTCCCATCAGAATTGCAGAGCAAACGGTTGCCCATTTTTGAGTCCGTGGGATGAGAAATCGATTCATTTCCAGCTTTCTCCGCTCGGTTTCAAATTCAGTACGCTAAAAACGCACAGAGTGAAAAGACATCGACTCAAGCTTTAAGATCGGAATGCCTGCATTTTCCCTCCAAATGAGGGACAACGGCTTTCATTCGGCGGTCCTATGCAAGAAATATGCAAAGTATGCCGGTATAAATATCTATCGTAAAAACAGATGATTAGGGCGGAGGGCCTTCAAATGGAAGCAAATGTTGCCATTGTTTGCCAAAATTTGCCGGAATGATGACGTTTTTGGGGACCTGAAATCCGTCCGCTTTCAGGTTCTCAGCGAGTAGCGATTTGATGGGATAGCGGGTCCTCCGGCATTGGATGGTTCAGCTAAAAACAGCTTGGAACCTTGAGCCGAAGTTTCGCAGCCTTCCTGTCACGAATAACCGGATCATATTTTTCTTTTCTTTGAACCCGTAACACCCTTATTCCGCCGTCGACCCAGGCAAGCTGAACGGTTTGGTAAGTGGTCGTCAATGCCGGTTGCTGGAGCGGTAGACGATGATAGGTGAAGTGTAACATTCGAGACTGCGGCCAATGCTCAGGGTAATATTTGGAGGGATCGAACTCGAATGACCCGTTGGCGATCATCCCACGCACGATGACATGACGGGGGGGAGAAACAATCGCCTTTTTCAATCGCTTTTCAATCTCTCTTTTTCTGGAGGGTGTGGCGTTTTTTGCCACGATTCGTGTGGGGTACTCGTCCCCGGGAGGTGCGTCATCAAAGTTTCTTTTGACAACCGCAATGTCCCTCAAAATGCGTCTTGCATCCCAAAAATCCAGATCCGTATAGACATGGTAGCCATCGTCGGTCCGGCTTGGGTGCCGATAAATGATTCCGGCCATTGTAAACCTCTCGAATCTTCCGAGCAGCGGTGTTGTTGTGATTTTTCTTTTTTAGAATACCGGGCGGATCCGGCATTGTCAAACGGCTTCCAGGGTATTTGGGTCGGCAGGGAAGTACCGGCACCTGTCGTGCTTTCACCCCATTCGCCAAAATCCCTTTTTACGAAAGGAAACTTGAAAAATGATTTTGTCGGTTTTTGTTCAGACACGAACTCGAACATTGACGAAGTGAAGTTGTTTCCATATTGTTATTCGATGTTAATCAATGAATTAATCGATGGAAGTGCGCTGGACGAAAAAACCTGATCCAGCGCCACATTTAGATTTCATTTGGGGTATGAATTTAGCGCTTATAAATTGTGATTTGGGGGCCGTTGGGATCTCTTTGAGAAGGCTGCAATCCCGATACATCGGGACATGTAGAACGCCCCCATACCCGAAATAAGGGGCACGGTGCAGGCAGAGAAGACTTCAGGTGCGCAAGAGATATTCCTCCGGGGGCTGTCCTGGAATGAATTTTAAGGTCTCGCTGCCGTTCCATGGAGTGAGGGAGGGCTTTGCGGTCTTCTGAAAGAGATCCCAACGGCCCCCTTTTCCAATATGGGGGATTTTCAAAGCGCTAAAGTGATACCATTTGGGAAATTTAGAAAATGAAATGGGTTGTCTTTCAGGCTCTCGGTGGATTGGGAATGTTCCTTTTCGGCATGAAGATCATGTCGGAGGGCCTCCAAAAGGTTGCCGGAAAAAGAATACGACAGATTTTGAATCTGGTCTCAAACAACCGATTCGTCGGCTGCGGGGTGGGGGCCCTTGTGACCAGTGTGATTCAGAGTTCCAGCGCCACCACGGTCATGCTGGTGAGTTTTGTGGATGCAGGGCTGATGACGCTCCGGCAGGCTATCGGCGTCATTTTGGGTGCCAATATCGGAACCACCGTCACGGCACAGCTCATCGCCTTCAAGATCCAAGATTATGCACTCCCTGCCATCGCGGCGGGAGTTATTTTGAAATTTTTCTTGGGGGGTCATAAACGGATCTATGTGGGGGATGTGCTGTTGGGCTTTGGGCTTGTCTTCTATGGCCTTGCAACCATGAAGGCTGGGTTTGCACCCCTCAAAGAGAATCCGGCGTTCATTTCTTTTTTTACCAAGTT
>JAWOGN010000265.1:0-4310 GCA_046496815.1 Desulfatiglandaceae bacterium
TGAGCGGTTCTCGGGAAACCTGGAACCGCTTAACCTGGGTTTTTTGTGTTGTATCTATGTTACTAAAAACTCACGCTATGGCTGCATTTTTCCCCTTTCTGCTTCAGCTGCGTCTTGTTCTCGCATTCTTTTTTCCACTTTGGCCAGGAGTTCCGCAGTGTTTTTTCTGAACTCTTTGGTTCCGCCGGTCCTTTGAAAAGCCATAACTGCAATGACCAGGGCAACAAGGGCAATGATGAAATTCAAAATAGCCATAATAATCGCCTCCTTCTGTTCTAAATTTTCAAATTTATGCCGGACCCTATCTTTCAGGTTCCTGCACGTCCAAAAAGCTCATCTCTTTTCAGAGAATGAGTGCCGTAAACACACGCATTTCTTTTTTACTACATTGGACGGGTATACGGAATGGGGTGGAGCCGGTATTGTCCTTAGAAAACAAATGTACCTGTCTGCCAGGAATCGACCAGAGAGCTTCAAACAAATCGGTTGTTCCGTCATTCACATTGATCCAATATACGTCCGGCTGAATTTCGATTGCTCTCATGCCTATTGACTCCTCCCTCGAAAGAGTGCAAGCGTTTCATACCTTATAAAACGAACTCAGGTTCCCAGTAAATCCGGTGTATCAGGTATTTTGTCCGCTCATCTCATGTATGCGGCATGTTCAAAGCACTGACGGTTTTTTCACATAAAGAACGCTGCGAAGTGCTCAGGAGCTCGCCGGTCCTAGTGCAGCTACCGCCTTTGAGAATGAAGATAACAACCCATCCTCGAAATCCATCTTGACGTGCCGGTCATTCCCGAAGTTTCGGCTCCTGACCGTTCAACTTTCAGGTTGTACCTTGTCTTTTGAAGAAGAATACAGGATACGCCGTATGTATTTCGGGATGTTGCAGTGATATAGACAAAAGTAGGTTCAAAGTTCAGCGCCGCCTCTGGCCGCCGAACCCTGAACCGCTCAACCTTGGAGATACATAAATCCATGACGCTGAAAGGAGGTGACAGTATGGAATCCAAAACAATTGCTGTTTCCAAAAGAGCCGGCCGCAGCGAGGTTTCAAGGCAAGCACGTGGCCCGGATTGCAGACAGGCTCAGCGTCCCATAGCGGAATCATGACGAAAGGATCACCCAATGAAAGGTTCAGGGATAAACAGAAGGAGCTTCTTAAAGTGCTCAGGCGTGGCCGCAGGGGCTTTGATGCTGGGTCTGGAGGGAGGTGTTGTTATGGGAAAGAGCAAGAGCCGGGTCGTATTTTTTGAAACGGACGACCACAAAGCCGGGGTCACTGCATCCATGAGGGCGTTGAACACAAATCCGGTGAAAAACAAGCATGTGCTCATTAAGCCTAACTTCAACACAGCGGATCGGTATCCGGGTTCCACCCATAACGATACACTGGTCGGTCTCGTGGAGGAAGTCTGGAGCATGGGCGCCAAATCCGTGGCAGTGGGAGAGAGAAGTTACCCTCCTACCGATGCGGTGATGGAAGATATGGGAATCATCCCACCTCTGGAAAAGCGGGATGTGCGCATCCTCAACTTCGACCAGTTGCCGGATAAAGACTGGGTCAAGTTCAACCCCAAGGACTCCCACTGGAAAGAGGGCTTTCGGGTTGCCCGGCCCATTCTGGATGCCGAATGCCTTATCTCCACAGGCTGCCTCAAGACCCATCAGTACGGCGGCGTGTTTACCATGTCCCTGAAGCTGCACGTGGGCGTGGTTCCTACAACCAGGCACGGCTACGGCTATATGAGGGAACTCCACAGCTCTCCGCACCAGCGGAAGATGATTGCCGAAATCAACACGCCCTTCAAACCCGATCTCGTTGTTTTGGACGGCATTGAAGCCTTTGTGGACGGCGGTCCGATGACCGGAAAAAGGGCCAAAGGGAATGTGTTTCTTGTCTCCACGGATCGTATTGCCGTGGATGCCGTTGCCCTGGGCGTCTTAAAGGTGCTGGGAAGCAATGAAGCCATCATGGGCCGCAAGATATTCGAGCAGGAGCAAATATCGAGGGCTGTGCAGCTTGGACTCGGCGCTTCGTCCCCATCGGAAATCGAGCTTGTCCCCGGCGATGAGAAGAGCGAGGCATACTGCGCCCGCGTGGCTGAAGTGCTGGCCCGGGGATAAAGTTTTGAGGGAGACGTGCGGGCATTGACGCTCATGTTATTGATAACGGTACTCATGGAGTTTTGAGCCGGCGCCATGGGGAAAGCCATTTCGTCGTATTGGAAGGGAGGGTTGTATATGCTCAACCTGGAGCGAAAAACCAAATTATCCCAGGAAGCGGTTATCGAACACCTGAAGCGTTTTTTTGGAAAAGAGGGATTGGGTCTGGACCTCAAGGAGGAGACCCCTCAATGCCTTACCTTCCAGGGTGGCGGCGGTTATGTAACCGCCACCCTGTGTCCTGAGGAAGGCCAAACGAGGGTAGACTTGGTTGCCCAAGAATGGGATTACCAGGTCAAGGAGTTCGCTTCCGGTCTTCCTTGATCGAGGTGTCCGGGATGTGACTCCATCGTGACCCGACTGCCTTGGCGGCCGCGACTGCCATTTTTTCTTATGGATGAATTTCAGAGCTCGTATCTTATCCAGGGACAATTAGAAATACTTCTGAAAAGGAGGGAAACATGAGTCATATAGCCGTTATTATTACAGACCTGTTTGAAGATTCAGAATATACAGAGCCGGCTAAAGCTTTTACGGAGGCCGGGCATACTCTGACTCACGTAGGCCTTGAAGCCGGAAAGACGGTTAAAGGAAAAAAAGACAATACTCCGGTTAAGATCGATAAATCGGTAGAAAGCCTATCGGTGGACGATTTTGATGCGTTGCTCATCCCTGGAGGATATTCCCCGGACAAACTGCGAGCCGATGAAAACGCCGTGAAGTTTGCCAGGGATTTTGTGGAGAGCGGCAAACCGGTCTTTGCCATTTGTCATGCCGCTCAGTTGTTGGTTTCCGCCGATGTGATCCGTGGTCGAAAGATGACCGGATGGAAGTCCATTGTTCAGGACATCAAAAATGCGGGAGCGGAATTTATCGATAAAGAGGTGGTGGAGGACGAAAATCTTATCTCCAGCCGGCATCCGGGAGATCTGCCGGCCTTTATCGAAGCGTCTCTGAAACGGTTGCGTTGAATAGACCATTTCGTACCCGTCGGCATATAATGCAGGATGTTCATTACTCCTCGGTCTTCAGATCCGGTGCCCGCAGTTTGAGGAGCCGCCAAAATCATCAATAATCCTTTTGAGTCGGTTGGGATCCTTCGATACGTGGGTCTCGGGGATGATATCCGGGAAATTCAAGGTGTACATCTTGATGTTGCCGAGAACTTGCCCACCGGGGCTGTTTATTACAAACCGCTGATCGTTGACAGGCGTCAGGAATTCCAGGGTCTGGTATGCCAAAAGTGGATTTTTTCGCAGAAAAAGCGCGTCGACATCGGTCATGCTCTCAAATATCAGCTAATTCTTGTAGTACTTTAATGCGTCGGGCATCAGTTGTTTGATATTCTCGATTCTTGCATCGTCTGCAGGATGTGTGCTGAGAAATTCAGGGGGCGCATTCCCCCCTTTTTTCTCTGCCATGCGCTTCCAGAAATCCACGGCCTCGCGGGGATCATAATCTGCCATGGCCATAAAGATCAGCCCCAGCCGGTCTGCCTCTGATTCATGCAACCGGCTGTATGGCAGCAAAAAGCCTATCGTGGCCCCCGCACCAAAGGCCTGCATGGCCAGCTGCCGGGTCGTGTCCGGCTGGTTTTGGAGGGCTGCATCCAAAGTCATCCCCGCCATCTGCGTCAGGAGCCCTTGGCTCATTCTCTCATTGCCGTGTTTGGCCACAGCGTGGGCAATTTCGTGCCCCATGACCACCGCCAGGCCGGTTTCATTTTCCGCCACGGGTAACAGGCCCGTGTAGACGACTACCTTGCCTCCGGGCATGGCGAAAGCGTTCACCTGGTCGTCTTCCACCAGATTGAATTCCCACTGGTAGCCTTCCAGTTCACCGGACAAATCTTGACCGGCGAAATATTTCTCAACCGATTGCTTTATGCGCCTCCCCACACGACGAACCAATTGCACCTTATCATCATCTTGGCTAAGCTTTTGATTATCGAGGAATTCCTCGTACTGCCGGAAGCTCATGGAGAGCATCGAGGCATCAGACACCAGATTGAGCTGTCTTCTCTCTGTCACCGGAACGGTTGAACAAGTCAAAACGGACAGGAAAAAAAGCAACAACCCCGGAAAATACCGCATGGAGACTCTCATGGCAATTACCTCCTTGTGACCTTGACAATTCCTTC
>JAWOGN010000310.1:0-18671 GCA_046496815.1 Desulfatiglandaceae bacterium
ACAGAAGTGCGGAGCTTTTGGGCATGAAGCTCGACTATTCAAATGATGACATCGCCACGGCAGTGGCGGAAACCGTTCAGGTGAACAACATGGAGAGGGGTTTGGTCAAACTGCTTGCATACTGGGGCGAAGAGGCGGTCATCAAGTTGGTCCTGGAATCTAATCTTGATTTGGCCATCTTTGCAATTCCAGCCTCTGAGGAATTAGGGCTTGACAATACTCAACCGATTTCTGCGTGTCTTTCTAAATGGCGTAAGATCCATCCGGAAACGATGCCTGTTGAGGCCAAGGCCTGTGCCAACTACCTCAACGGGTATCTGGTTCGGAAAGAGGCGCTTGAGAGAGGGTTCGATGTCGGCTTTACTCTCGGGACGGACGGGTTTCTCGCCGAAGGCTCCATTGAATCTGTTTTCCTGGTAAAAGATGGGATCCTCAAAACACCGCCCTTGGGCCGAATCCTATCCAGTATCACGCGCATGTCCGTATTGCAGGCAGCGTCTACTCTCGGCATCCCCATTTCCGAAGATGCCATTTTACCGGAAGCCCTTTTCTCGGCAGATGAGATTTTTGTATCGCACACGGGCATCAAGGTTTCGCCCGTTGCTCGCTTTGAAAACCGGACAATTCAGGCACCCGGGCCTGTTACAAGACAGCTTATGACGCTGATGGATAATATTCTTAATTTCTCGGATGAGCGGTTTAAGGATTGGTTCACTGCCATGCAATGAGGCCGGCACCCGCTCCGCGGCGTAAATGGGCAGTGATCAGAATTTGACGGACGCGCCTGGTTCAACTCCATACTGAGGAATCGTCTGAGTTTGGAAACTGACTTTAAGTCAATTCAATGGCAATTCCTTCTTTATTGCTTGCAGTCGTGGTTTCCTTTATGCCGTATTTGGTGAGCAGTTTCTTCAGGTCCCCATTGCCCCGAATGGTTTTTTCAATCTCCCGAGTGAGCTGCGCTCGTTGAATTACTTTTCGAAGCGCCAATACGCTGTCTGAGAGTCGTCTTTTGGTGGAGGTCATTTCGAGCAGTTTTTGCTTTTCCGAGGGTGTGAATCCGTCATTGCTCGAGATCAGGAATGAGATTCGTTTCAAATCCGAACGATCCATCGCCGCATCATCCAATTGGGTTCCCAATATCGCGTTCAGTTCGTGCAAGAAATTAATTCCTTCTGATGCGAGCCGGGTCAGTTCCGCGTCCTCGGCCTCAGGTTCGTCATCAAAATGGACGATCTTTGCCTCAAGGTAAGCTTTTGCGTCATAGACCTCCTTGATTAAGAAGCGGCTTTTGCCGATGGTCAAAATGTCCATTTCACCGTTTTGATAATGCCGCATGACTTTGAGGATTTGCGCCGAGCAGCCGACCCTTTTCATTTGTTTGCTACTGAAGTACACGATTCCAAAGTCCTGGCCCGTCTCCAAGCACTCTCCAATCATCAACTTATAACGTTCCTCAAAGATGTGAAGCGGCAGAAACATGGTCGGCATTAGAACGACACCTAAAGGAAATATTGGGATGGTTTTCTCAGCGCCCATATCTTTCTCCTATTTGTCTACTTTAAGTTCCAAGTGTTGCAACGGTCATGGCCCAGAAGAAGAATTTATCCGGATATCTGCGCAAGGCAGAGAAATCAATGGAATGTTCCACAGCTTGCCGGGGGAAACTCATTTTCCTTGGAGCGTATCACCAGGGTATTTCGACACCGTCGAACCTCAAGAATTTCCCGGTATTTTTGATCGAAAATTCCTCGATTACTTTCCGCATACCCAACACCGTATCCGTGGGCCTGAAAGGGGCGTCAGGGCCGCCCATTCTGGTGTTGTTCCATCCGGGATGCAGCATCAAGACACCCATGCCGAGCGGTTTGAGTTCCAATGAAAGCTGTTTCATGGCGGCGTTTAGAGCCGCTTTGCTCGACCGATAATAATACCCATCCGTATTTTCGATTTCCGTGATGCTTCCCATATGGCTGCTTATGGCGACTACGAGACGCCGCTCACTCCTCGCCACCATCTCCTTTAACGCACGTGTCACCCGAAGGCAGCCCAGCGTGTTGACCTGAAAGGTCAACTCCCAGTCATCAAATCGAAATTGTTTGAGGTTTACGTTGTCATATTTCTCCAGATAAATCCCGGCATTATTGATCAAGATATCAATACGTTCATCGAAAAGCTCCCTTGACAGGGCAGTTATCTCATCTTCTTTTGTGATATCCAGCCGGTGAATCGTGATGGACTTGTGTCTCGCGGCCAAATCCTTGAGATCTTCGGCTTCTGCAGGATGTCGACAGGTCGCGAAAATTCGCCAACCTTCCTGAGCGTATTGTCGAACCCATTCCAAGCCCAATCCTCTATTGCTCCCCGTAACCAATATATTCGGCATGATCCACTCCCCAAAAAAGGTTTACTTAAAGTTAGATAACGATTTCTGAAAATCAAGAAAGGGTATCAATTTTCCCCGTTGTAAACCCCGATTAGCGGAAGGGGAGGCCGTTGGGATCGCTTTGAGAAGGCCGCAAGCCAAATTCTTCAGTGCACGTAGAACGCCCCCATACCCGAAATAGGGGGTACGGTGCAGGCGGAGAAGCGGTCCGTTGGGAAGGGAATTTTCTTCCGGGGCTGTGCGGTCTGTGCTTGGGCGGTGACCCGGCTTTACAAAAAGCCGGAAATGTTTAAGTTAAAACATCTTGTCGTAAAAATGGGGTAGTTCTCTTGGACAAAAAGCTGAAATTATGTGCATACGCCTCGGCGCTGACGATATCATTGCTGGTATTGTCGGATGCTCGATCCGAGGAGTATGTCAGCATTCAGGCAACGGGGCTGCCCGATTCAAAATCGTCTCCACATGAAAGCCACCCGGTGGTCAGCGAGACTGTCAGGGAAGTGACGGCTTACAACGCCGGCGATCCAAAGCAGACCTGGGGGGATCCATGTATATCCGCAAGCGGCGAAAATATCTGCAAAGCCCTCGGAAAAGGTGAAAAAAGGTGCGCTGCCAATTTTGTCGCCCTCGGCACGGTGTTTCACATTGACACGTTCGGAGAATGTCTTGTGACGGACAGAATGAATCGTCGTTACCGACATCGCGTTGATATCGCCATGAAATCCGACGAGTACGCGAAAGCGAGGAGATTCGGAAAGCAGAAATTGAGGGTCAAGATCCTGAAAAAAGCCACGGGCTCAGTCAGCAACCCCCCATTTGAACAGTGATGCGTCTCGTTCGGGGGTGCTTGCCTGCGGATCCGATGAATTCGAAGCTAAAACCAGGCCGGTCTATGAAAAGATGTTTCTGGGCGCATATACTTTGCCGACGGTATCAGATCGCTGCGCCGAATGACCCCCTGAGCAGCGCTAGCTCTGTTTGACGGGCACCGTAAGGACTGCGACGGGTGAGTGCTTTACGACCTTTTCTGCGACACTACCGAAACCAAAACGGCCTTTCCGACCCTGGCAGGCCATCACCACCACGTCGGCTTTTTCGCTCTCGATGCGCTTTAGAATCTCACTGGCGGGATCGCCGATGGCAATATGTCGAATGTAAAGGGGACATCCCTCCAGGTGGTTTTCACAGATTTGATTCAGTTGCTCTTCTGCCATTTTCTTTTCCATTTCTTGCATTTGATCGATGTGAGATCGATCGAATTCCCCGTACCATGCCCCGAAGTGGCCTATTTCTTCAACGACATAAACCAAATGAATCTCAGCCTGAAATTTTTCCGACAGTGAGGTGACATACGGCAGCGCTTCCGCCGCTTTCTTTGAAAGGTCCGTCGGCCAAAGAATTCTCTTGATTTCCATTTTGATACCTCCTCAGATACATTTTTTGAGATGTGGGGCAGAACCCACTTTATATCGGCATGATTTTGAATCCGTTGTAAAGCGCCCATCCCATATCGCGGGCAACCCCCCCCACCCCAAAGGATCTGCGCTTTCTCTCTCTTTTTTAGCCCAGTTTGTCTGCATATCGAGCCAGCGTGAAAAGATAATCAGCCAGTCGATTCAAATACGCATGTACTTCTTCGTGTTTTAACAGGCCCTCCTCCCGCATGGCGACTGCGCGACGTTCAGCCCTGCGAATGATGGTGCGTCCCAAATCCACGGCGGCACCGGCCGGATGGGCCCCCGGGTGGATGAAATGCCCGGGAAGTTGAACCTCCTTCTGAAGCTCTTCAATCCAAGTTCCCAAACGTGCGGTTCGGTCCGCATGAATCCGACGGGGGGGATCCCCGTCCACTTCACATGCCAATTCACTGCCAAGGATCAAAAGATCCTCTTGAACGGCCTCGATCATTTGTCGGATCTTTTGATTCTTCGTGAACGCCTTTGCCAACCCTAAAGCAGAGGCGGCTTCGTCCAGGGTCCCGTAGGTTTCCGGTTGAAGGCTTGCTTTAGATACCCTTTCTCCGGTCAGCAGGCTCGTTTCTCCCCGGTCTCCTTTTCTGGAGAACTTCATTGTTTTCAAGCGGTTTCTCCATTCACTGTTTTGCATCTTTCAGAAAACCTCGGGTGTGTGTCGTGCGGTTCATTTTTGTTCAAAGTTATCGGCGATCAAACGGCTCAGCAAGCGAACGCCGAATCCCCAAGCCCCTTTGGGGACCGTCGGTCGCGCTGTGTCGACGATTTCGTTTCCCGCCATATCCACATGGGCCCAAGGCACATCATTGACGAATCGTTGCAGGAACACAGCCGCTGCGATTGCACCCGCAGCTCTGCCCGCCCCCATGTTTTTCATATCGGCAATATCGGACTCGATGTCCTTGTCATAGGCTTTATCCAGCGGCATACGCCAAAGCTTTTCGTCTTCTACCAGACCGGCATCCATCAATTTGGAAGCCAACGAATCGTCGTTGGAGAACATCCCTGCATATTCGAAGCCCAAGGCGGTGACTTTTGCGCCTGTCAGGGTGGCCAGATCCACCATACATTGGGGTTGGAAACGGTCCTGGGTATACCACAATGCATCCGCGAGCACCAGACGGCCTTCCGCGTCCGTATTGAGCACCTCGATTGTGAGTCCCGACATTGAAGTGACGATGTCGCCGGGTCGCTGGGCCGTTCCGGAAGGCATGTTCTCGCTCAGCGCAGCAACCCCCACGATGTTGGCTTTGGCCTTCCGCCCCGCCAGGGCTTTCATGGCGCCGATCACCGCTGCCGCACCCGCCATGTCTCCTTTCATGCGCCAAACATCCGAGCCGGACTTGAGGGATATGCCACCGCTGTCAAAGGTGATTCCCTTGCCGACAAACGCGACAGGTTTTATGCTTGCAGAAGCCCCTTTCCATTGCATGACCAGAAGCTTGGGCTCTTGTGCACTTCCTTTTCCTACGCCCAGAAGGGCACCCATTCCGAGCTTTTTCATCTTCTCCGCACCGAGAGCCTCAACTTCCACGCCCAATTCTTCCAAACATCGTGCACGATCGACCATTTTTTCAGGATAAAGGATGTTGGCCGGTTCGTTCACCATGTCACGGGTGAAGAAAACTCCTTGAGCAACCTTTTCCAACGCCGCATATCTTTCTTGCGCGGGCTTCGGTTTTTCCAACATTAAGGTTAGCTTTTCCAGAGTTGGTTTTTTATCCGGGGGTGTCTTGGTCTCATACCGGTCAAACCGATAGCTTCTGAGTTTGGCACCGAAGCCGACGTTCGATGCCATTGAAGCACTGTCGAGATCTGTTTCTTCAATGGTATCAATTACCATGGAAGCGTTTCTTTCTCCGCTGAACATGAGTTTCGCGGTGAACGTTCCGCCCACAGCCTGCAGTGTCGTTCGGGTAATGTCTTTCAATCGGCCCAACCCGAACAGCAGGATACGGGTTGCGCTGACATGGGCGGGTGCCAAAAGCTCCAGTGTTTGATTTTTTTCGCCTTTGAAGCGAGAGGTTTTGATGGCGCGCGTCAACATCCCATCCGTTTTCCGGTCGACCGCCGCCGCCGTCCCGGTGAGTGTCCTTCCCTCGAATACGCACAGCGCCAAGGCCCCCCTCTTTTTCAGGTTGACCCTGGAAAACTTGATTTCCAGTGGTTTCTTCGTCTTTTTCTCCCGGATGGAATGGATGTTTTTTTTCATCTTCTTTCCTAAATCATGCGATCAGTAGGATTGCGTAACAGCGACAAATTTAGGATATACGCATTCACATTTCAATATCAAATGGCGAATTGCGTGTGAAAAAAATCGGATCCGCGATTTATTCTCATACCGGACTTCGGCTGCCCAAAAGGTATCATTTGTTTTAACTTGCGAGTTTGAGAAACATAATTAAGTTTTGAATGCATAAATTGATACATTATTTGTAGATTTATAACCGCTTGGACATGTGAGAGGCAATGAAGATATGAACCGCCGAGTTTTTCTTACAAAACTCCTTACCGCATTCAAAGCGGCGGCAGTTTATGGTTTGCTACCGCAGATGATTTCAGTGAAAGCGGCCGAAGCCGCCGACGGAGGGACGATGCGCTACAGCTCGCGGGGAAGTATGAGTCTCCATGAAATTGCCCGCAAGAAAATGCACCACGGAAACGGTCAATTTTTAAACCCTTTTATTCATGGGAATCAAGGGAATTTGGGAGGGGTCTTGCGATGGAAGCTTTTCAGCGAAAATCGATTCAAGTCATTCTACAAAGAAGAAAAAGTGACTCCCGTGACGGTCGACTGGGCATCAGTCCGGCGCGCCCACGGCCTTTCCGTCACGTTTATTAAACACGCTTGCGTCATGATCAAAGACATGGATCAGTACTTCATCGTGGACCCTGTATTTTTTTCACCCTTCTGGTTCATCAAGGACTTTTCACCCCTTGCCTTCGGCATTCATGAAATGCCCGCACCCGGGCACGTATTGATCACTCATGGCCATTATGACCACCTGGACAAAAGATCTCTTGCTCTGCTGGACAAGGATACCCATGTGATTTCCCCCCTGGGGTATGCGGGTATCTTTAAGGATCTCCAAATGAATCACCGGACGCAACTGGACTGGTTTGATTCGTACACTCGGGATAACCGAGAAATCACGCTCCTTCCCTGCAATCACTGGACGATGCGCAATCCGATTGTGGGTCCCAACCGATCACTTTGGGGCTCTTTTCTCATCAAGACCGCCGGCGGATTTACTATTTTTATTGCCGGGGATGCGGCTTATTTTTCGGGATTTCGCGAGTTGGGATCCGCGTTCGACATTGACTTGGCCATTTTTAATCTGGGGGCCTATGAGCCTCGGTGGTTTATGGCAAAAAGTCACATCGATCCGCGGGAAACGGTGCAGGCCTTTAAGGACCTTGGTGCGAAGCATTTGCTCATCGTTCACTGGGGAACCTTTCGATTGGGCGATGAACCTGTGTATTTCCCACCTATGCAGATCCGCAAGGAAATGGAAACGGCAGGTGTTCTCAACCGCCTCATACACCTCAATCACGGTGAGACCCTTTTTTTATGATCATTACCGGGGCACCCGTATCTGAGCGGCTGTCCGCGAACGGCACCCCGCCGGTATATTCAAATATCTATTAGAAATATCTTGCCTTTAAGTAACGTGACTTATAGTATGAATAGTCCCGTAAGAAGTCATCACTGCGGTGAAAACCCCGATGAATACGGAGTCTTCGATCGGAGTTCGCGGCCTCCTCAAACAACTGAAGAGACCGGGCTCTACCGCCTGTTTTGGAGGTCGCCGGGATTCGCCGGAGTGACGGAAAACACTCAATCAATACGAGGCAAGAAATTATTTCGTGGACAAGAGGAGGTGCTAATATGTCGGAGTTAACCCTATGGAAGGAGAAGGAAATGACGAAATTGCGAAGAGACATAGACCGTCTCTTCAACCGATTTTGTTATGATTTCGGCCTGCCTTTCACCCTTGATGATATGGCCGGCGCCGCCGCATTCAATTTGTCCGAAACGGACGACCAACTTATTCTCGAGGCAAAGCTCCCGGGCATGAAACCCGAGGATATGGATATTTCCGTGACTGACGACGCTTTGAGCATAAACGGACAGGTTCGAGAGGAGACTGTCAAGGAGGACGCGCAATATCAGCGGGTGGAAAGGCGATCCGGATCCTTTTCCCGCAGGATCCCACTGCCATGTAAAGTAAAAATCGATGATATCACAGCCACTTACAAAGACGGCACGCTGAAGATCACGATGCCTAAATGTGAGGGCGAAGCGGCCCGTGGGGTTCAAATCAAAGTCAATTAGATGTCCATTGCAATTCCAACACACATCACTTTTTCGTCACTCAATTCCCTAAGAGCGCTCTTGCACGGCCTTACGAAGCCACATGAAGGTTTGCTCCCACGCAAGCGATAAGCAGCGCGTCAAAACAGAGGAGGTTATAGATGCCCAGCAAAAAATCCTATAAAGAGGTCCCTGTAGAAAATCTCAGATGGCGCCTTGATCCAGCTGACCTTCCCTTTGAAACAACAAATGATTTAAAGCCCCTCAAAGAAATTATCGGACAGGATCGGGGTGTTGCCGCATTCAAGTTTGGGGTCGGTATCGACAAACCGGGCTACAATGTGTTTGTCACCGGAGCGGCAGGGTCGGGAAGGATGTCTACGGTCCGTAAATTGCTCCAGGAGATTTCCAAGAAGGATCAGGTCCCGGATGACCTGTGTTATGTAAACTGCTTTAAGAATCCGGAGGCGCCGATCCTGCTTCGCTTCAAGGGCGGAAACGGCGTTCAGTTTAAAGCAGACGTTAAAAACCTTCTGACTACCCTAAAGAAGCAAATCCCTCAGATTTTTGAAAGCCAGGAATATATCAACCTGAAAAAAGAAATCATGGAAACCTACGAGAAGAAGGGGAAAAGCTTTTTTAAGGGTCTCGATCAGAAAGTCAAAGAAGACGGATTTACGCTTGTGGATGTTCAAATGGGACAAATCAAACGGCCTGAAGTCATGCCGGTGGTTGACGGGAACCCGGTGCACATAGACCAGATCGAGGCGATGGTGGAAAAAGGCAGGTTCCCTAAGGAGGAATTCGAAGAACTCAAGAAAAAGCATGGGAAGTTGAGGGAACAGATCGATCAGATTTTTCTTGAACTCAGAGACCTTCAAAAAGAAGTCCAGGAAAAAATAGAGAAGATGGATCGGATGACATTTATGAAAAATGCATCCGACCTGACAGCGCCGATTATTAAGAAGTACAAAATGGAAACGGTGAAGAAGTATCTGGAGTCAATGCTGGAAGACATTGCAGACAATCTCCAACAGGTTTTTGGGGGTCAGGCGCAGCCTCAGATTCCGGGCCTTACTCCCATGGCTCAAGATGTGGACCGATTTCAACCCTATCGGGTGAATTTGCTGGTTGATAACAGCGAACAGAAGGGGCCACCGGTCCTTGTTGAAAACTATCCGACGTATCGGAATATTTTCGGTAGCATTGAGCGGATTGTGGATCGAAGCGGGGTCTGGCGGACGGACTTCAGCAAGATCAAGGCGGGTTCCTTGATCAAGGCGAACGGGGGATATTTGGTGTTTAACCTGCTGGATGCCATTGTAGAGCCGGGCGTATGGCAAGCGCTGAAGCGAGCGCTCAAAAGCAAGGAACTTGAGATCCAGACTTACGATCCCTTTTATCTTTTTACGACCACGGGGTTAAAGCCGGAACCTATTGAGCTTAATGTGAAGGTCGTCGTCATATCGGATGGGTACCTGTATCATTTGCTGCAGTACTATGATGAGGATGTAATGAAGATCTTTAAAGTGAGAGCCGATTTCGATGTTTCCATGGAGAAGAACGGAAGGAGCATTCAGCAGTTCGCGGAATTCATGAAGTTACAAACGAACGAGGAAAAGTTGAAACCGTTTGACAGATCGGCGGTGGCGGCAATCGTGGAAGAAGCCGTTCGGATGACCGGGAGACAAGAAAAGATTTCCACGCAGTTTCCGGCGATTTCGGATCTGATGAGAGAGGCCGAATTCTGGGCGAAACAGGATGCCGACGAGACCGTGAATGAAAAACATGTGGACAAGGCTGTGGAAGCCAAAATATATCGGTCGAACATGGTCGAACAGCACCTTCAGGAAATGATCGATCGGGGGACGTTGATGATCGATGTCGAGGGAGAAACGGTGGGACAGGTGAATGGTCTCGCTGTTTACAGCATGGGAGGCTACATGTTCGGGAAGCCTTCACGCATCACCGCTTCGACTTCCATGGGCCGGGCGGGAATCATCAATATTGAAAGAGAGGCCGATATGTCGGGCAGCACCCACAACAAAGGCGTCTTGATCCTGGGCGGGTACCTCCGCAAGAAATATGCCCAAGACAAACCATTGACGGTGAGCGCAAGCATTGCATTCGAGCAATCCTATGGCGGCGTGGACGGTGACAGCGCCTCATCCACGGAGATTTACGCGCTGTTGTCAAGCCTTTCGGAAGTCCCCATCAAGCAAAATATTGCAGTGACCGGATCCGTCAATCAGAAGGGGGAGGTGCAGGCCATCGGGGGCGTCAATCAGAAGATCGAAGGGTTCTTTGATTGCTGTCGGAAGAAAGGAGCGGGCAAAGACCACGGGGTCATGATTCCCGAGAGCAATGTGAAGGACTTGATGCTCCGTAAAGAGGTGGTTGACGCGGTCAAAAAGGGCGAATTTCATATCTACCCGGTCACCACCATTGATCAGGGGATCGAAATTCTGACGGGCGAAAAAGCCGGGGAGCGGAAAGCGGATGGAACCTATCCGAAAGGGACGATCAATTACCTGGTAGATCAGAAGTTGAAAGAACTGGCCGAAGGACTCAAGAGTTTCGCGGGAAAGGCGGAGGACGAGGAAAAAGAGAAAGGTGCGGGCAGGAAAAAGCGGACCGGTAGGAAGAAAAGTTGATGACGTTAGGGTCGGTTCCGCTTTCAAGCCCGATTCAGGAGGAGATTGCCAAGGCAAAGAACTTCTATCAGACCTTCGAAAGAAGGGTTTTTGCAGACAAGACGATCGTCGACCTTTTGGCAAAGCTTGAACATGCAATCGCGAAATCCCACGAGGAAATGCGAGCTGCAGGCATTTTAGAAATATGCAGGGCGTGTGAGCAGAAGGAAGGAGGGTCCTGCTGTGGTGCGGGATTGGAAAACCGTTATAGCAGTTGGCTGCTTCTGATCAATCTTCTGCTGGGTGTCGGACTACCGACCCGAAGGTACGACCCGAAGAGCTGTTTCTTCTTAGCGCATACCGGCTGCCTGCTGAAGGCCCGTCACGTCATCTGCGTCAACTACCTTTGCACCAAAATAACCCATCAAGTCGATGCCCGAAAAATCGCGACGCTTCGAGACCGCGAGGGCAAAGAACTGAATACCCTGTTCCTTCTGCATGAACGAGTCAAGAGAGTGATGCGGGAATGGATGAACGCCTGAAGCAAAGCCTCAACAGGGTTGCCCGGTTTTATGACCGGAGAAAAGTCGGTGATGTGGGCTATCAGGGCTTTCGGAGATCCTCGGATTTGAAGACGCTCCTCAACTGCTTGAACCGGTTACTGGATGAGAAAGTTATCATACCGAATGATTCGCTTTTTTTGGACCTGGGCTGTGCTGACGGCAGGGTGAATGTTTTGATGAGCTATCTGGTCAAGTTTTCAGTGGGGATCGAATTGGATGAATGGACGCTTGAAGAATACACCGCTTTGAACTCAGCATTGAGTCAAGCACTGGTGCGTGAAAAACTTTTGCCGCCGCCGCAAAACACATTTGTTTTTCACGGGGATGCAGTGGACGAGCGCATTCATCAGACAATAGCGCAAAAGACAGGAATTGGATTCGAGGATTTCGACCTCTTTTACACCTATCTCGTGATGCATGAGGAGTTTGCTCGACTCATTGCGAAAAAAGGCAAGGAAGGTTCAGTGTTCATGGTATATGGCCTCCGGAATATCCTGCCCAATTATGAAGGGTTTCGGCTGCTTGAAGATTTGAGTCCCCTGGAAGGGATTCTTGCGCTCTATCAAAAAAATTGACCCAGCTTTTTTTGACACCGAAGTTATGGGATCATCCCCGGAATGCGTTGGGTCCCTCCCGTATTCAATTCCGGTTGAGGGGGAATGGATGAGCGGGAACCGCCAGGCTCAAATACGCATCACCCGCATTGAACATCAGGCGTTTGTCCACCATCATCCGCAAGAAGGGCCCTACCTTTTCTTCACCAAAACCGGGAAAATGAGAGAGAATCCGAGGCATGGATCGGTGCGTTTCGCAGAAAAGGTAGATTTTTCTGGAAGTATCTCTCAGTCGGTGGGTCATGTCATGGGTGCCGTATTGTCGTTGGCGGATGATCATGAAATCAAACCCGTCCTGATAAGATAGAATGGGATCCGACCCCGGCGCCTGGTGGAGTTTCAGATAAAACTTCCGCCATTCCTCCAGTTTTTCCTTGACCGGTTTCCAAATGCGATTTTGATACCGTATCCCGCCTTGGTACCCCTGAATCATGAATCGAAGCTTCCGCAATACCGCCTCCGGAAAAAGATGCGTATAGTAGGGGTGGTTCACCACCCGTCGGATGCCGTATGCAGACGGGGTCTGAAATGCGGGACTCTCGTATCCCAGCCAAAAGGGTATGCCTTTTAAGGGGCGAAAGGGGAACACGAAATCAAGATTTTTGAGGGTTTCAGACACGTCCCGCTCGTCGCTCGAAGGAAAATTAAGGATGAGGTTTCCGGTCAAACTCGGTAAGGGAAAGGTTTCGCAGTTTTTCATGATCTCGATGTTGTCGATGGTGGTGGTGCCCTTGTTGAGTTTTCTGAGCAATCCACTGCTGAGAGCTTCAATCCCGACCTGAACTTCTTTCATCCCCGCAGCTCCCATCGCTTCCAGAACCGGGCGTGATGTGGTGGCCCGGATTTCAGAGAACAGACGAAAGTCCTTTCCCAGTTCTCGAATGCCTTTGAACATGGATTCCAGGCCCTTTGCCGGAAGAAGATTGTCCATGAAGGATACGGAAAGGATTTGGTGCCGACGTGCGAGGGTGTCAAGCTCATGCAGCGTTCGATGCCGGGATTTGGCGCGGTAGCCTTCCCACTGGAGGTTCAGGTTGCAAAAAGCGCATCCTGAAGATCGACCGGGGCCGACGGGCTTTCGCCACCAGCATCCACGAGAGATCTCCATAGGAATCCGGGGCAGGAATTTTTTTTCCGGTTCAAGGGAGTTCAACTCCCGGAAATAGTCGGAATAGTCCGGCACGGGCAGTTCGTCCAGATTGGAAAGTTGCGACACACCCTTAGATTCGGCGGCTTCGTTCCTCGAAAGAAGTCCCGGCATCGCTTTCCCATTGGCGGTCCCTTGAGCGCGGGTCAATGATTTCACAAGACTGAGCAACGGCAGTTCACCTTCACCCCGAATCACGAAATCGATTTCAGGGAAACTTCGCAGGAGCGTTCGCCCCAATGCGCCGGCGCAGGCGGAACCCCCGGTAACAATTTTGATGTGTGGCGCACGCTTTTTAATTTCACGGATAAAGTACAGTGAGCCGGTGAGCTGTCCGAAACAAATTGAAAAACCCGCCAAGACATAACGGTCCCAATTCTCCCGGTCAAGGAGTTCGGCGGACCGCTTCCTGAGTATTTTGCAGATTTCCTGAAAGTCATGCGTTTTCGCTGTGGGTACCCGTGAGGTCCTCTTTCTCCAAAACCGGCTGATGGGTTCTTCGCGATCCGGATACAGAAGCCCGGCGTAAAGAGCCTCCGCCGGCCAGGTTCTCTCGGAGACCGTCGTGTAAAGATCGTATCCAATCTCAGCTGCAATACTCAAGTAGATGTGCCGGTTGTCAACCGGCAGCGAAGGTAGCTTGTCTTTCAGATAGGCCTTCAGGGTTCCCAGTTGTATGGAGGGGCGGTTAAACAAAGGCCAGGGGGTGGAAATGAGGGCGATCCGCTTCATAATGAAAATTGGGTTGGGAGATGTGCTCGGTTTCAAAAAAAGATTTCATTCTCGGACAGCCTCCGAGGCCATCATTTTTGTACTTTCAAATCCCAGGTCGAAGGCCTTGAGGTTGGATTCCAAGAAGGCCTTTTTGGTAGAGGTGGAAATCGTTGCCTTAATCTCTTCAGCACCGATGGGTATGCTTCCCGAACCGGTCAACGCGCCCAACATCACCATATTCAAGGACAAGGGATTGCCTGCCTCGGCCGCCAAGGCATTGCCATCCAGGGCAAAGACCTTTTTCGTCTTGGATTGGATGAGATTCAGTATCTCATCAACTGCCGGATAGGTGCCCTGACCGACCGACACGGTGAATGGGGGGAGGGGGTGGGTGTTCATAACGATAATTGTGTGTTTATTGCATTTGGCGAGCGCCCGCAAGGTTTCCACAGGCTCGAAGCCCACCAGCACATCGGCTTCTCCGTTGGAAACAATGGGACTGGTGGCTCCTCCCATGATAACGGCAGATTCCACAATGCCTCCCCGTTGCGCCATCCCATGTATTTCGCTGACCACGGCGGGGATTCCGGCGGCAAGAGACGCTTCGCCCAACAGACGGGATGCAAGCAGATTCCCCTGACCACCGACACCGACAAATACGAGTCTCCTCATTTCCATGTAAACCTCCACCTATTTTCTCACAGGTAAAATTGCATTTTCAGGGCAGACCTGGGCGCAGACAGAGCATCCGGTACAAAGATTTTCGTCGATCTGAACTTTTTCACCATCCAGGAACATGGCCGGACAGGCCAACAGGTTGATGCAGTCTCGATGATTCTTACACTTGCCCCGATTCACATAAAAGGGTCTCGACTTTTTCGATTGCCCGGTTGCCCTCGCGAATAACGGACAGAATTCTCTGGAGATGATCACCGAGATGCCGTCGTAATCCTTGGCCGCCTGAACGGCCTCAATGGTTTTTTTCACCTTGAAAGGCTGGACGACATGGACGTCTTTGACCCCGCAGCCCCGGACCACTTCCTCTATGGAGATCTGTGTGAGTTCAAAACCCATGGGTTTTGTGTTTACACCGGGGTGGGGCTGATGACCGGTCATGGCCGTGGTCCCGTTATCGAGGATGACAAGCGTGAATTTATGATTGTTGTGAACGGCATCAATGAGTCCGGTGATGCCCGAATGGAAGAATGTGGAGTCACCAATAAATGAGACCACCTTTTGATTCGTGGCCTGAGAAAATCCGCAGGAGGAACTGACAGAAGACCCCATACAGATGACAAGGTCAGCCATGGATATGGGCGGTAGCAACCCGAGGGTGTAGCAACCGATATCGGTGGGATTAACGGCATCCGGCCCATAGACCTTTTTGACGGCATAGTACGTGGCCCGGTGCGGGCAACCGGCGCAGAGATTGGGCGGTCTGGCCGGAAGATCCGGCAAGTCGGAAAGATCCGGCATCTCAGGCGCCTGGTAATCCATGCCGAAGAAGCTTGCTACGGCCTTTCGTACCATTCCCGGATCATACTCAAAGAGGCGGGATAGCCCTTCGATGCCTTTTCCCTTGATGGGAATGGTGATACCGTTTTCCTGTCCCACGGCCTTAAAGTCATTTTCGTTCACCGGTTCAAGCTCCTCGACGACCAGGACCTTGTCGACCGCTTTCAGAAACCGGGCACACAGATTCTTCGGGATCGGCCACGAAAAACCCAATTTAAGGATTCGAACCTTCTCGGCGATTCCAAGATCCCTTACCGCGTCGTTCACATAGTTGAAGCTCACACCGTTGGTTACGATTCCCCATTTTCCGTCACCGATGATCTGGTTGAAGGCGGAATTCTCAGATTTTTCCAGCGCTCGATCATATTTTTCCAGAAGAAGCTGATGAAGTTTCCGGGAAACGGCCGGCACGGCCACAAAATGGAAGGGGTTTTTTTGAAACGTGTCTTTGGTTTTGGCCGGTTTCAAATCTCCCAGCCTTACGGTGCCCCGGATGTGATTCAATCTTGTGGTGGTCCTGATGATCACCGGGAGCTCCAATGCTTCGGATAGGTCGAAGGCGGCGACGGTCATATCCTTCATTTCCTGCGTGTTGGTCGGTTCCAGCATGGGCAGGCTGGACAGCCTTGCATAATAGCGGTTATCCTGTTCATTCTGGCTGGAAAAAAGGGAGGGATCGTCGGCGTTGATGATCACCATTCCGCCTTTGACGCCCAAATAGGCGAGGGTCATCAGCGGGTCGGCGGCGACATTGAGTCCCACATGTTTCATGGTCACCATGGTCCTGAGGCCTGAAATTGCCGCCGCAGCGCCCACTTCCATGGCGACTTTTTCATTGGTGGAATACTCAAAATAGAGGTCCGACTCCTGGCTGATCCTGAAGAATTGTTCAGGAATCTCGGAAGAAGGTGTCCCCGGATAACAGGTGGCAAAGGACACCCCCGCCTCGAGGGCACCCCGGGCGATGGCCTCGTTACCCAGCAATAACATTTCTTTTCCCGGATTTTGCGTTAGTAACTTGTGCATAGCATTCCTCCGATTATCTCAGGGGGTCTGAGCTTTAGGGCATCCGATTTGGTTTGGAAAGGCCGAAAATCCATCAATTAGAATTCACGCAGAAATCGCACTCGCTGCTTTTCGACACATGATTTAGCCATAAAATAGCTACTATCCAGCTAAACATCCGTACCGGAGGCATGCGTCTATGTCAAGGAAAAGATTTGTGATCTCCCAAACACAATGGCGTGTGGGAAAGGGGTTCTATATTTTGAAACTCTCCGCCACTCCCGCGTATTTTTTTCTCAGCTTGGGCTTTTCGATTTTGCCGGTGGGATTGCGCGGAACCTCGTCAAAGAAAATCTTGCGCGGTCTTTTGTAACGTGGCAGATCTTCACAGTGGGCAAGAACCTCATCCTCACTCAGTTCCAGCCCGGGCTTGACTTTTATGACGGCGGCAACGAGTTCGCCGAGCCGTTCATCGGGGATTCCGATGACCGCTGCATCCTGTATTTTTGCGTTTTCCATGAGGAAATCTTCGATTTCCACCGGAAAGATGTTTTCCCCTCCTGATATGATTACGTCCTTTTTACGGTCCACCAGCCAGATAAACCCGTCTTCATCAAACCGGGCCATATCCCCCGTGAGAAGCCAGCCGTCGATGATGGTCTCTCGAGTCGCTTCCGGGTTCTTGTAGTATTCCTTCATGATGCCGGGTCCCTTGACCATGAGTTCTCCGGCCTCCCCATTCGGGACCTTGTCAAGGTCAGCGTTTACGATCCGACATTCCCAATCAAATCCGGGTATGCCGATCGCGCCTACCTTGTGGAGATTGTCAATCCCCAAGTGGACACAACCCGGGCCCGTGCTCTCGCTCAATCCATAATTCGTGTCATAGTCGTGATGGGGGAACACCTTTTTCCAGTTCTTGATGAGGCTCGGGGGAACCGGTTGTGCTCCGATATGCATCAAACGCCACTGGTCCAGGTTATAATCCGCTAATTTTATTTCCCCATTTTCAATGCCGACCAGGATGTCCTGTGCCCATGGAACCAGCAGCCACACAATGGTGACTTTCTCTTCGGAGACGGCCTCGAGAATCCATTGGGGCTTTACACCCTTAAGGATCACCGCCGGTGCGCCGACAATAAAATTCCCAAACCAGTGCATTTTGGCGCCGGTGTGATAGAGGGGCGGGATACACAGAAAATTGTCTTTGTGAGTCTGGTTATGGTGGCGGTTTTCAATGATACACGCAAATTCCAGATTCCGGTGGGTCAGAAGGATTGGCTTGGGTGTCCCAGTTGTCCCAGAAGTGAAGTAAAGCCCCGCTTCATCGAGGAGGTCTACGGTTACATTCGGGCTTTTGGAAGATCCCGTGTCTATAAATGTTTCGAACGCTTGTGCATAATCCGGTCTTATCTCAGAGGAACCCAGGAATACATAGTCCGTGATGGTTTTCAGATCGTCTCTGACGGTATCAATGCGCTCCACGAAATCTTCCCCGAAGATCAGTGCCTTGGCCTCAGCGATTTCAGCGCAATAGCGGATATCTTGGGCCGTAAAGCGGAAATTCAGGGGGACGGCCCATGCACCGGTTCTCAAAATCCCAAAGTATGCGGGAAGCCATTCGAGACAGTTCATCATCAGATGGATGACCTTGTCCCCCTTTCGAACTCCTTTAGCCAGAAGGGCATTGGCGACTTGGTTCGCGGTATCATCAAATTCCTTCCATGTAAGGGTTGCGCGTTTGTTTTTTGAAGGCTCTCTTTCAGTCAGCGCGATTTTGTCTCCATACATTCGGGCATTTCTGGCCAAAATCTCGGTGATGATCATAATACAGCTCCTTCTGAAAGCTATATTTTAGCTACAAAGTGACTGTAAGGAAAAATTTAAGGAGTGTCAAGCGTAAAGCATTTCCGACGAAGTCGGTCGGCAATAAACGACGTATAGAGCGGGCGGTCTTCTTAGAGATGGGCCTTTGCAAAGTCGAGAAATGGAGATTCCGGATGCGTTTCGACGAATTTTTCAAGAATTTGTTTTGACTTTTCCCCCTGATTGTCAAGCCGGTAAAGACGGGCCAGATTCAGTTGGGCCGATTCGGCAAATGGGTTGTCCGCGCGCTCTGAAAGGGAGATTAATATCTTTGTGGCCGACTTCAAATCCCCTTTGGCCTCAAAGCAGGTGGCCAGGGCCACATTGGCCAAAAATTCATAGCGCGGCTTTCCCGAAACCTTTTCGAGATACTTTTGGTAAAGGTCGATGGCGTCGTCGTAGTTCGCATTGACAAACTCTAAATGCGCAATCTGGGGAAGT
>JAWOGN010000347.1:0-12632 GCA_046496815.1 Desulfatiglandaceae bacterium
GGAGCGCTGATAGGTTGTCGGTAAAGATTGAAGATACCGCCTGCGGGTTTATTATCTGATTTGACAGACGAAAAACAAGCCAAGTGTCAAATCCAAAATGAGGTAGGCCAATTTAAATGGAGATAGCGTATGGCAACCTATAACACGATGGAAGCGGATGTTAGAGACGGGAAGATCTATCCGCGTGAGCCGGATAAATTGCCTAGAGAGGGTAAGTTGCTTTTGATTGTACTCAATGAGGAAAGCATTCAGCCGGATCCGGAGAGGATAAAAAATCTCATTGGATCACTTAAAATGGATATAGATTCTGTACAGTGGCAAAAGAATATCCGATCCGAATGGGATAGCCGATTATGAGGAATGTAATACCTCGATTGAGCGAAAACGCTCAATCGGGAGCGATCAGCAGTCAGCCAATAGCAATCAGCTTAACACTTTTCAACCCCAAGTTTATAAAACTGATATAGGCGAAATATTATCCATGTCTAAAATTCTTTAGCTGAGCGCTGAACGCTGCTCGCTGACGCCTCCCTAATTGGGCTTTGGCTCAATTAGGGTAATAGACACGAATATTTGGATAGATCCGCTTTCAGCCCGGCTGCATTCTGGAAAGTTAGAGTTCAGACCCATATTAGCAGGTGAAAGGAGACATGGAGAATGACCGGTGTCAGGTTGATCTCTAAGCGAGAACGTGAATTGAAGCCTTTAGTTGAGGCAGCGCTTGCCAACGAATTGCGGTTAATAGAGGCGGGCATGAAACAAACAAAGAATGCAATTCGGGCGTTTGAAAAAAAGTACCAAATGCCTACCAAGGATTTTCTTTCACGTTATGAGAATGACGAAATTGAAGAGGACATGGACTTTGTTGAATGGATTGGCGAGGTCAGGTTAATGGAAAGACTGCAGGAGAAAGCCGAAACTTTAAAGGATATTCAGTTTGAGAGTTGAAAGAAATCGGCCCTGCCTACGTATCCTCATCACAAACACTTAGGTCGTGATGGTAGTGTGGTGCCTGCTGATCCTATGGATCTTGGAAGCGTCCTCCGGGAAATCGAGGTAATTGTGGAACTGCCCTGATAGTTATTCTCCCAGGAGGCAAGGAGTCCACTAGGAGGCTGTCCGAGAATGGCTATTTTCCCCAATCTCTGTGTCAGGCTCAAATTATAATCCTCGAAATACTTAAATGTATTCCTGTGGTTATAATTTTCGCCTTCCTTGATCTTGAAAAAAATCCCTCATTCTCGGACAGTCTCCTAGGAATCAAACTTGGTTAATGAATCAGGGCAGGTCATCTTCGCGTACTTTTTGTCCCGAGGCGGGTATTTTTTGCCTGCCCCCTTGAATTTTAGATTCTTAACAGGCCTCAGAAAGCCACTGACAGTGAAATGCTTGATAACGGAGTATTGCTGCGGTACAAAGGAGATAAATTGGTCGGAATGACAGTATTGGAGGCCTCAAAGAGATGATGCTTAAGCAGGAGCCTTGGATGGTTTTGACTTTTGCCTCCAACCTCAAGCGCAGCAGTCATTAAGCGTAGCGAACCTCGAACTTGTTTATCACTTACTGCCCCGTGCCTCCAGCCGGGCGGTTGGATTGCATGATATCACTTTCACCCGGAAAGTGACATCGCAAACAAAAATCCTGAAAACATTGCTTGCCCCGCCTGCCCAATGGAATGACTTTTCTGTTCTATTCCATCGGGGTTAAATTCCGAAGGACCATTTAACCAGGGTCCAGAATATCCTGTCCACACAAAAAAGGCTTTCTCAGTGTTCTCAGCACCTCTAGGAGACTTATTCTTCTGAGTTTCGAACACGGCGATAAGAAGAAACTTAGTATTTTAACAGCGTCCCCATAAGCACATGCGCTCTGCGTTCTTTCATTCACTGATTACTGATTACTGATAACTGATCACTGGTCTTTCGGATTCAACAACGTCCTCAAAATGACGCCAAAAAACGATTGAAGAATTCTGAAATTCCGTTAAAATAGAATTGTATGGTGTTGTCTATAAATCGAATGTGCATGAAGGAAAAAGAGGTTTTCAATGCCAACCGCGCTTGAACTTGGACCCGCAAAATGGAAAGCATATGGAGCATCGGACACTCGTCGGCGCCCTGGCGTAGGAGAGACGAAACTTACTGCAGCAGAAAGAGAGCGTGTGCTTAGTCGAGTTCGGAAAATTGCTGCGTTGTTTAAGGAGCGCTTCGGTGCAAAGAAGGTCATCCTTTTTGGTTCGATGGCTCACGAGGCATGGTTCGTGAGCGATTCAGATGTTGACATTGCCGTCGAAGGACTCGGGTCGGAAGATTACTGGCGGGCCTGGGAAACTGCAGAGGAATTGATTCCCGACATTCCGGTGGATTTGATTGATCTGGGAAGCGCTACGGAATCTCTAAAGAAAGCAATCAATCGGTACGGAGTCGAGTTGTGACGGATGCTTATCGTGAACTCGCCAACCGAATTCGCGGAGAATTGGCAGATATCGAGGCCAGTCTCCGTAAGGCAGAGAAATCTTGGGGTTTGGCCAAAGCGGTGGAAAGCGACCCAGATGCATACCTTGATTCTGTTGCTCTGAATATGCATGCATTCTACTCCGGCTTAGAGAGACTGTTTGAGCTGATTGCGAGACACGTTGACGGTTTTGCGCCTCAGAGTGCTTCATGGCATCGGGAACTACTCTACCAGATGGCAAAGGATATGACGGAACCCGCTGAGTCTTATTCGTCATTCCGGCCCCGCATCCAGTGCGAGATAAACTGCAGCCGGAATCCAGAGCCCCGAGTTTCTGAGTCATCAGAACGGATCAACTTGGGAGTAAATTATAATTATGGGTCAATATGAAAAACTAATATTTCAAATACTGCGAGGCATGAGCGATGCGAACATCGCATTCGGCGATTTAGTGAAGCTGCTGAAGCATTTTGGTTTTGATATGCGAAAGAAAGGAAGTCATCATATTTTTAGAAAGGCCGGTATTAACGAAAAGCTCAATCTTCAGAAGGAAGGCAACAAGGCAAAGCCATATCAGGTTCGACAACTACGCAATATTATTATCAAATACAAATTGGGAGACAAAGGATAGTGGATAAATATGAAATCATAATTTACTGGAGCAATGAAGATGAAGCCTTTATTGCTGAGGTTCCAGAACTTCCGGGCTGCATGGCTCATGGTGATACTCATGAGAATGCACTACTCAACATCAAGACGGCGATGGAACTCTGGATTCAAACAGCAAAGGAGTTCAGCGACCCAATCCCCGCTCCCAAAGGCAGACGCCTTGCTTTCGCGTAGGTGTTGAAGTCTTCGGATAAAAACGTATCGCTCACACCCTAATTGAGTCAAAACTCAATTAGGGAGCCGTCAGCGAACAGCGGTCAGCCTTCAGGCTGGGAATTTTGGACATAGATTTTATATGTCTTCCATATCAATTTTAAAATTGTTTAAAAGGCCTTAAGCTGATTGCCGATAGCTGAATGCTGACTGCTTCAATTGAGCGTTTTTGCTCAATTGGGGTACTATTAAGAGAATAAACCATTATGACACCACTTGCAAAAAAGGTACAGGTGAACATTCCGTTTACCATGCTCCATGAGTCCTATCTGGATCGTTTCCTCCGGTACGGGCTGAACCCTGAAATCGGCATCGATGCCGTTGCCCTGGACCGTTATACGTTTTCCGAGTTTCAGGAAGTGGCGGAACCGCTCCGCGAACACGACCTCAATGTCACCCTTCACGCCCCCTTCATGGACATGTCACCCGGGTCTCCCGATGCAAAGGTGTGGGCCCTCACCAGAGCTCGATTTGAGGAAGTGCTCCAACTGGTCCCGCTCTTCAGACCGCAGACGATCGTCTTCCATGCAGGATATGACGAAAAGCGATATGGGTTTTTGAGAGAAACCTGGGCTGAAAAAAGTCTGGAAATGTGGGGCTGGTTGGCGGGGTCTCTGAGGGAGGCGGGTGTGGCGTTGATGCTCGAAAATGTATATGAACATGGTCCGGAACAGATTCGGTTTCTTTTCGAACACCTCCAGTCCCAAGGGGTGGGTTTTTGCCTGGATGCCGGTCATCAAGCCGCTTTTGGTCGAGCGCCCCTTGAGACATGGTTGGATGCACTGGGGAGGTTTATTGGGCAACTCCATCTCCATGACAATCGTGGTGAACGCGATGAGCATCAAGCAATGGGCCGGGGAACCGTCGATTTCAAAACGCTTTTCAACCGGCTTGCAAGCATCAGAAAAAGCCCTCCCGTGATTACCCTCGAGCCCCACAGCGAAGCGAATTTGTGGCCAAGTCTTGAATATCTTGAAAGCATCTGGCCGTGGTGACTTGAAACGGTGCGTTATTTCCCATTGAACTTTACGTCCCCGTTGCGATAGAGTAATTTCAATCGTTTTGCCGGCTTCGAGGGGTCGCGCAAAATGCCGAGGAGACTCAGTTTATGAATTCGGTAATGGAGCATCCTTTCCCTAAATCCACCCCTGTTGCTGAAAAATGCAAGCGGCTCTCGGAAGTCGTGGCACCGGAGGATAGACTGGCAATTCTGATTAATGCAGATCCGGATGCCATCGCAGCCGCCCTGGCGCTCAAGCGGTTTTTTTGGCGCCGGGTCAGGAAGGCGGCGATTTATCACATCAATCCCATTCAACGGGCCGATAACCTTGCTTTCATTAAACTCTTGAGAATAGATCTGCGGCCCATCAGGTATTTGAAACCGGCGAAATTTACCAAGTGGGCCATCGTGGACTCACAGCCGCATCACCATGAAGATTTTATGGAGAAGCCCTTTGATGTCATCATTGATCATCACCCCTTGGGACCCCTGTCAAAAGCGAAGTATGTGGACATCAAAGAGAAATATGGCGCGACGTCGACGATTATGACCGAATATCTCCGAGCGGCCAAGATAAGACCATCTCCCAAGCTCGCGACGGCGCTTTTCTATGGGATCAAGACCGATACGGATAATTTTGTGAGGGAGTCTCTTCCCAACGATATCAATGCATTTCGTTATCTGTACAAGTTCACCAATATGAACATTATCAAGAAGATCGAATCTTCAGAGATCACGAAACAGACGCTCGCAAATTATCAGATCGCGATGGAGAAATTAACCTTCTTGAAGGATATTGCGTTTATTTACATGGGGGAGGTCAAAAACCCGGATACACTGGTTCTTATCGCCGATTTTTTCCTGAAAATGGCGGAGGTCACCTGGTGCATCGTATCCGGGGTTTGCGAAAAGCGGCTTATTGTAATCTTCCGGAACGCCGGATTTCGCCTTGACGCGGGCAAAATGGCCCAAAAGATTTTCGGAAAGTGGGGCTCGGCAGGCGGGCACAGAAGCGCTGCAAGGGCCGAGATACCCTTAGATGCAATAGAGGAAGACACAAAAGGCCGGTTTAAGCCGGAAGCCTTTGTTTTGAGAAGCATTAAAAACCTAAAATGAGATCGCAAACGGTGCATCCGACCGGGCGAAAATGAAAAGGAGGTCGCATTGTCGGCTTACCAGACCCAGGTCATCGACGGAGACCTGATTGAGGAGGTGAAGCATCTTTCTCAGCAAGGCGACCGTCGCAACCTAAGAACACTGATCCAGAAGATGCGAGCTGCGGACCTGGCAGATCTCATTGAGCACCTGGAGCCTGACGAGCGCCTGTTTATTTTCAAACTGTTGGAGCCCGATGGGGCCGGCGAAGTTCTCGTTGAGATGGAAGGCCCCATTCAAGGGCGTATCTTAAAAGACCTCGACAATGAAGCCATTTCAGAAATTGTTCGAGAGCTGGACTCCGATGATGCGGCCGATCTCGTGGGTGATCTCCCCAAAGCGCGAGCAATGGAGATCATTGAAGGCGTCGGAGGTGAGGTTTCCCAAGAGCTGGAAAAACTGCTGCCTTATCCGGAGGATACCGCCGGCGGCATCATGGCGCTTGAGTTTGTGTCGGTGAAAGCGGATGTCACCGTACAGCATGCCATCGATACGATTCGAGAAAAGCGGGAAGAGGTTGAAAATCTCTATTACATCTGGGTGGTGGATGACGGTGGAAAACTCGTCGGCGTTATTTCCCTAAAGGATTTGGTGCTGGAGCCTACGGATCGAAAAATTAGTGAAATCATGAATCCCGAGGTGATTTCAGTTGATGTGAATACGGATCAAGAAGAAGTGGTCCAACTGGTCAAAAAATACGATTTGGTCAGTATTCCGGTGGTGGATGCACGGTATCGGCTGGTCGGTCGCATCACACATGATGATATTATTGACGCCATCGAAGCGGAGGTCGATGAAGACATTTCTTTGATGGCGGGCGTCATTGATCAGGAGATTTCGGAGGAATCCACGCTAAAGATTTCAAGGGCCAGGCTGCCCTGGCTTATCGCCGGTCTCTTCGGGGGCATTCTGGCCGCCGCCGTGATCAACCAGTTTGAAGCTTCTCTTGAAAAGATCATCGCCCTTTCGTTTTTTATGCCTGTGATCATGGCGATGGGGGGGAACACGGGCACACAGGCAGCCACGGTCGTCGTGAGAGGGTTGGCCACCGGGGATATCAGCCTCATGAATGTCGGAAAACGGCTCTGGATGGAAATGCGAGTGGCTCTTGTCAATGCACTTATCTGCGGCACACTCCTGGGGTTGATTGTGGGGTTCTGGCTTTCAGACTACGCGCTGGGATCCGTCGTGGCATTTGCGCTGGTACTGATCATTGTAATCGCAGGGTTCATCGGCTCTGCCGTGCCATTGACCCTCAAGCGATTGAAAATTGATCCGGCCCTTGCCACCGGCCCTTTCGTAACAACGTCCAATGATATTCTGAGCCTGTTTATTTATCTGGGACTCGTTACCCTGTTCATGCACATGACCTCGTGAGATTCGCAGCAAATGGAGGGTGTCGGTTCGCGGCGATACCGACACAGGCAGTCGCCATGGAGGGATCCGAAGGTCGCATTACACTTTCTCAAAGAATTCCTGCAGTTTTTTTATTGCGGCAACCCTTTGATCCAGGGAAATGTCATCTTCAAAATGGAATTCCAACAGGAATATCATTTTGTAATTCACCGCGGATGTTTCATATTTTGTAGAGGAGGTCACTTTAAAGTCTTTCAGCCTGCCGGAATCATCACCGCCGAATATTTCATTTTTTCTCAGAATGAGGCTGAATGCTTCCCGGGCATCATCGGTATTTTCCACGGCAATTTCAATTCCATCCAGCTTCTTTACGGCGTTGATGATTTTTTCACCTTCCACCTTGATCTTCATCTCATTACTCTCATCCGTTTTCATCCAGAAATGATATCCCCTGGCACGAGATCTGGATGCAAATCCCACGCCACGGCTCAAACTTCAAATTCTGAGCTCAGATAGTATTCGAATGATATTAAAACCTCAATACCCTTTTTCCTCAATGCTTGGTACTCACGAAAAAAGCCCAAAAAGTATTAATTTAGATTTTTAAAAGAACTCGTGAGCAGAACAACAGGGGCCGTTGGATGGGTCAGTTTGGTCTATTCGATGCAAATTGAACTGTCGAGATTCCATATCCGTTTCCAGCCATATGGACTTTGGTCTGTTTTTGGGTTGAGTAAATTCAGCAACTTAAACGAGAAGTACAGGAAATGCGCACGGTGGCATTTATTTTGCTATGTCTTGAGACATCGAATCGCAGTTCAATGGCTTCTCGTGTGTGCGTGCATCTTTTCACTGGGTGTTTCCCAAGAATAAAAACGAGAGGATACCACTGGGAAAATAACGGCATTTTGGGAAGCCAAAAAAACTTACCTGTTGATAGCTTATCTATCAACGCAACCGTTTTCTCCTAAACACTCCCATATTCTCCTCCTGACCCCCTGAGTTTCTCCTCCTTTCTCAGGGGGTATTTTTTTGTTTGCAGGGATCTCTAAACTCAGTGAGGGCCGGTTTTGTTTCTAGACAGAAAATTTACATCAATGATCTGAAGGAACAACTCAACCGGGAGGAACTGCATTTTGCAAATTTCTTGAAAAAATATTATAAAAAGAAATACTTCGAAACACGAAGCCGGAAAGAGGCCGGGAAGGTCATGAAATCCCTGAAGAAAATTCTCATGCCCAAACGCGCAAAAGAAGCAGCGATGCGCAGGCAAAATGAGAAATGAAAACGTACCGTTAACCCGTTGCTTTGTCGGAAAGCAGAAGGTCGAAGCCTTTCGTGCCGATGAGGGTTTCTTCATGCGATAAATGGATGCTTGAGTTGTTTGAATGGTGGAGAGATGAAAAAAGTATTTGATGGCAAAAAAGTGGGGAAATTAGGTACTGAAACCAATCCTGCGGTTGTAAATGTTCAAACCGAGAAAAGGCTGAAAGAAGTCACATCGATATTTGAAAAAAATGGATGGAAATTCATAGTGGGATTGGAACCGGATAAGCCGGAGGACATTACCGCCCTGGAGACGTTGCTGAATTCGCCAAAGCCGGTAAAAGTCGAAAAAAAGATCGGGCGCAATGAACCCTGTCCGTGTGGAAGCGGGTTGAAGTACAAGAAATGCTGCGGTAAATAGCGCGGAGGCGGCATCGCAGGGCAGACCGTCTCAAAGCGATCTCAAAGGCGACCGAGTCCGGCGGCGCGCAAGAAACGGTGGAGGCACTCGTGCAACATGGCGACGATCCGACATCAAATTATGGAGATCCTGGAAAGGGAGGCATTCACCGCCATGGACCTCTCCCGGGAGTTGGGGATTGCGGAAAAGGATGTGTACACGCATCTTCCCCACATTGCAAAATCCGTGGCAGCGCAGGGAAAGCAGTTTGTCATTGAGCCATCTCGATGTTTGAAGTGCGGATATGTCTTTGAAAACAGAAAGCGCTTTACCCGCCCCGGTCGGTGCCCGCGATGCAGAGAAACGTACCTCCAAAAGCCTCTCTACCGGATCCGCGGATTGAAGAAGTGACGAAGAACGGGTGGAGAGAAATCATTCATCGGGGGAAGTGATGCAAATAACAGTCCTTGGGGTGGGTCTTGTTGGAGGCGCTGTTGTCAGAGACTTGGCGCAGGCGCCCGACTTCCATATCACGGCCGTTGACCTCAGCCAAAAGAGATTGCGTAAACTGGAGAAAACGCCCCGGGTGGAGTTGGTTCAAGCGGACTTGAAAATGCCGGGTCGCATGGCGGCGCTGGTGGGAGGGTGTGACCTGGTGATCAGCGCTGTCCCCGGTTTTATGGGGTTTGAAACCGTTAAGCAGGTCGTCGAAGCGGGAAAGAACGTTGTGGATATTTCCTTTTTTGGTGAGGACCCGTTTCTCCTGGAGGGTGCGGCGCAGCGGATGGGCGTCACCGCGATTGTTGACTGCGGTGTGGCGCCGGGTCTATGTAACATCGTCGCCGGCCATGTCGATAGCCTGCTGGAAGAGATCGATCGCTATGCGTGTTATGTGGGAGGCTTGCCCGTGGTGCGCGAGTGGCCCTATGAATACAAAGCGGTGTTCTCTCCGGCGGACGTGTTGGAAGAGTACACGCGACCTGTTCGCCTTGTGGAATATGGCCGTGAGATTGTTCGCCCCGCACTCTCAGAGGTTGAACGAATCAACTTTCCGGGTGTGGGAACATTGGAAGCCTTTAACACGGATGGGTTGCGAACCTTAAGGAAAACCCTGAACGCCCCATTTATGAAGGAGAAAACACTACGCTACCCGGGCCACGCCAACCTGATGCGAGTGTTTGCAGAGAGTGGATTTTTTAGCCATACGCCTATCGAAATCAATGGCCAATACCTCAGCCCGGCGGCATTGACCTCAAAACTCCTCTTCGACAAATGGAAATTGGAAGCGGGGGAAGCAGACTTCACGATTATGAAAATCGTACTCGAGGGACGAAAAGGCGAGAAGCGGTATCGTTACACGTATACGCTTCGAGACGACTATGATCGGGAAACTCAGACCACTTCAATGGCGCGCACGACGGGATACACATGCGCGATTGCCGCGCGCCAGTTGTTGAGCGGTCGTTTTGCCCGGATGGGAATTTGTCCTCCGGAATATATCGGGCGAACAGGGAGTTGCTACGAAGACCTCATGGCCGAATACGCCAAACGAAATATTCGGTTGACGGAAACAATTACTGAACTGCCTTGTCTATAGGCGGATCTGTTCCATTCTCGAAACGAATTTTAGAGAAACAACAGGGGAAAGCGGATGCGAACCAGAATCCTTATGAATACCTGGGTTTGGGTGACTTTTCTTGCGCTGCTGAACGGCTGTCACGATATGAGCCGGCACACCTCACAAGAAATGAAAACGGAACCGGTAGGCGCCGAGGACTGGCTTGAAGCAGGCGGTTACTTCGAGAAACTTCAACGGTACAAAGAAGCCATGTGGGCCTATACGAGAGCGGTTGAAGTGAATCCACGTTGCGCGGAGGCTTATTACCGAAGCGGGGAAATTCTAACCGGCAGCGGTTCTTTGGATCAGGCCATTTCAGCGTATACGGCGGCATTGGAAATCGAGCCCCGTCGTGCGGCGTTCTACTTTAAGCGCGGGTTCGCCCGGGACGTTAAAGGAGATTATGATCAAGCGATAGCGGACTACACCAAAGCCTTGGAAATAAATCCCCGGCATGCAAAGGCCTATTATAACCGGGGGGGTGTTTGGACCGACAAAGAAGCGTATGACATGGCCATCACGGACTACACCCAGGCTCTGGAGATAGCGCCGCGATACGCCAAAGCCTACAACAACCGAGGCGTCGCCTGGGACTACAAGGGTGAGCTTGATCAAGCGATCATGGATTACACGCGGGCCTTGGAGCTGGCGCCGGAGTTCACCGAAGCGTACTATAATCGAGCCGGTGCCTGGGCTGATAAAGGGGATGTCGACCAAGCGATGAACGATTATGCCGACGTGCTACGAATCAATCCGCGTCACGCCAAAGCCTTCTTCAACCGGGCGGAGCTCCGGCGGACAAAAGGGCAAACTGAAGAAGCCATTGACGATTACACCAAGGCCCTGGAAATAAATCCGCACCTTGCAGAAGCCTATCATGAGAGAGGGATCTTGTTGTGCGATAAGGGCGACACGGATCAAGCCATCGCGGATCAAACCAAAGCACTTGAGTTAAATCCGGGCTATGCGGAAGCTTATAACAAGCGGGGCCTGGCGTGGGGAGTCAAGGGAGAGTATGACCGGGCCATCGCCGACTACAACAGGGCACTAACCATCAATCAAGGAGTTGCCGAGGCTTACTACAACCGGGGGTTTGCCTGGTATCAGAAGGGAGATCTGCGAAAGGCCCTGGTGGATGTCAAAAAGGCTGTCACACTGCAGCCTATGGAACGGATGTATCAACAGGTTATTCCCCATCTGGAAACTCAGATCAAAGGGAAAAAGACAGGGAAGACAGGAAAGAAATGAGCCGCTGCCGAGGGGGGGCAAGGCGCTAAATCGATACCCCATCGGAATAATTTCATAGACAAGGGAGGGGGTTATGAAGCGAGATTGGCATTCCCGGTTTGCGGATGACATTAAAGACTATGGCGGGTATTCCATTGGGAAGCTTTTCGAGTTACTCAGTGATCCGGGAATCATCTCTCTGGCCGGCGGGTTGCCATCTCCTGAAATATTCTTAAAAAATGAAATGCGATCCGCCTCACAGCGTCGTCTCAACGAGGATATTGAAAGGATTATGCAATATAGCCCCATCGCGGGTGAAACCAGCCTGATTCATGCAATCATTGAGTTCCTTGCACGAGATGGCATCAGCATTTCAAAAGACAATATTGTCATTACTTCATCCGGCCAGCACGGACTGGATTTAACGGGGCGGCTTTTTCTCAATCCGAATGAGGTGGTACTGGTCGATCGACCCACGTTTGCGGGGGCCATTGTCGCCTTTCAATTGGAACGGCCGAAATTTGTCGGTGTCGATATTCAAGCGGACGGCTCGGATATCGACGGGTTTCGTCGGAAGATTGAGGATCTGAGGGAAAAAAACAAGATCCCGAAGTTCATTTATGTGGTGCCGGATTTTCAAAATCCTACCGGAATCACAATGCGTCTAAAGAAAAGAGAAGCCCTCCTGGATCTGAGTTATCAATATGATATTCCCGTTGTAGAAGACAGCCCGTACCGCGCGTTAAGATATTACGGAACGACAATTCCATCGATTTTCAGCCTCGATCAAGCACGGGATGGGGGCAATGTCATTGGCGTGTATACGTTTTCAAAGTTATTCTGCCCCGGGATGCGAATCGGGTTTAACATCGGTCCGAAAGATGTGATTGAAAAGATGACAAACATCAAGGAAGGAAATGTGCTAAACACGCCGAAGTACAATCAGGACATGTGCACGGCATTTCTGAAAGAAATGGATTGGGAAGCTCACATTGAAAACTGTAGGTCTTACTATCGGGAAAAACTTGAAACGTTTCTGGAAACCATGGAAGCCCATTTCCCAAGGCAAGCGGGAATCACCTGGACAAAACCGGACGGAGGGCTTTTTTTGTGGGTGTCCGTACCGGAAAAAATCAATACCTCCACGCTGTTTCAGGAAGCAATAAAATTCAAAGTCGCTTTTGTTCCGGGTGCTGCATTCTACGTGGATACCCCGGCTTTAAATCATATGAGAATCAATTTTTCATATCCATCAAAAGAACAACTGGTTGAGG
>JAWOGN010000348.1:0-4134 GCA_046496815.1 Desulfatiglandaceae bacterium
AGTGTTGATAGATTTTGGTAAACTCGAATCTGACGGGTGGGACCATAGTTTACAGCCCGATCAGTAAGGCCTTTCCCAAGAAGACGTCCAATCATCGAAATCATACGCATCGGTCGTGTGGTTAGGGTCATATTCGATCTCTCTCTTGATATAGATTTCACGGCTTTCCAGAAAGAGACAGGGGTTGGGGCAGGTTTCAAGTTGTTCATCCGCAAGACCGATTACCCTCCCTGCAAGGGTTATTTTACTGTCCGTCTTAAATACCCGCGGATCCAGAAAATCCTCGTGTGCGACGAGGAAGTTCCCCTCCGAGCGAGCGCTGGATGTGGGATAGTCCTGAAAGGTCAGGGGTGTCTGCAGGACTGAGATGAGGGTTCTGCCCGGCCGGTTTTGTACTTCCAAGATGTAGCCGCCGAGAATCACGGTTTTCCCGATATATGTGTCTACATGCTCCAGCAGGGTTTTAAATGCCACAGGGGGTTCCGCTTCATCTCGGATTTCCTTGGAAATGATGGAGCAGGCGCTGAGCTGCAGCATCAATGTTATTAAAATCGGTAGGGCGTTCGACGTTCGCATGGTTAAAGCATCCTTTCACCGGCGGCTGGGGGGGCATAAGACATGCAGGCGGATCGTCCGGGAAATGCGTGCATGTGGCAAAACTGATCGGATACGCATTCGGCGGATAAGAAAGGGCGACACCCTTGGGATTTTAAGCCTCCCGGTGTGGTGATTTCAGGTCGTGATAACTGAGCAAATGCCGGTTTTTCAGCCCAGCCCCATCAGGGTTTTCACCTGTGTCAGCACTTTTTCCGCCCTGGGCCGGATCCTGAGAGCTCCCTCAGACAAAACAGATTCGATGTAGCTTGGGTCATCCGTTAATTCACGATACCGGGACTGGAGCGGGCGCAGCCCTTCAATGATGACTTCCGACAACTCCTTCTTGAGGTCGGCATAACCTTTCCCCTCGAATCGGGCCTCTATCTCAGTTCTCTGAACATTACTGAAGAGTTCGTAAAGCACCAGCAGGTTATAGATACCCGGACGACGCTCATCGAAGCGAATTTTCTTTAAAGAGTCCGTGGTGGCCTTCATGACAATCGATCGGATGTCATCCGGTGAATCCAGCAAATGGATGGCATGAACCCGGGAGTCTTCGCTCTTGCTCATTTTTTTTGTGGGGTCGTCCAGGCCCATGATGCGGGCCCCCACGCTGTAAATTGAGGGTTCCGGAAGCTTGAATGTCGGGCCGTACATCGCGTTGAACCGCTGTGCAATCTCTCTTGTAAACTCAAGGTGTTGCTTCTGATCTTCGCCGACCGGCACCAGGTCCGTCTCATAAAGCAGGATATCCGAGGCCATCAACGCGGGATAATCGAAAAGACCGACGCTGACGTGTTGCCGCTGCTTTTGCGATTTTTCTTTAAACTGTGTCATGCGCTGCATCCATCCTACGGGGGTCAGGCAGTTCAATATCCAGGCCAATTCCGCATGCGCACTGATGTGAGATTGTACAAATATTGCCGTTATGTTGGGGTCAAGGCCCGCCGCCATGAGAATGGCCGCAAGCTCCCGTGTTTTTCCCTTCATCCGGGCGGGATCTTGAGGCGTGGTGATGGCGTGCAGGTCCACGACACAATAGATGCAGTCGCATTCAGCCTGCAGCTTCACCCAGTGCCGGATCGCGCCCAGGTAATTTCCAATGTGAATTTTCCCGGTGGGCTGAATACCGGAAAATACGCGCTTTTTTTCTTCTACCATGATTTTGTTACACCCTTCAGAAATGAATACAACATCTCGGAGATAAAAGGGTTTTTATATACAACTTTAGAGACGAATTTGCCAGACTTTTTGTTATCGGTAACAGGCTCCAGGATGCCAATTCTTTCTGACTTTGGGGAATTCTTAGAAGATAGGCTCTGTAAACTTTCTTTCTCGCGGCGCGTCTAAGTGAGTGTGAAACAAAATCAGAAGCAGCCTCAAACGGATGTAACGAAAATAATTCCCTGTGCTACAGGTTTAGAAATGCGATCCCATATTCGTTATATTACTCCGGCAATCAAATACCTCAATATTGTCATTCCGGCGACCCCCGGACCGGGGCCAGGGGCAGGTTCCGGAATCCAGGTGCTTGGTGGATGCCGGATCCAATCCGGCATGACGGGGTTAGTCTAACTAGTTGCCAGGTGAATAGACCTTGCCAAACCGTCCAAGATGGGTAGAATATGGCGGCATGAATGACAGAGAATAAAGGAGAGGAATCAAGTATGAAAAGAATATTCGAAAAAATGATACTGTTGCCTGTGATTTTCCTTTTTCTTGGGTGTGCTCAGACGCAACAGGTCGCGAGCACAAATACAGGAAAAGGCGCGGCGATCGGCGCGGCCGCCGGCACTGTGGCAGGGGCCATCATCGGCCATCAATCGGGTAACAGGGGTGCCGGGGCAGTGATAGGCGGCCTGAGTGGGGCCGCACTCGGCGGCGCCATCGGATACAAAATGGACCAGCAGGCCAAAGAATTGGAACAGATCGAACAAGCTGCGGTAAAAAGAGAGGAAGACAGACTGGTCGTCACCCTGTCTGATGCGGTCCTCTTTGATATCGATTCGGCCGCACTTAAAGATCCTGCGAAAGAGACGCTGGGGCAGATGGCGGATGTGATGATTCGATACCCTGAAAACGACATCCTCGTCAAAGGGCACACCGATAATACGGGATTGGAAAAATACAACCAAGAGCTCTCTGAGAGGCGTGCAAAGGCGGTGAAGAATTATTTGATCGGCAGCGGTATTTCCGGTCAAAGGATAACATCGATCGGTTTCGGCGAGACCATGCCGATTTCTTCCAATGACACGGCCGAAGGCAGGCAAGAGAACCGACGGGTGGAAATTGAAATCAAACCCAGGCTGGAGGAAACAGCCTCTTGATGTGATGATTCGTACGCCATCGGCTTGGGGCGGTAGAGAATCGCCGCGTTGCGAGCAGTGAACTTCGGGCGGGAGCCCCCCCGGTCTCTATACGGGTTTTGCCTCGGCTTCGCTCAATCCGGTTTTTCTAAACCCCATCATGATGAGCGCTTCAACAAAAGTTCGCCCTTCCTCCCCGACAGGAGCTCCCAACCAACGCACCTGATAGCGTTCGGGGTCAAAAAGCAGCGTGGGGGAATATTTTGCCTTCCATTTTTGAGCGATTTTGTGGCTCAGATCATATTCCCGCACGGTGATCTTCGGCGCGATTTCACGGATGGCGCGAATTACCTGTCGAGCCGCTTCACAGAATGGATCATTCTTAAGGGGGCTTGTGAAAAGCAGGAGCGGAATTTCGTAAGGCATTTCTTCGAAGGTTTTCGCCAGTTCCGCCTGCGCTTGCTCCCTCATCGCCTGTTCGGATGGGTCTTCTAACTGCTCACCAACGGGCATGTTCACCTCTATCAAGTTTTGTCAATAGGTTCGAATCGATTTCGTCTGTGCGGTCAAGGGAGACCGGCAGCGAAATCCTTGACTTGATACTCCCATTCCTGGGTCACCAAATCGAGACGGGTCTTTCCCTTTTCAGAACACAGGGTCGCGGTCACGTATCCACCCGCACCCTCAAAGGTGAGACATTGAGGTGTCTCCTCCTTCAGCTCCAAGCCCAAGCCCGCTTCACCAAAGAACCGTCTTAACCGTTGCTTGACCTCTTCTTCCGACAACTTTGTTTTCCGTTCGAGATTTAACATTCTCAATCCCCCTGTGCTATCTCCTATGAGTATTTGCCGAGTGAGCCGGGCGAATTTACAGCATCTCGCGCGGCTGTCCCGTGGATGCAAGGACACTGCTCCACAACCTTCCGTCGGGATCAATTTGCTTGCGCATGGAGACGGCAAGTGGAACCGGCACATGGGTGTGCTCCCCGTTCCAGTAGCCCACCACCATGTTCGTGCGTCCCGCCATGCCCGCATGCACCGCGTTGTGGCCAAGGAGTAGGCATATCCCAAAACACATTTTCAAAAAATAATATTTGTACTTTAGATCAATTAAAAGGTGTATGTGATAATTATGATGAAATTGAAAAGCAATATTTTGAATCAATTAACGAATTTGGATTACTAATACCAACTAATTACAAAGATACTAATGGAACTGAATATCCAATTAA
>JAWOGN010000108.1:0-4388 GCA_046496815.1 Desulfatiglandaceae bacterium
CAAGAAGCGATCCGCGGTGAAAAGAAAAAACCTCACGAACTGGATCAAGACAAATGTATCAAGTGCGGTATTTGCTATGAAGCATGCAAGTTCGGTGCGGTTGTCGTGAGATAGATCCGGAGTAGAGAGACAGAAGCTATGATTACATTCAAGCTCAATGGGAGAGAAGTTCAGGGAGAGGAAGGACAGTACATCCTTCAGGTAGCCAAGAAATACGGCGTTGAAATCCCGACCCTTTGCCACCATGAGGCCTTGGAGCCGGCCGGCATGTGCCGTCTTTGCACGGTGGAACTTTTTGATGGTCGTAAAACACGGTTTGTGACCGCGTGTAACTATCCCGTATGGGAAGGGATGGAGGTAAACACGGACACGGAAGACGTGCACAAAGGTCGAAAACTGATTGTTGAATTGCTGCTTGCGCGGTGCCCGGAAGTGCCCATGCTCAAGGAATTGGCGGCCCAATACGGCATCGAGGAACCTCGATTCAGGAAGGAAGGGGATGATTGCATTCTCTGTGGACTTTGCGTGCGCATTTGCGAGCGCATGGGTAACCGTGCCATCGGCCTGACCGGACGGGGGGTTGAAATGAAGGTGGACACCCCCTTTCACATTCAAACAGAGGTCTGCATGGCCTGCGGCGCCTGCGCGTCTGTCTGCCCCACCGGACACATCAAGATCGAGGACATCACCCGGCACGCCGTCAAGCCGATTCCTTCCGAATACGATATGGGCCTTACAGGGCGAAAGCCCATCTACGTCCCGTATGCTCAGGCGATTCCGAACACCCCCGCCATTGATCGGAGCACCTGCATTCACTTCAAAACCGGAGGCTGTCAAATATGTTCTGAATTCTGTGGGGTGGATGCCATCGACTACACCCAGCAAGATGAGACCATCGAACTGAACGTCGGCGCAGTCATACTGGCCCCCGGGCTTCAACCCTTTGATCCGACCGGGTTCGAGGCCTATGCGTATGCAAAGAACCCGAACGTGCTGACCGCAATGGAATTCGAAAGAATCCTTTCCGCATCCGGCCCGACCCGGGGACATCTTCTCAGGCCCTCGGACAAGCAAGAACCCAAGAAAATCGCATGGATTCAATGCGTCGGTTCCCGGGATGTCCACAACTGCAATCACGGCTATTGTTCCTCGGTCTGCTGCATGTATGCGGTGAAAGAAGCGATCATCGCCAAGGAACACGCAGGAAAGGATCTTGACTGTGCCGTCTTCTTCATGGACATGCGGACCCACGGAAAGGATTTTGAACGGTTTTATAACGACGCCAAAGACAAGCATGGGGTGCGATTCATCCGATCCAGAGTTCCCACTATCGATTCCGTGGAGGGCAGTGCCGACCTATTGATCCCTTACACAAACGAAGACGGAGAAGTCTTTCAAGAAACCTTCGATATGGCGGTGCTTTCGGTGGGTCTGGAGACATCACCCGAGGCGTTGGAACTTGCGAAAAAACTCAACATTGACCTTACCGAAGGCCGTTTCTGTAAGACGGATACGTTCCACCCCGTCGCGACGTCGAGAGACGGCATTTACGCATGCGGCGCTTTTCAGGGACCTAAGGACATTCCCCAGTCGGTCATCGAGGCCGGTTCAGCGGCCGCCCAAGCCGGCGCCCTCCTGAGCCCGGCCAGAAACACCCTGACCAAAGCGCAGCAAGTACCGGTTGAGCGAAATATCGCCGGAGAGAGACCGCGCATCGGCGTATTTGTGTGTCAATGCGGCATCAATATCGGCGGCGTCGTCGATGTGCCGGCGGTAAGAGATTACGCAGCGTCCTTGCCTTTTGTTGAGTATGTGACCGACAACCTTTACACCTGTTCCCAGGACACCCAGGAGACGATGGCCCGGGTCATCCGGGAAAACAATCTGAACCGGATTGTGGTTGCTGCCTGCACACCCAAAACCCATGAACCTCTGTTTCAGGAGACCCTGGTTGCGGCGGGGCTGAACAAATATCTTTTTGAAATGACCAATATCCGCAACCAGGATTCATGGGTCCATAAGGAGGATCCGCATAGGGCCACTGAGAAGGCCAAAGACCTGGTTCGCATGGCTGTTGCCAAGGTCGCCCTGATGGAGGCGCTGGAGGAAACCAAACTCGACATAAATCCGAAAGCACTCGTGTTGGGAGGCGGCATCTCGGGAATGATTGCTGCAAAGAGCCTCTCTAATCAGGGGTATGAGGTTTTTGTAGTGGAAAAGGGGCCGTCGCTCGGAGGGCAAGCGCGCCACCTGTTTCAGACCTGGAAGGGCGAAGACATTCAGCGAAATCTTTCTGAACTGATAAAGTCTGTTGAATCAGACGGCAACATCAAAGTCCGCCTCAATGCGGAGCTCAAAGCCGTTGGAGGATTCGTCGGAAATTTCAAGACGAATTTGACCGCTGACGGAAAGGACGAGGAGCTAGACCACGGTATCGCCATCCTTGCGACCGGGGCGAGCGAGCTGAAGCCCGACGAATACCTTTACGGAAAGGACCCCCGGGTGGTCACCCATCTGGAGCTGGATAAAAAGTTTATGGACAACGATCCGGCGCTGAAGGAGATGAAGACGGCTGTTTTCATCCAGTGTGTGGGATCTCGGGAACCGGAACGACCCTATTGCAGCCGGGTGTGTTGTACCCATGCTATTGAAAGTGCGCTTCACTTGAAGTCGCTGAACCCGGATATGAACATTTATGTGCTGTATCGGGATATTCGAACCTATGGAGAAAGGGAGTATCTCTACCGAAAGGCGCGTCTGGCCGGTATCCTTTTCATTCCGTTTTCAGTGGATGAAAAACCCCGAGTCTCATCTCAAAAAGAGGGACTGACCATTGAAGTCATGGATCATCTCCTGGGCCGGACCGTTGTCATCCGAAGCGATCTTCTCGCCTTGGCCGCTGCCATCCTACCCCAGAGGGATGACCGGCTTGCCCGGTTATTCAAGGTGCCGATGAACGAAGACGGTTTTTTTGTAGAGGCCCACGCAAAACTGGGGCCTTCGGAGTTTGCCACGGATGGGGTCTACCTATGCGGCATGGCCCACTATCCCAAACCCATCGATGAATCGGTGGCGCAAGCCCTGGCCGCGTCTTCCCGCGCAGTGACGCTGCTGTCGAGAGGAACGATCCGGGTAAGCGGGACGGTGGCCCAAGTCGACCCGATCTATTGCAGCAGCTGTGGGGTGTGTGTTGAAATTTGTCCCTACGCGGCATCCTCCTTGGCAACGGAAGGCCCTTTTGCGGGCCGAGCGGAGATCAACCCGGTGCTGTGCAAGGGCTGCGGACTCTGTGTTGCCTCCTGCAGGTCCGGGGCGATCAACCTGAAAGGATTCGGGACGGATCAGATCATGGCCATGATCAACGAAGTGTAATGGTGAATTTTCCGAGCTTCCATTCAGAATAATGTTCCCCAGGTACCGGAGTTTAAAGCCCGGCCGGCAGGTTTTCTTATCGGAGTCAAAGAGAACCTCCCCCCGCCTTCACTTTTGAGATCGTTTTTTTCACATTGACAAAAAGACGTCTTCCACCTAGGTTCGTGCAGGGTCTGTTTTATGAAAGAATTGGTTCGGACAGTTGTTTTTCGGGAAATAGGGTATGCCGCAGACGTTGTCAGTCGTGGAAATGATTGGAAGCGAGTCTTTTCAATGGCTTTTGAATGAATTCAGCCAAGAAAGCACACTGAAAGATATCCCGGAGGAAATCCTCGATCGCATCGCATCTGTTGATATCACAATCCGGGATTATGCGCGGGATCGTGATGCCGTCACCTCGATCGCCTTGATCACATTCGCCTACAAAATGGCGGGTATGGCCCAGCAGGCCCAACACGGTGCCAAGGATCTTCTGTTGCTGAAGGTCGTCGCAAAGCAGGAGAAATCGCGGCGGACGGACAAAAGGGCTGCACGACACACCCTGTGGGAGAGCCCGCTTTATGAGCTCATCACCGGAGAGGTCGGCAAACGGATCCGAAGCATGCGAACCATGAATAGCCCCCTTTAACTCCAGGTATCTCAAACATTCATTCACTTCGGGCACTTTTCCGGTATTCTCCGGGTTAGGGATTTAAGAAGCGCACTCAGATGGCAAAATTTGTTTTTCTAAGCCAAAAAAGTCGGGAACGATACCTACGGATCATCAACCCTGTTGGGCGGTTGATGGCCAGGTTGAAGATTCATCCCAACATATTGTCTTTCGCTGGTTTGATTTTGAGTGCATTGGCAGGGCTTGGGTACAGCATCGGGTCCTTCTTCTGGGGAGCGTGGGTGGTTGTGCTGGCTGGAACCTGTGACGCTCTGGATGGGCAGCTGGCCAGGCAAACGGAAAAAGAATCACCGTTCGGTGCGTTTCTTGACAGCACGCTGGACAGATTCGGAGAGGTGTTCATTTT
>JAWOGN010000171.1:0-10537 GCA_046496815.1 Desulfatiglandaceae bacterium
AGAAGTATCAGCATAAGCACCGAAAGGCCTGCCAGAGATGTAACTATCTGGTCGGGCCAGAACGATATTTGCCTGATGGCCGTCTCGGCCGCCTCGAGCGGAAGGCCCTGGGCGATGCGGGCCGCCTCTGCAGCCGCCCTTGCGAGGAGTTGTTCTTCGGTCAAAACCTCTTCCACGGCCGGGCGGTTAGAAAAAAACGCAAGGACTTCACCGGTTATCCGAGGAAACAAGATCACCAGTGACGAGAACCCGACAAGCACCCGCTTCAGGATCCCGATATGGCGCCGGTAAAAACCCTCCCATGTGACGACGAATCCGAACAAACCGATGATTCCCGCAACGGCCGCCCAGATCACTTCGTGAAGCGGGCCTTCGAAGAGGATGGGAGTATAGACGAACATCAGCGGGATGATATAAAGCCCCTTGGCAAGTTTCCAGGAGTAGAAACCGGTTTCCATCGGAGGGGATTTGGCGATACCGGATGCGGCGTAGGCGGCGAGGCAGACCGGCGGGGTGACGTTGGCATCCTGAGAATACCAGAATATCAGCATATGAGCTGCCAAAAGGCTCATGCCCAATTGCTGCAGCGCAGGCCCTGCCAGCACCGCGAGAAAGATGTAGGAGGCCGTTACAGGCAGCCCCATTCCGAGCACCAGCGAGGCAAGGGCCACCAGCAGAATGGCCAGCAGCCGGATTCCCATTGAAAGCTCGAGCACCTGACCCGAGAAGGTCACTCCCAGACCTGTGATGCCGGTAACCGCGATGACAATGCCGGCACAGATCAAGATGGCCGATGTGGAAACCGCATTTCTGGCACCGATGTAGAGCGTATCCAGGATGTCGGTCCAACCCATCCGGGTTTCCTTCCTTGCCCAGCTGACCACCACGATCGCCGCCATGCTGAGGACGGCGGCATATGTCGGGGTAAAGCCCCGCACCAGCAGGAAAATCAGTAAGCCGACCGGCACCAGAAACACGTAGCCGGTCTTGAGCACTTCGCCCACCACAGGCATCTTTTCTTCATCGAGGGTTTCAATCCCGGATTTCAAGGCCTCCACATGCACAAAGAAGCCCACGGTAAGAAAATACAAAAGCGCCGGTATCGCGGCCACCGCGATGATGTGAAGGTAGGATATACCGGTCCATTGGGCCATTATGAAGGCACCGGCCCCCATGATCGGAGGCATGATCTGGCCTCCGGTGGATGCGGCGGCCTCCACGCCGCCGGCAAACGAAGGACGGAACCCCAGTTTTTTCATCAGGGGAATGGTCATGGAACCGGTGGTAACGGTGTTCGCCACCGCCGAGCCGGACACCGATCCCATGAACCCTGAAGATATGATCGCGATCTTGGCCGGCCCGCCGACCCGCTTTCCGGCCAGGGCCTGGGCGAGCCGGACAATGAAATCTCCTGCGCCCGACTTGAGTAGAAACGCACCGAAGAGAATGAACAGAAAAACATAGGTGGAGCTTATGGTACAGATGGTTCCAAAGATGCCTTCGTCGGTGAGATACATCCTGTAAAGGAGCCTCCCCAGGTGCACTCCCCGGTACTGGAAAACGCCTGGGATCCATTTGCCGAGAAACAGGGCGTAGGAAATGAAAAGAATCGATAGCACGGGTATGATGGCCCCGGCCGCACGCCATGTCCCGATGATAAGTATCGCAAGGGCGGCGGCGGCGAAGATATGATCCCGCAGTATCGGGATCGAGCTTCGCTCCAAGTGCAGCTCCTGCTGGAAAATAAGGATGTAGAAGGTAACTGCGATCGTGCCTGATATCAATACCAGGTCAAATCCTCGACCTGCCTCCGGGCGTTTTTTGCTCCATGGGTAGAGCAAGAAGGTCATCACCAGCACGAAACCCATGTGGCAGGCGTTGCGGTACACCGAGGGCATAACCATGAAGTCAAGCGTGTTGACCCCCAGGTGGAAAAGGGAAGCCGCCACAGCGGTCCAGTAAAACAGGGTTTTCCACGGACCTTGAAGCTTTCGATGTGTGGCGGCTACCTCTCCCTGCTCCGTGCTGCCTGTATCGCTTTCCCTTTCATCCCCCATGATATGTCCTGCTACTTGGCTACATGATCAATTCGGGAGGAATCCGGAGCCCCTTTTCCTGGTAGTACTTAACCGCCCCGGGGTGGAGCGGGGCCGGCAGCCCGGAAATGGCGTTCTCAAGCGTGATCCACTCTCCCATCTTATGGACCTGTTTCAGGAAGGCCGGGTTTTCGAAGAGGGTTTTGGTCAACTGGTAGACGACCGCTTCGGAGGTGTCTTCACGACAGACGAGCAGGTTCGGCTGGGCGATGGTCGGCACATCCTTGTCCTGGCCGGGGTAAGTGCCCGCCTTGATCATATAGCGGTAACCCGGATAGGCGGTTTGCTCGTTTACGGCTTTCAGCTGGTCGTCGGTAAATTCAAGAATGACCACGTCGAGACCCGGTGCCGCAAAAAGGTCGGTCACGGCGGCAACCGGAGGGCCGGCGGGAATGTTGGCCCCGTCGATCCGTTTGTCTTTCATCGCTGAAGAGGACTCAAAATAGCCGAGGTAGACCCCTTCCACATCGTCACGACCCATTCCCAGAGCGGACATGATCGTGAGCCCGGATCTTTCGGTCCCGGAACCGGCCCTGCCGATGGAAAACCGCAATCCCTTGATGTCCGAAGCGTTCCCCGTTTTGACCTTGTCCGCTCGGACCACAAAATGTTCGACGTTGGGCCAGAGCATGGTGACGCTTCTAAAGGTCTTCAGCGGGTTGTCCTTGTAGTTGCCGAGCCCTCTCCAGGCGCTCTTTCCGAAAAGACCCTGAAGGATGGCGAGATCCACTTCCTTGTTCCTCAGCATGTTGATATTTTCACCGGAGCCGGCAGAAGTGATGGGCTGGACCTGTATTCCGTGATCCTTCGCAAGCTTGATGGACCATAGTGAGGCCATTCCCACACCGATCGGATAGTAGGTGCCCCCGGTGGTGGCGGTGGCGATGATGAGGTTGACGGGTTTGGCCGCCCCCTGTGCGGTGATCGGTGCGGTGAACGCGAACAGGCACGCGACGAGAGCGGAAACTGCAAAAAGACCCACAAATTTACTGAATTTCATGACTGTATCCTCCTTTCTGTTGTTTTTGAAACTGGTGACGGCGTTCGCTAAACCGATGCAGCAAAACAAAATCGATCGTATGTCCGGAGCGAAGTGAGTGGAAAAAGGATGGAATACGTTCAGATAGCGGTATCCAGGTTTTCGCGTGCCCCGGACACGCCGGTCTTTAAATTCGCTGAACCCTTACGACAAATTCAAAGACCGTATACGTAGGCATATAAGATGCAGATTGCGGCTCGACTGTCAAGCCAAAATCCCTCAAATCCGCAAATCCAGATGCCATGGAAGGCGTCTCTTATTTCAGAACGGACCGCGGTGAAGCAACAATATCCTGAACTTTGGCTGCACGAATACGCTCCTCGTGTTCTGCCTTTCGCCGGTGAGCCATGTCGATTTTGGCGAGGAGATCTTCGGTTTCGCAGGGCTTAATCAAATAATCCAGTGCACCCAGCTTCATCCCTTCTATAGCCGTGTCGACTGTTGCGTGCCCGGTCAGCATGATGACTTCCGTTAACGGCTTGATGCGCTTGATTTGACGTAGCGCCTCCACCCCGCTGATGCCCGGCATGGATACATCCAAGATCACCGCGTCAAAATTAAAACGCGTTACGCTTTCGACGGCATCCTCTCCGCTCAGGGATGTGGTGACATCATACCCGCGAACGGTTAAACGTTCGGATAACGCCTCCACGAATTCTTTCTCATCGTCGACGAGCAATACCCGTACCTTCATGTTACGCCCTCCTTCATGTAAATGTTGGTGCCTGGGTCCGTTTAAGTCGTCTTCCGGCCGGCTTTTTTCAGCGCTGCAGTGCATCCGGCCCAGGGGGTGACTTTGCCGGAATCCCGCGAAATCCCCCCGTCTAAAAAGGGTGAAAGACCTGGGTGGACGGCAACAAAGAGCGGATCACCGGCGTTTTCCGGTCAGCATATTACGAACCTTTTCTTCCAGGTTACGTTCCACAAGAATCATTTTGCGGGCCCGGGCTTTTTTTATTTTTTCGGTTAATGCATCCAGATCTGCGGGTTTTTCCACAAAATCCATGGCTCCCAAACGCATGGCCTCCACCCCTTTATCAATCGTTCCGTGACCTGTGAGCAGAATAACCTGCAGTTCGGGTCTTTTGGCTTTGAGGTTCTTCAGAACCTCAATCCCGTCCATTTCCGGCATCATCAGGTCAAGGACAATGACATCAAAGGTCCGTTCTTCAGCAATTTTCAGGGCATCGGCAGCGGAGGTGGTAGCGGTTACCTCCATTCCCCGGGTGGACATTCTTTGGCCCAAAAGTTCTACGAACTCTTTTTCATCATCCACCAAGAGTACTTTGATTGACATGGCTCCGCTCCTGCTTATGATGTTGCCGATGCCGATCCCCGCAGGGATGCATCGTGGATTTTTTTCGGCAGAAAGAGGTCGAGGGCCTGTTGTTCAAAATCCATTTCTAATTGGGCTTCAAGCAGGGTCAAAAGCATTTCCTCCTGTTCCCCCGGTAAATTCCGACCTGCTTCCGGCGTAAGCCGTTCAAACCCCGCAAGCCGAATCCAGGCACCGCTCGCCGCTTTTCGGGGTTTCAAAGTCAGTGTTCCGGACTTGCCGACCTGTTCCATTCCAAATTCAAGAAGCAGCCAGACCAAGGTGTGAAGAAAAAACGGTCTGGTGACGATCATGAGGGATTGACCCTCGGAGTGAACCGTCACCGCGACCCCTCGAGCCGCCGTCAACCGGCGGGAAACATCCAGGATGAATTCCAGGAACTCGGCCACCTCCACTTCCGCCAGCGGTTGGTCCACGGTATGGGAAAACCGGTTCATATTCCGAATGATGAGATCCGTGCGCCGGATCTGTCGTTTGATCGCCGAACCCAGGTCTTTCACCCGCGATGCGTCAAGCGTCTTTCCCTGTTCGGCCAGAAGCGCCAGATCTTCCAGCAGTCCGGCGTTCTCATTCATGATGCTCAGCGTATTTTTGAGTTCATGGGAAATGGAGGCCGACATGCGGCCGAAAAACCGCAAGCCCTCGACAGAGGCCCTATCCAGCAAAGCGTCCACGTCGCACCTCCTTGGCGGTGAAGGATTTCCCCGAATATTTTTCAGGCGGGGCGCTCATTATGAGACCATCTCTACAATTCTGTTTACCAGCAGCTTAATATCGATGGGCTTCAGAAAATAGTTGGGTAGCCCTGCTTCGGCTGTGCCTTCCTCGAAATCTTTTTCCGAGCCGTGTCCGGTCATGAAAATAAATTTCATGTCGGGAGCGAGGGCTTCCATTTTCCTTTTCAGTGCAAGGCCGCTCATGCGGGGCAACTTGATGTCCAGAACCGCCACATCGAACCGCTTGTGTTTGAGCATCTCGAGCGCCGCTTCGCAAGTCGTCACCCATTCGGCATGAAACCCCCTCAGCTCCAATCTTTCCGCCAGGGTGACCACCAGGTCTTCCTCGTCATCAACCATCAACACGTGAATTGTTTTCATTTTTCCTGCTGTCCGGATTCAGTGGTAACGTTATAATGAAACGGGTGCCGACGCCGGGCCGGCTTTCAACGCCGATGGTGCCTCCGATTTCTTGGACAAGCCCATAGGTGATGGAAAGACCGAGCCCTGTACCTCCCTGTGAGGTACGGGTTGAAAAAAAGGGTTCGAATACCCGTTTGATATCTTCGGGGGGAATGCCGCACCCGTCATCGATGACGGCAATCCGGACACGGTCTTCGGATATTTTTCGCCCTTCAAAGGCCAGGTGGCCGCCGTCACTGAGGGCTGCAAAGGCATTGTTGACCAGGTTGAGAAAGATTTGTTCCAGTTTTCCCCGATCACTCCTGAGGGGTGGGATATCCGGGGCAATATCGATGATCGTGGAAATTCCCCGATGTTCGGCTTCTTTTACCAAAAAACCGATGACGTTTTCGATGATATCCCGTATTTCAATGGGTTCAAACGCGGCATCCGTCCGTCGGGCAAAGCTTAGAAGTCTTCGGATAATCGTGGCGCAGCGCTTGACCGATGCCAGGATCGAATCGGCTTGGGCCAGCAGCTTGGATCGGGTGGCCACTATATTTTCCTGTTGGAGCAGGTCTTTGATCAACCCGGCTTTTTCATTGACAATCGCCAGGGGGTTGTTGATTTCGTGGGCCACGCCCGCAGCCAGCCTGCCGATGGAAGCCATTTTATTGGCGTATTCCACTTGATGGAGCGCCGCCACGCGCGTCTGATCTGCGGTGTGGATTTTGCTTACCAGGTAGGTTGACACGGCGAGCACAACGATCAGGATGGCGCTGATGCTGATGATGAGATAGGTGATGAGCTGCCGGCGGGCTTTATACCAGGGTCGCATCAGATCTTGCTTGTTTTTTACGGCCATCAAAATAAACGGACTTTCTGCGATGTAGGCGTATCCGATGAGCAACCTTTCTCCGTCGGCGTTGTCGGTCTCAAGGACCCGGGTGGTTGTGGCATATTCCGGAACGGGCAAGGGCACCTTTTCCAGGGTGTTCCCATATCGCCGGGACGGTGTCTGGAGAATCCCCGCGGCATTGACAATGAACAAATCTCCGCCACGTCCCGGAGCCAGGGGCAAAAGTTCCCGGTGAAAGCGATCCGCTTCCAGGGTGGCACGCAACACATAAAACGGCCCGCTCGGCGGTTGGTGTTTGACGGCGATCACGATGTGGGGACTCCGGCGATATCCCAGGAAGACATCGCTGGTGTGGCTGCCCCGGTCCACGACCTCGGCGAACCATTTCTGACGGCTGTAATCGAAATTTGTCAAATCGTAGGGGCCACTGTAGGTGATCTGTCGTCCCCGAGCATCGACCACCTCCAGGTCCGTAAATCCCCCGAAGCTGTCCTGCAGGTTCTTGAGGATTTCAGCCAGACGCCCCGGTCGGTTGAGCACCTCAAGGGAGTTGTCGCCGACCAAAAATTGCAACGCATACCGTCGCTCGAGGAGCAGGAAGGAGAGGGTGCGTCGGGTATTGGAAACCAGGCGGGATGTCCGTAACACGTTTTCCGATTCAATGGCTTTCTGGGTCACCTGGTAATCGATGGCAGCCAGCAGAAATACCGGAATGAGAGCAACCCCGGCGGTGAGAAGGACACTCAGGTACCAGATCCGGCGGAAATCAAATAGGTGCTTATAGGGTCCGGAGGCAACATCGTGATAGTCCCAGAACTCGGGTTTAAAGCGTTGTAAGAAAGACATGGTATTGACTCTCTGTGTTTATCGGGAACCCTCGCTTAAATCCGAACGGGCTTTTTTCGAACGGTTCAACCATTTTTTTCTTTGGCATGGGTGCGCATTTTTTCATTGGCCCTTCGGATGGTATCGCTCAACACATCGATATCCACCGGCTTTTCCAGGTAGGCAAAGGCGCCCGATTCCATGCACCGCTTTCTGTCCTCGTCCGTGCCGTGCCCGGTAAGAACGACCACTTCAATCTCAGGATGCTCGGTTTTCACCCGTTTCAGCACTTCCATGCCGTCGATTCCGGGCATTCTTAAATCCAGAAGCATGACTTCCGGTTCGTCCTCACGCACCAGCGCCAGGGCGCTTTCACCGTCAAAGGCTGCCGCAGAACCGATGTCCCGCATACCCAGCCGCTCGGAGAGGGTTTGAACAAATTCCCGTTCGTCATCCACGAGCAAAACTTTTGAGGGAATCTGGGAGTCGTATTTCCGATAGGTTTCGCTCTTTTCGGTCGCGGGTTTTGTACACACCTCAATTTTGGCGAAAGTTCCGACGGTCTTGACCACGGTTTTGAGCTCTTCTTCCAGACGCTCCAGCATGAGGACGGGCCTGTCGATCGTCAAGACGGCTTTTTCTCCGGTCACTGCGACGTCAACCACATGGCCTTCACCCGCGAGCTTCGCTTCGATCCGGGCCGCCGTCAAAAAATCACGGGCGGCCTTTCGGGAGCTCTCGGAAACTTGAAGGGCCTCTGCGGTCAGGCTCCTTTCGACCAGGGCCACCGCTTCCCGGGTATCGATTTTATTCGTAGGCAACACGATATCATAAAGGCCCGGGTCCCACGGGTCCGGGCTTACATTGAATTCTCCAGTCCACAAAGCCTGACGGCGATCCTGCGCATTGATAAGGTCGGCGGCCTCGGTCTCACTGATGCCGCGCAGCCGCGAAGCGGCCGCAATGCGATAGGCCATGTCTGCAATCAGGCAAATCCGCAGAACGTGTCGAATGAATCGGGGCACAAGATGGGCTGCGAAGCCATGCAGCAACCATCGCCTCCGCTGTAAACGCTCCGCCAGGGCCAGTTTCAACCATGTGAGGGAGCGTTCCCGTTCACGGGTGAAGGGGTTGAAGATCGATGTTTTGGCTGAAAAGGAACGTTTCAGCGTGTCGGGGGGAAGGGCGGACAAGTCCGCCGCTCGATCGATGATCATTTCGTCATTGACGCGCTCATAGCCCGTTTCAAGGACAAACTTTTCCACAAACTCGTCTTCACGGCAGAATGACCCGCTGAAAACAGAGACAACGCTCATGGACTGTCCTCTCCTTTGCCGCTCAGGTTAATCGCCATAAGGCGTCACCCTCGAAAGCGTGATGGTCGTCTTTTTGACTCCGGACAGCCGTCCGACAATGCCGAGGATGTCTTCTTTGAGTTGCTGCTGGATCGCCGGAGAGGCATGGGTTTGGACGAACACATGTCCGTCATCGGCCTGAACCTCCATATCATACTGGATGTCCATGAGAGCGGCCTTTACTTCAGCGGCCAAGGCCAAATCATGGATGCTCTTTAAGGACTCGGGGGTGGTGGCGAATTGCTTGAACCCGGCGGTCCGGCAGATCAGTTCAACGGCGTCATCAATGGTAAGCTCCCGGATGTGAATAACCAGGTCATAAAGACATGGGTCCCGGGTATCGATGCCGTAAAGTTCTCTGCTCCAGCGCCGCCGCTCTTCATCGTCTTTTTTGATAATCGACAAGGCTTCGCTGCGGCTGATGTTCTCCCGCTCCATTTCAAGCTGAACGCGATCTTCGAGGCGTGCCAGGATCCGAACCTTCAGCACATAAGAAATCCCGCTGACAAAAAAGTGACCGGCGAGCCCATGGTAGACGACATTGTCCTCGCTCAAGTGCTTCAGGACGGCGGCCCGGATATAGGCAATATATCGCTCCTTGCTCTGTTTCAATCCCTTCAAAATGGACGGGGCGTCGTGGATGGCCCGAACGAGTTTAATTTCAGGAATGTTGAATTCTTTGGAGGTCTCCAGCAGAACATCCCGGGAGATACACGCATAGCCCAGTTTCCCGGCCACTTTCTCGGCGACCTCCTTTCCCTTGCTGTATGATCCTCTTGATATGGTAATGATTGCCATATAAACCTCCTTCTCACGCAGTTGTTCTGAAGCGCAGCGGACAATAGTCTCCTAAAAATTCGTCACGCCGCTGTTGGCCGCAGTCCAGGCCCTCTTCGATTGGCACGATATTTTTGGTTACAGTGCCGCAGCGCGGCATCACATAGCTTTTTACGAATTCATCGACTGATGGACGCGCGAGATATTTTGCGCTTATTCATAAGGCGTGTTCTCGCGAAGCCGTCACCCCTGCAAAAAATCCTACCCGGACAAACCGGCGATCCCGCTTTTCATTTTGTTTCGATAGTGGGCCACCATGGCATCGTTGGACATGACCATGTCCAACTGACGCGTATGCATGATGAGAAACCCCAGAATTCTGAGCCGATTTTGCATGACCTCCATCGAATAATCTTCAAAACGGGCCGTCAGCACATCCTCGGTGACCGAGATATTGAAGCCCTGCTCTTCCAATACCTCACCGATCAAATTCACCCTGCGATGTTTCCTGAAGTCGTCAGCGGCCCCGCCCTTAAAGCGAAAAATAATGTAGTTCTCCGGAACCCGTTCACCCACGTAGCTCTCTACGGTTGCGAAATGGAAACCGAATCGCGAAGTCAGGCTGCAATAGTTCTTGGCAATCATGAAATAATTGCGCTCCCCGTAACGGGATTGCAGACCGGGCAAAAGGTCCGTGTTGCGGGTGGCCTCAAACATGACGGATAAAAACCCCTTGCCGTCAAGGGGAGGCGGACCTTCCCAGGGTACCAGGGTGATTCCTTCCCATAGGGCCAGCATGGGGATGGAAAGAATATTGTCCAGGGCGACATGACGGCCTTCGACCTCCTCCCGGAACCCGTCATCCAGATTCAGCACCCACCATTTCATGGGCACCTCCACAAGGAGTTGTTTGCTGGAGCGTTGAGGAAATTCGTTTTCCCGCCCGAACTGAAACATTTCCCTTACCGCACTTTCATGGCAGTACCGGAGGATATCATGAAAGGTTCGGCAGGATTCGGGCCTGAAGTCGGCGGAGTCGGCATCGAGTAAGGTCAGGGGCAGGATGTGCCCCGATACGTCCTTCAGTGTTTTATAAACGGGCGTGCCGTCCATCAACGGTCCGGGTTTGCGA
>JAWOGN010000177.1:0-14836 GCA_046496815.1 Desulfatiglandaceae bacterium
ATAAACAGGACACTCTGCATGAATGACGATGATGTCACGCCTGTTTATTTTCCCCGGAGGAGTCATAAATGAAACCGATTCGTTATGATCCAGCGGAAATTGAGAAAAACCTCAAAGAGGGATTTTGGGACAAGACGATTTTACCGGATTACTGGGACAGAAATGCCAGGCAGAGGCCTGATCGAGAAGGCCTGGTGGATTCGCTTGGCAGCAGGCTTACCTGGGAGCAGGCCGCCCGGAAAATAGACAGAATCGCATTCGCACTGATTAAGGATCTAAAACTCAAAAGGGATGACACGTTGATGGTGCAATTGCCCAACTGCGTTGAGCAGGTCCTGGTGCGTCTTGCGTGCGAAAAGGCAGGGGTTTTGTCCATACCGGAAATGACAACATTTCGCCGGACCGAGTTGGCAGACATCGCCACGCGAACCGGGGCGATTGGTATGGTTATACCCAAACAGTACCGGAAATTTGACCATTATGAGATGGCAAAGGAACTCCAGGTCGAGTTACCGAACCTAAGGCATATTATTGTCGCGGGTAAGGACGTGCCCGAAGATTGCATCTCCCTTACGGAGATTATGGCGCATCCCTATGAGCAGGAATACGATGCCATTGAGCTGATGGCCCGGAGGCTGGATGCTGTGGAAGAGGTGGGGTTTTTGATAACCACTACGGGAACTACCGGGCTTCCTAAGCTCATCGAGCATCGGATTGCGGCTCGCGAGATATGGACGGCAAAAGCCCATGTCAGAAACTGGGAACTTGGGCCTGATGATTGTGTGCTTGCTATTGCTCCGCTCGCCGGGGCGGCAGGCGGCACCCCCACGTATGTTACCGCGCCGGTGGGTGGGGCCAAGGTTGCCCTGGAGTATCAATATCGGGGAGAGGAAACTCTGGAATTTATGCAGAAAGAAAAAGCCACTGTCATCGCACTGGTGCCGACCCAGCTTGCCAGACTCCTGAAATTGCCTGTGGACAAATACGATCTGTCTTCCTTGCGCATCATTAAGACTGCCGGCGGCTATCTGCCGCCACCTCTGGCCAAAGAAGCCGAAGAGAGGTTCGGCTGTCCGATACTCGGTACCTATGGAACCCAGGATACCGGATCAATATCCGGAGTCCCGATTACCGCCTCCAAGGATCAAAGATATACCACGGTGGGAAGGCTACATCCCGGAATTGAGATAAAGGTGCTGGACGATTCCGGAAACCCTGTCGAGAAAGGCGCTGTGGGGACCCTCTGGTTCAAGGGTCCGGGCAACTCGATCGGGTATTACAAAGACCTTGAAAAGACCATGACCGAGGCCTTTGATGAAGCGGGTTTTGCCACGCCGGGGGACCTGGTAACGGTCACGGATGATGGGTATGTGAAAATAATGGGTAGAAAGAAGAACATCATCATTCGTGGTGGACAAAACATATACCCTCGAGAGATCGAAGATTATCTTCTATCTCATGAAAAGGTGACGAACGCTGCTGTCGTCCCAATGCCCGATCCTGAAATGGGTGAGCGTGCATGCGCCTTTGTCACACTGAGAGAAGGAGCGCGATTTGGCTTTGAGGAGATGATAGACTACCTGAAGCGCAAGCAGATCGCCCCTTTTAAATTACCTGAAAGGCTGGAGGTTTTGGAAACCTTCCCCCTGGTGGGTGAAAGCGGCAAGATAGATAATAAAGCCATGGTTCAAATGATTACGGAAAAACTCAAAGCGGAAGGCAAGATATAGCTTATAGACAAAGCCTGTGTTGTGGGAAATTGAGTCGCTCGTGATCCAGTGGCAATGGTATTGGACTCCATGGGCGTAATCGTAAAAAAGCTTTCAAACCAATGCGAGGGTAATGGTGGGCGAAGCGATACTTATATTGGTAATGGCCGAGGAAAAATGGGAAGAGGCCGATTTCCTGCGCAAGCAGATAGCGTCACATCGTCACAAAGCCAGGATTCTGGATATGGGGTTGATGGGGAAAGCACAGGGGGCCTGCGATATTAGCCGCGAGGAAGTCATAAGCGCCGGTGGAAGAAGTGCTGCGGAGGTGGCGCTTATCGCGGATAGAGGGAAACGAATGCCGGTCATGATAGAGGGTGCTCGACAAAAGGTTCAGGAACTTGTGTCACACGGTCAATTGTCCGGAATAATAAGCGTGGGAGGGACTACCGGCACACGCATGGGTACGAGCATTATGAAATCGCTCGCTTTCGGGATCCCAAAACTCGCCGTTTCCAGTACTGCATCTATTCCAGCATTTGCCGCAACGTATATGGGTACGTCGGATATTACCCTAATGCACTCCGTAGTGGAGATTGCAGGGCTGAATGCCATGATACGGAATGTGCTGGCAAGAGCTGCCGGGGCTATTTGTGGGATGGCGGAAAGTTCAGTCCGTGTGCCGGTTTCTTTCCCCCGAAAAGGCGAAAAGCCTTTGATTGCCATGACACATTTCGGCCCATGTGAGGCGTGTGCCGTCAATGTAAGGACACAACTCGAACAAAAAGGATATCAGGTCATTGGGTTCTCTGCCGCCGGTATCGGCGATAGGGCGATGGAGGAGATCATAGAATACCAGAATATCTTTGGCGCTGTAATTGACCTTGCGCCGGGTGGGGTGGGCGAAGAACTGCTCGGCTTCAGCAGGGCGGCAGGCGCCGGCCGGCTTGAGGCTGCGGGAAACAAAGGATTGCCGCAAGTCATTGCGCCGTGCGGAGTCAATTTTGGGAGTCCGCTCAAACGCAAGTATAAGCCTGAATATGAATTGCGAAAGAAGTTAGAATATGACAATGCACGTACCTTTGTCAGATTATCAAACGAGGAGCTGATTAGGGTGGCATCGGCCATTGCAGACAAATTGAACAAGGCATTGGGTCCGGTAAAGGTTGTTATTCCGCTTGGCGGTTGGTCATCAGTTGACAAAAGGGGGACCGACTTCTACGATGGAGAAGCGGATAAGGTATTTACCGACACACTGAAAAAGCGACTGAAGCAGACTATCGAAGTCAGAGAAGTCGGTGCCGACCTGGAAACAGCTGAATTCGCAGGCGCAGTGGTCGAGACATTCGAGACATTGATGGATACCCTTGATTGATTGCGCAGAGAACCTGGAAAGAGGGCATAAGGTGACCCTGCCGGACATGAGTCTTGGTCGAAATTGCACCCCCATCAGGAGACGGCTCGGCGTCTGCGCTGTGCTTTGAGGGAGCCGCGCTGTCAAGGATAAAAGCCGCACGGACACAGGGTTTCGGCCATCGCAAAAGAGGTCGTGTATGACAAGAAGAATCGTAATCGGGATTTCGGGTGCAAGCGGCGTTATCTATGGCGTAAGAATGCTCGGTCTATTTAAGGAAATGAACTTTGAGACCCATCTCATCCTATCTGAAGCCGGGAAGCAAAACATTGAGATTGAGACAGGCCATAAAGCACATGAAGTGGCGGCCATGGCAACCTATGTTTATGACAACAAAGATGTGAGCGCTGCGCTTGCCAGCGGATCATTTTTAATCGATGGAATGGTAATCGTTCCGTGCACCATAAAGACCTTATCCGGGATTGCCAACTCTTATAGCGAAAACCTCCTTATAAGGGCCGCGGATGTGACGCTCAAAGAGAAGCGAAAGCTGGTTCTCGTGGTGAGAGAAACACCGCTTCACAAGGGTCACCTCAGACTCATGACCATGGCCGCCGAGATGGGTGCACATATCCTGCCCCCCGTACCATCTTTTTATCATCAACCCAAGACCATAGATGACATTATCGATCAAACCATCGGCAAGATATTCGACTACCTTGGCATCACACACGACCTTTTTCGACGCTGGGGGCTTTAATTTCTCTCGAAAACAAGAGATTTCACGGTAACGGGAAACACCTGACCGGCAACCAGCGGTTCGCCGATATCGATCCAATCTCCTTCCTCCAAGGTCAATTCATCCAGGGACAGTAGATTTGTTTTCAAAGCGGTTTCTCTGCGGATTACATTTCCCACCCCACAGGCAATATCTTTTTCAAAGACCAAGATGATCGGGATCCTGTTTTTTGCCGAATTGGCAAGCGCAGCTTCAATAGATTTTGCAAACAATTCCAATTCGCCGTAACAGGATCGAACCGGATCCTTGAAGTATAATGCGACGATTTCTTCGCCTTCATTCACATCAAATCGTTGAAAAGCGACATTTATCTGTGACACCACGTGCTCAACGCTAAGTTTTGAGTTTTCGACATCCACCCGGATTACGGGAACATTTCTTATGGGAAATGAAAGCATGTCATCCTTAAACCCTGAAGAGCCGGAAATCGACAGCGAATATGCCCCGGCACCAATGACGGTGGCCCTGATTTTATTTGCCGGTTCTACGACCGGAGAAGGTAGTCTAAACTTCAGGGCGTTTATCCCGTCGGCCAATGCTTGACCGATATCTTCGTAATGGCCGTTACGCCCATAGATCAACTCCGCGACTCCCCCCGAAAATAGATATTCATCGATTTTTTCCGGAAAATCCAAATCATCCGTCACCATTAACTGTTTGGCCAAAGCGGAGCTTGCAGGACCCGTGATCACCTCAATCAATACTTCGGCGAACTTCGCGGCAATTTTCTCTATATCTCTGCGTGAAATTTGATCCCCTATTTTATAATCCAACCCAATATGTCTCATGACCTTTACCGCCGGTCCGTTAATTTTCGAAATTGTCCCCTCGCGGTTTACACTGAGTAGAATACTGCCTACCGACACACAACCGGTAGATAGAATTTTGCCGTCTTTCGATATGGCAATATTGGATGTCCCGCCACCAATGTCACAAGACAATATGGTCTTATGATGTTCTTTGGAACGAGTCGCCGCGCCGGAACCCATCGCCGCAATCAGGCTCTCGAAATTCGGGCCTGCCGTCGCAGCGACAAATTTTCCGGCATCACTGGAAAGGGCTTCTGCGATTTCCTTCGCATTTTGTTTTTTGGCCGTTTCTCCGGTTACAATAACGGCACCTGTCTGGACATCTGCGGGATCAATTCCTGCGCGTTTGTACTCACTCCTTAAGAAATCAGTCAGTTCGTGGATATGAATCGTGTCATTATCCAACAGGGGTGTTTTAATAATGCTTCCCTCATAAATCACCCGTCTATCCTCAATTCGAAAACGACGGGATTCAGATCGCGGATCTCTTCTGAGCAACAGCTTTGAAAAAGCCAAATGACTCGTCGCACTGCCTACATCTACACCCACGGAAAGTATTTCGATTTCGTTTATTTCCATTTCTATTTCTCGAAGGCTATTTTCAAACCCATATGATGAATTATCGCCGGTGAAAAGGAAATCATAAAGACTCCGTTAGAGGTTTCCGGTTTGTGCTCTGATTCGTGCGCTGATGGATTCAGCCGCTTTCTTGGTTTCCGCTATCAACCTTTTCATGGCCCCTTCATCCAAGCTCGCCTTGAACCCTACCGCCCAAATGGCGGAGCGCAGTGGCGCCTGTCCTTGGATGGGGGCGGCCACCGCTTGGACGCCCGGAATGTATTCTTCATAATCGGTCGCATAATTCAACTTTCTCACGCGTCTGATCTCCTCTAAGTAATCATCCGGATCCGTCCGGGTATTCGCCGTGTATTGGGTGATTCCCTTGGATCGTATCAGTTGTATCGCCCGGACCTCCTCCATGGATGCCAGGAAGACCTTTCCCACCGCTCCTGCCATGAGCGGAATGGTCGTTCCGATAGGAGATGTGATCTTGAAGTCCTGTGTGGATTCAACGACATCCAGAATGGTTACATGCACATGGTTTTGGATCCCCAGAAAGACGGAGGTCCGGGTCCTTGCCATGAGCGTCTCCATGAACGGCCTGGCCACATCCTTTAAATCGAACCGGGAATGCGCCGACCTACCCAGCTCGAATAGCGTAAGGCCCAGGGTAAAACGCTTTGTGGCAGGATCCCTGACGATCGCCCCCACATTTTGTAAGGCGGAGGTTACGCCGTGAACCGTACTTTTTCCGATTGCCAATCCTTTCGACAGTTCGCTAATTCCCAACCCTTCTTTGTTGTCGGAAATGAGCCTCAAGATTTGAAATGCTTTGTTGACTGAAGGCGCTTTGTATTTTGTAGACATTGTTCACCATGATGAACAGATTTTTAATGATTCTATATTTTCTATGTGAGTTTGTCAAGAGGGGTTTGTGTCAATACTGACATAATATCAACTAAATCTGTACTATTTTTCCCTTGACAGGGTTAGAAGATGTCGGTATTTTGTTGTTAAGTCAAGTTCATGATAATGAACAAGGTGCTTAGGGTAAACAAGAACGCCGCCGCCTTTCTTCAAATTCGCGTTGGATTCAACCACGGTTTTTTTTGAATCGTAGGCGTTCAACAAAAACCCCTTTTTGTTTGCGCATCGGCCAAAAAGGGGAGGATTCGCTCTTATGGATTTTTATTTTTTTGTGGAAGGTCCCTTACTGTGGATTGCCCTTTTGATGTTGATAATTGGGATTCTTGTACGAATTGCCTTCTTTTTTTCCGCCATCGTTCGAGGCAACGGCAACAAAGCTTCCCGCTGGAGTTATGACGTCGCCACAATGGGTCGATTCCTTTTACCGTTCCACATGGGAGTTGTCGGCAAGCCCGTTTACGCGACGCTGCGGTATATATTTCACCTATGTCTCTTTGTTGTCCCCATCTGGTTAAGCGGGCATATTACCCTGTGGGCGGAATCCAGATTCGAATGGGAATGGTCTGCGCTTCCGGACGAATGGGCCGATTGGATGACCCTGCTTTTGCTGGCTCTGGCCGCCTACTTCCTCATCCGGCGTGCTGCATCATCGCAAATTCGTATGAACGCCTCAAAAACGGACTATTTTTTGATCGTCCTCACCGCGCTGCCTTTCCTGACGGGATACTTCTTGACACATGCCAGTCTGGATTCCATCGCGTTTCTGGGAGACAACATGGCGGTCATCCACATGTTGAGTGGTGAGGCCATGATGATTATGGTGGTGTTCCTTTTCGTCAAAAGCCGACTCAATACCCAAACCTGTACCGGTTGTGCTGCATGCGAAGTCTCCTGCCCAACGGGGACGCTTGAGTCTGAAGATGCGGGGAAATTCCGCATTTTCAAATATTCCCATTATCAATGTATTTGTTGCGGGGCCTGCGTGAATGTGTGCCCTGAGAATGCCGCGGAGTTGCGGCACGAGATCAGTCCGAGAAGCTTTTTTCAGATCGTCTCAAAACGAAAAATAAGGACCGTGGAACTTCAGGCCTGTGAACGGTGTGGGGCGCGTTTTGCGCCGGAACCTCAAATGAATAAAGTCGGTAAGACATTCACGGATGCGTATCTGCGTTTCTGCCCGCGTTGCAGAAGGACAAATCTGGGGGATTTCTATCGTAAACTGTCTCCTTGACACAAGACTGTTGAAAAAACACATCCGCACCTAAGAATGCTTTCTTAGGTTTAACCTCAAACCCTCCATCAAAGACAGAAAGGAGCGTGTGATGGCAATAGAAAAAGAAGGACTTTCAACGGCAGAGAGTCTGCGCAAAACACGGACCTACGGCAAATTCAGATGCCACAATCCGACTTGCATGGAAAGAATTCAGCCGGAGAAGGGAAAAAAGACCGCCAAATGCCCGACCTGCGGAATGGAATATCGGGTCCACTGGGTCAATCCCAACCTGCCCCGAATCAGGGGACCGGTCTGGGACGTCAACCGGAAATTGGCGGAAGAAAAACTAAAGAAAATGGGGGTAAAGTAATATGCCGTTAGATAGAAAGATAGCCTACATTGATCTTAGCACAGGGGATATCCAGACAAAACCGATCCCGCTGGATGTGAGGAAAAAGTTTCTGGGGGGCAGGGGACTGGATGCGTACTTGCTTTATAACCATACTGAAAAGGGCTGTGACCCCTTGAGTCCCAAAAATACCCTGATGATGAGTGGGGGTATCTTGACCGCGACGTGCGCTTCAGCAACCGCCAGAACGCATGTCATGGCCAAGTCCCCGCTGACCGGTTTGCTCGGGAGTGCGAACATGGGAGGGTTTTTCGCGCCTGAGCTGGCCTGGGCGGGCTTTCATCACCTGGTCATCAAGGGCAAGGCCAAACATCCCGTTTATATCTATGTACACAACGGTGAGATCGAGATTCGGGACGCGCGGGGCATTTGGGGTAAAACCGTAACCGACACCCAGTGGGCAATCAGGGAGGACTTGGGGGATGAGGAGGTGAAAAGCTGTGTCTGTGGTCCGGCCGGCGAAAACCTGGTCAGGTTTGCGAACGTCATGACGGGAATCAAGAATTCCGGGGGTAGAACCGGTATGGGATGCGTGATGGGCTCAAAGAATCTCAAGGCCGTCGCGGCGCGCGGAACCATGGATATAAAGATAGCCCGACCCACAGAAGCCCTGGAATACAATAAGCGTTTCATCGACCAGATCGTCAGCGCAAAAGTGAATCAGACCCAAGGCGCCCTCGGGACCCCTTTCATCTGGGGAGCCACCAATTCCTGGGGAGGCATCCGGTGCAGAAATTTCCAGTACAACCAGTGTGAGTATGCCGATGACATCGAACCCGAAAGAATTGATGAAATTTGTGAGGAGACCATCGGACCCTACCATATGACGGGTTGTTTCGGGTGCCAGGTCCATTGCAGAGCACAGTACAAGATACCGGAAGGCCCCTATGCCGGCGTATATGATGAAGGACCGGAATACACTTCGCAAGGTGCATTTGGAGGGGAGACCGACACCCCCAGAGCGGTTACCGTTTTGACAGGAAACCACCTGGTTGACAAGTACGGGATGGATAATCTCGAAACCGGAAGTCTCATTTCCTGGGCCATGGAGCTATATGAACTGGGCATTATCACCAGCAAAGAAACGGATGGATTGGATCTGAGGTTCGGAAACGATGAAGCCGTCATAGAAATGATCGACCGCATCTGCCACCGAAAGGGATGGTTGGGGGATACCCTTGCGGACGGAGGGGTGGCCGCCTCGGAAAAGATCGGTAAGAACTCCTTTGATTATCTCATTCAGGTGAAAGGGATGAGCAATCTTCACTCAGATGAGCGGGCGACGCCCGGACTGGCACTGAATATCGCCACGGCGTCGAGGGGTTCGGACCATTTGCGGAGCCGACCGGCTATTGACCTCTACCACCTTCCGGAAGAGGTATTAAGGAAAATCTACGGAAACCCGGTTCCCTATGACGGGGCCTTGAGCTCTGAGCATACCGAGTATGTTGGAAAACCCTGGCAGGTGTTCTGGCAAGAAAACTGTTATATGGGCGTGGATTGTCTCGGTATTTGCAAATACCATACAACGTTTTTGGGAGCGACACTTCCCAATTTCGAGGATTGGTCAAAAGTGCTGTATTACAATACCGGTCTCGAAATGACGCCTGAAGAGATCTGGGAAGTGGCAAGACGCTGCAATATGATTGAACGCCTCTTCAATCTGAGGGAAGGCCTGACAAGAGAAGATCTCAAAAAAGGCGATATGTTGAACCATCGCTATTTTGATGAGCCTTGTCGGCGGGGCGCCATTGATGTCGTCGGCAAGAAAATTGATAAGAAAAAATTCGTTCAGATGATTGATGAATTTTACGAACATAAAGGTCTTGACAAAGACGGTGTTCCCAAAGGGGAGACATTGAAAGCACTCGACCTCGAGAATGAGCCGTCCCACCTGCTCTGATTGATTGGAAAGGAGAAGATTGATGGAACCTATGGGTAAAGTTCTTGTGATACACTACGATAAATGCACCGGGTGCCGGTTGTGCGAGCTTGTGTGTGCGGTGCAACACGACGGCATTTCCAACCCTGCGCGAAGTCGCATCAAGGTGATGAAATGGGAATCGGAAGGCCTGTATATTCCCATGTCGTGTCAGCAGTGCCAGGATGCACCTTGTTTGAACGTCTGTCCTGTGAAGGCGATTTCTCGCGATGAGGAATTGGGTCGGGTAGTCGTTGACTACGATGTGTGCATCGGCTGTCGTTCCTGTGTGGCGGTTTGTCCTTTTGGGGCGATGTCTTTTAATACAACGGATCGGAAGGTCTTCAAGTGCGACGTCTGCGACGGGGATCCGCAATGTGTCCGGTTCTGTGAAGTAAAAGCGATAGAATATGTCGATGCCGGTGAGGTGAGCACGTTAAAGAAGCGGGAGGCGGCACAGAAAATTTCCATCGCAGGTAAGGAGGCGGCCGTTTTACAGGCTGCAATGTGATTATTCGACGGCAGTGAGTTTAGGTTCGGAGGGACCGGTGAGTGAACAACAGCGCGGTTTCCGGCTCTGCCGGAAAACCGCGCTGTTTGAATATCGAAGCGGTGAGGGGAAAAAACGGCTGAAAGATCATCCTCCGGCAAGCATGTAAGTCAAATGAATTTCGTCGCCGTCCTTGACTTGCTTCGCCAGTTCATCCGGATAGGCGCTTTCAAGATTTACATAGACTTCGACAATGTTCATCAAATTCCCCTTCCTGTCAAAGATCGCATTCGCCATGTCGGGAAACCGCTCCACCAAGCGGCCGAGGCAATCCCGCACTGTTGTTCCCTCCACCTCGACCACCTCCAGTCCGTTGGTGAATTGACGGTGAGTCTTGTGAATGTGTATTTTTATGGCCACGGCTTGCTCCTGCCTGTTGAATGACTGCAAAAAACTCCTCTAAGGTTGCAACAGCTCTTCATACCTTACGCCTGGAGGCGTTCCCGATTCCGCAAAAAGACCCCTGACGCTTCAGTCCGGCGCGACGCATTGTCTTGAGTTGAGAGGATTATTTTATTATCACATAACTTAATACCGATCTGTACCAACGCAACCGGGAAGATGTGCGAATTGCGCATCTCAAGTCGCCAAGTTTCCTCGCAGTGCGCCGCCGATAAGAACGCTTAACAAGAAACGACAGCTGCGACATCCTACGCTCCGGCCGCTACCGAATTTTTCGATTCGTGCGGCAAAGCGGTGAGAGGGCGGGGCATTCAAGCGCTCGAAAGGCAAAACGCATTGCTCACAAAAAAGACCGGATCGACAAAACGGATGGCCATTATCGCAAGCTACTTTGCGGGAGAAACCTATGGTCTTCTGGGACCTCAGTTGGCCGCAACATTGATAGCGGAGCACACGCCGTATGCGTGTATTGTCGCGGCAGTTACAAGGGATGATGATAAGGATTTGCTGAAACAGGCGTTGTCCGACTATTTTGGGACACAGAGACCGGTCATCGGGTTTTCCACCCTGAGCGGCCGCGAGGACCTTTTTGACTTTGCCCAAGAGATGCGAGATGCGGGCGCGGTCACATTGCTGGCGGGACCGCAAGCGGACGCGGATTTCTTGGGTGAAGTGGATCGGCAAAATCATCCCCATCGATTTCGGGGTCTCTCAAAGAATTTTACCTTTGCGTTGCATGGACCGGGCGAGCAGGCGGTTTTCCTGTTGGGAAACCTCGATGGAACCGGATGGCAGAGCACGCCGGGCCTCTTGTACGTCGGAAAAGACGGCGACATTATCCGAAACCGCGAAAAGACCTGGGAAGAAGATTTCTTGAAGCGAGTGCGGTGGGACAACCTATACCGGATCGGCAAGGAAGGGTTGGTCCCTTTGAATGTCGGCACCGCCCAGGTGTTACAGCACATCGGATGCCCGCATGCAGGGCGGGAGCAGTGGGTGGACATCGATTATCCCGTTTGCATGCCCGATCGGCGCGGCCAAAAAATCCGCGTATTTCTGCGAGGATGTAGCTTCTGCGATGTGGCCGTTGATAAGGGATTTCATGGCGCATTGAGCCTGGAGACGGTGGTGAGTCAGATTCAGTCTCTTCCTGAGTCGGCGGACGGCAGAAAGATCCCTTTTGAACTGATCAACGAAAATCCCCTCCCCGGCCTCCCGCGCTTGTTAACAACGGTCGCTCGGAGAGGCATCCGGCTTTCACAGATCAATCTCATAATGAGAGCAGACTGGTTTTTGTCCGGTGAGAAGTATTTGAGGGAAGCCCTGGGATTCGCCAAGCATGCAGGATTTCGTATCCTCCTGAGTTCCGTGGGCTTTGAATCCTTCGATAATGACATATTAAGAAACCTCAATAAAGGGGTGAACGTAGAGACAAACTTACGTGCCGTCCGTCTGATGAGACGGCTTAAAGAAGAATTCCCCCTGCAGTGGAGGTACGCCAGGGAAGAGGGCGCCATTCATGGTTTTATCCATCCCACCCCTTGGGATACTAAGGAATCCATGGCCGATGTTCGGAAAACTTTGTATCTTTATGCCCTTCCCAATGACATCCTTCCCGCCCACAGCACCCCGCTGATCATCCATCATGCGTCGGGATTGGGTGATTGGGCAAGGGAAATCGAACGGAGAGAAGGCTTCCGGTTTAACAGATACGGTTCGGTCATCGGGTGGTGGCGACCCGAGGGGAAAACAGGTTGACAACCTTGTTCGCATTTGTTCAATTCTTATTCGCGGGTAATGCTATATTCGGCTTGCAAAGCTTTTCAAGCTGTTCAATTGACTCATGTTTTTTGTCAAGAATCTATCATGACCCTTTTTTCGTACCGGATAGAGAGGAGCAAAAGGATGCCAACAAAAAGCCCGAGAGAGATTTTCAGCAAAATACCGGAATCACTGAATGCAACGGCCGCTCAGGGCCTGGACGCAGTGTTCCAATTCGACATCAGCGGAAATGAAGGGGGCAGTTGGAACTTAATCGTAAAAGACGCCTCGTGCCGGGTTCGAGAGGGGACCCACAGCGCTCCCACGGTGACCTTGTCCATGTCCGCCGAAGACTGGGCCTCCATGGTGAACAAGGAGCTGAATCCCATGCAGGCGTTTATGAGTGGGAAATTGAAAGTCAGCGGAGACATCATGCTGGCCCAAAGAATTCCAGAGCTGTTTTCTTTCTAAATAGCGCGGGTAGGTCAGGGCAAGGCGCCATCATTGGCGAGTGTCGTCACATTCACACAGCCGCGGCAATGTCGGGGACCGATGCAAGGGGGTTTCCATGAACACCATCACTCTTCAGTCCAAATTTTCCGGATCCCTGGTGGGGAGTGCGCTCGGAGATGCCATCGGGGAAATAGCCTTCCTGTATCCTCATCAAGATGGTTTGCGTTCCCAATTGGGCCGCCTGTCCAGGCTCTCTTACACGGACGACACGGCAATGGCCATCGGTCTGGCCGAATCCATCGTGGAGATCGGAGGCATTGATCCCGAACATCTGGGCAGGACATTCAGCGAAAATTTTGAACGAGAGCCTTGGCGGGGTTATGCATCCGGCCCACCGACCATTTTTTCCATGGTCAAGCAAACGGGTATCACGTATTCAGAGGCGGCGAGGCGTCTTTTCAGGGGAGAGGGTTCTTTCGGAAACGGCGCGGCCATGAGAGTGGCGCCCGTCGGTCTTTATTTTCATGCATCTGCGGCACTTTATGATCATGTTTATGCAGCCTCGCAGGTTACCCATGCCCATCCCGTGGGAATGGACGGCGCAGCCGTTCAGGCTTCTGCCGTCGCACAGGCCGTAACGCTTGACCCGAAAGAAGACTTCCAGATGGAACTTATGATTCAGCATCTGAATGAGATTCCCAGAACACGTGAGGTTAAGGAAAAAATGGCGCTGGTTCAAGATCTGACGGCTGAGGGTGCGGTCCCCGGTATTGCGGCGGACCGGATCGGCAGGACTGTCGCCGTGCATGAGTCCATGCCGTTTGCCGTCTACTCTTTCCTGCGCAATGCCTCCTCTTTCGAGGAGTGCCTCTTTTGCGCTGTTTTGAATGGCGGGGATCGAGATACCCTTGGTGCCATGGCAGGCGCGATCTCGGGCGCCTATTTGGGTTTGGAAGCTATCCAGGAGTCCTGGCGTCGAAAGTTGGAAAATCGCGCTTACATCGAACAACTGGCATTCAAACTGGCGGAGATGGCAGTGAAAGCTTAAGCGGCTGTCGGAAAACGTCCATCTGTTGTGTGATCCGGATCCTTGGATACTGCCGCGTGTTTGAATGTATGCCGCATGCCTCAGGGCACGCACGCCCATCACCGATTCTGTCTATGGTAGGAGACTCAAGTCATCTGCAAAATGGAGGGCACACATGGCGGAGCTGATGGACATTATCAAGGAAAGACGCAGTATCCGAAGATATCAGGAAAAAGAGGTGCCGGAGGAGGCCCTAAACGAGGTCCTTGAATCGGTAAAATGGTCTCCGTCCTGGGCGAACACCCAGTGCTGGGAGGTGATCGTCGTAAAGGATAACGCCACAAAAGAAAAACTACACGAAACCTTAAGTAAGACGAACCCGGCGAGAAAGGCTGTGTTGCAAGCACCCTTGGACCTTGTTCTTTGCGGGAAATTGAAAAGCTCGGGCTACTATAAGGGAGAAGTCACGACCAAACACGGAGACTGGTTTATGTATGATCTGGGTCTCGCCACGCAAAATCTATGTCTGGCCGCACATGCGTTGGGCCTGGGCACTGTGATTACCGGACTGTTTGATCACGACAAGGCGAAAGCCATTCTGGGTGTGTCCGAGGGGTTCGAAGTGGTCTCCATCATTCCACTGGGGTACCCCGCGAAAGGTACTGTAGCACCCAAACGCCGGGAGATCAGCGAGTTCACTCATTACGAAAAATTCTGAGAGATGTCAGAATGCGGATGGCGTTTAAAAAAACGGGGGAAGCCGGACGGCTTCCCCCGTTTTTCAAATCGTCAAGGTGACATTCCATTTGAAGACTCTTAGAAATTAAGAACCTGGTCCAGCTCCTCGGCCGGCACGTCGAAGACCGCCTTGTGAGGCGGCAGCGGCTCTTTTGTGAAGAAATCGGGCAGGCGATCATCCACCGAGGTGAGGCCCGCAGCCT
>JAWOGN010000271.1:0-25741 GCA_046496815.1 Desulfatiglandaceae bacterium
CTGTCTTCAAAATCAGTCTCAAACTCCGTTTTTTCTCCCTTTCGAAGACCCAGCAGGGCTTCCTCGAATTTGGGATGAAAACTGTTGCCTCCGACTTTGAGAAGAAAATTTGAGGCTTGAATTCCTTCCAGAGGTTGACCGTCGTCAAACCCTTCGTAATCGATGACCGCATGATCACCCTTTCGGATCGGCCTGTCGGGGTCGTCAACCGAGACGAAGGCGGCATGGGACTTTCTGATTTCTTCGAGCTGATTTTGGACATCCTCATCCGTGACGACGTGCGCTTCTTTTTCGACTTCGAGTCCCAAATAGGTTCCCAGCTCGAATTGAGGGCGAACCTCTAACAGGGCGGAATACTTAAAATTCTGTCCCTGCTTAAGTGTCTCTTTCTCAAGAAACGGCGCACCCAATGGAAAAGTTCCGTTCTCCTCTAAAGCCTTCGGCAGGGTTTCATTGATGAGTTCTTTCGCCACATCCTCCGCCACCTGGGTCCCGATGTGACGTTCAAGGATTTTCCTCGGCACCTTGCCTGGTCTGAATCCCGGTATTCGGATCTGCTTGCCGGCTTTTCTGAAGGCCGCGTCGAATCGGTTGTCAACTTCCAGCGGCTCAATTTCAACCGATATTTTTTTCTTGACGGCGCTGATATCTTCTACGCTGGTTTTCATGTTTTTCCTCACCCGGTAATTCAAATCAAAACGCGCTCGCACCGACGGGTCATCGTGCAGGAGGATCGTAAAAAGCAAAATCCAATTTAACGAGACTTAACCGATAAAATGCTAACAATGATTCGTTAAATTTCAAGTAAGGGTTCACAGGTTCCGGGTTTCCCGATGAAATCGGGATTCAAGGTTGGGGACAAAGACAGAATGGACGACCCCAAAACCTGCCGAAGCAGGCTGTCTTCGCTGAATAGGTTCCCATGGACCCCTGGTTTTCATGGGGCAACGCAAAGAACGGGGTTGTCATAAGACAATCCGCCTCCAACGTCGAATCCGGGGGGCAGAAATGAAACCCTGAACCTCTGAACCTTTGAACCCGTGAACGGTTACAATTTCAAGGGATCGCCGCAGGGCTCTGGGATTTTCTCCGGACAATTCCTGACCCGGAAGTTTCCGGCTTATTTTGCATTTCAAACGATCCACGCATTTGAAATTGCGGCAGGGCAAACGACTCAGGTTTTCAGCACCCGTTTTTCCCCGTGCGGCGGATCGTAAAGGCGTTGCGGATTTCGATGGTGGTGCGAGAGAGGGGAATCGAACCCCTACACCTTTCGGGTACTGGATCCTAAATCCAGCGCGTCTACCAGTTCCGCCACTCTCGCAATAATTCTGCATCCGATGGGTATCATGATTCATGATTCCTTGGATTGTGTCAAGGGTTTAAGGAGAAAGGGGCTCCAACCGCCGTCTCGCTTTGATAAAGATCTCCCCGGGACAAAGCACGTTCAGGGAGACAAGAACTTGTGGTCGTATTCGTTCGCGAAGCGTTTCACGAGGCCCTCATCCGCGAAGCTGTAATAGGTGTTGTGCCCGATGACGATGTGGTCGAGAACCTGAATGGTGAGAAGCTTCGCGGCCCACACGAGCTGTCGCGTGAGCTGCCGATCTTCAGGAGAGGGTGTGGGATCGCCGGAAGGGTGGTTGTGCACGAATACGAGGGCGGCCGCACTCTTTTCAAGGGCAAGCGTCATAATGTCGCGCGGATAGACCGCACTTCCGGTCAGAGTGCCCAGGAAAACATCCTGATCGAAAATCAACTCATTTTTACGATTTAGGAAAAGGGCCTTGAACACTTCCCGCTTGAGGTCCCGCATCGTATGGAAAAGGTAGTCGAACACGGCCCGAGAGGAGCCAAAAAATGGTTTTCCGTCTGCGCGATCTTTGAGGTATCTGGCGGCAACCTGATGGACAAATTTGAGATACAAGGCGTTCTTGGGGCCGATCCCCTTGATGTCGGTCAACTTCTCCTTGGGTGCGGACAAGACCCCGGAAAAGCTTCCAAAGCGATTCAGCGCCTCCCGGGCCTGTACTTTAAGGTCACCTCTGGGGGTCCCCAATGTGAGCAGAAACTCCACCACCTCTTCATCTGAGAATCTTTCCAGACCGCCGTTCTGAAACTTCATTCTTAGGCGCTCGCGGTGTCCCACGCCTCTTTTCTGCCAGTTCTCTTTGTCCATATCCGGTATCCTTCATGTCGGTTTTTTGTAGATAACAGGACGTGCGAACGCAACACGGAAATGCGGAATATTACCAAAGCCCTCGGAAAAATCAAGGAGGCGTGTGTCAAATTTTCCGGTTCATGCGACACAAGGGAACCCCCAAACGGATCGGATCGGATACCTGTGCGGGGCTTGTCGAATTGGGGGCTGCGGAAAAGATATTGCCGGGATGAAACGCACTATGCTAAGATACAAAATCTGAATTGATTTGAACGTATGAAACGAATCTCCGGATCGGGCCATATGCCACCCCTATACTCGAAAAGGGAAAGAGGGAACTTCAACGATTATGCTTTTTTTAAGGTTTGCCGTATTTTTTGTTGCGTATATGTTGGTCCAGCTTCTTTGGGCAAAAAGCGCGTCGGCGTGGGGGCCGGGTGTTCACACGGTGACTGCGTTGAGCGTGCTGGATGATGTTCGACTGCTCTTGCCCTCCGTGGCGCGAACGCTCACGACGTTTCCCCTTCAGTACCTCTACGGATGTCTTTCCGCAGATTTTTTTATCGGCAAGACAAAAAAGACCCGCACCCGACACCTCCACAATTGGGAAGGGGGCTTTACATTGCTCAGAGGTGCGAGTGAGGAATGGGAGGTGGCCTATGCCTATGGATTCCTTTCGCATCTGGCGGCGGATGTGATCGCCCATAATCTCTTTATTCCAAACCTGATTCGGGCGTTTCCCGTCCGGAGCAGAATGGGACATCTCTACTGGGAGATGAAGGCCGACTACCTGGTCGGACCGGAGTACATAAGGACCGCCAGAGAAGTGCTGGCCATGGACCATCACGGGTGCGACGGCCTACTCAAGGGGGCGGCGGGACAAGCGAAAAACGGACTGAAAGCGAAGAAGCATGTCTTTACCCAGTCCGTGAAACTCTCCGACTATGTTTACGCGACGCACCCGATGCTTTTCAGAAGCAAGCGGGTCCGCTGGCAGGGTTTTCACGGGTATCTTGCCTATATGCTGGAGCTGTCGTGTCGGGTTGTAAAAGAATTCATGAGACATCCTGAGACATCCGGCTGCCTGGTATATGACCCCATGGGAAGGCGAAACTTGCTGAAAGCAAAACGGCAAAGGCTTTCCATGGGAGTGTTCAACCGTCGCCGTCCCATCAAGGCGTTCACTCTCGATCCGGATCTGCTTTGACTATGAATGCAATTCGGATTCTTTCAGAGAACGTGGCTTCCCAGATTGCGGCCGGAGAGGTCATCGACCGGCCCGCTTCGGTGGTAAGAGAACTCATCGATAACAGCATTGATGCCGGTGCGGATCGAATAGCCGTTGAGATTGAAAACGGCGGAAAGGGTCTGATCAAGGTCAACGACAACGGTGTGGGCATGTCCCGGGATGATCTGCTTTTGTGTGTGGAAAGGCACGCCACAAGCAAGATAGAGACGGCATCCGATCTTTTTTCCGTGAAATCCTTCGGGTTCAGGGGAGAGGCGCTGCCGAGCATTGCGTCCGTATCCCGAACCGAGATCGTTACACGACCTCACGATCAGTTGGTGGGTCACCGGCTGAAGATTTCCGGCGGTAAACTGATCGCCATCGAGGCGGCGGGGTGCCCCGACGGCACGATAATTGCGGTGAAAGACCTCTTCTATAACATTCCCGCACGGCGGAAGTTCCTGCGTGCCGCGCGAACCGAGACCGACCATGTCATCGACGTCTTTTCTCGCGCCGCTTTAGCGTTTCCGGACGTTGGTTTCAAATTGGCGGACGCAAAAAAATCGATCCTGAATCTTCCCCCGTCGGACCAGCCCCTACACCGGTTGCACGCCTTGATGGGTCGAAAGGTTGCCGAGTCCATGATCGAAGCACGTGAGGAAGGCGTTTCTTTAAGGATCACCGCCTATCTGGCACCGGCGGAAATGAGCAGAACCAGAGGAGATCGCGTGTTCGTGTATGTGAACCGTCGACACATCCGGGATCGACTGGTAACCAAAGCCATCCTGGAGGGCTACCGACAGCGACTCATGAAAGGGCAATATCCCCAGGCGGTTGTTTTTATCGAAACAGATCCTGCGCAGGTGGATGTCAACGTGCACCCGACCAAACAGGAGGTGCGATTTCACAACAGTCGAGCTGTTTTCCAGACCATCGTTTCCTGTATTGAGAAGGCTTTGAGCCGGCGGACCCCTGCCGACATCGGCCTTGAGCCGCTGCTCAGGAAAGAGAACGTCTATCAAGGGGAAATCTCCCCTTTTGCCGCCGAGCCGGCGTGGCACTATGCGGAAGCGGCTCGAAGTCCCACACCCCTTGTGGAGTCCGAGGCTTCTGAACCGCCCTTGCTGCGAGAAGGTCCCCAAATCATTGGTCAGCTGGGAAATACCTACATCTTGTGTCAAATGGAAGATGGGCTTCTCATGGTCGATCAGCATGCGGCGCATGAAAGAATCGTCTATGAAAGCCTAAAAAAGGGTCTCAAGCGCTCACGAATCGAAATCCAAGCGCTGCTGATCCCCTACAAGCTGGAACTCAGCAAGAAAGAGCGGGGGTTCGTTCATGAGAAAAGCGAACAGTTGAAACGATTCGGAATCGAACTGGAGCATTTCGGAGGAAACACGTTCCTGTTGAGATCGGTGCCGGCGATTTTGGGAGAGGTTGAATGGGAGTCTTTTCTTTCGGAACTCATCGCAGAACTGATGGATGACACGGCGGCGGCGGAGGGCTTTTCGGATAACGTTTTGAAGGTGATGGCGTGTCACGGTGCCATCCGGGCGGGACACCGGATGAGTCGAGAGGAAATCGGGCACCTCATGAGCCGGTTGAACGAAACGGAGGTCCCCACAAACTGCCCGCATGGAAGACCCATTTTCAAACGTTTCACCTATTATGAAATCGAGAAAATGTTTAAACGGGTGGTGTAGTGTTTATCGTATAAACATGCGGCTTGGTTTGCCGGGTGGGGCTTGAATGGAACGTATGGGGGAGAACGGAAGACCCAAAGCCGTCGTGATCGCAGGCCCCACTGCAAGCGGAAAGACCGGACTGAGCGTAGACCTTGCATCGGCTCTGGGAGGCGAAATCGTAAATGCCGATGCCATGCAGGTTTATCGAGGCATGGATGTCGGGACCGCAAAGCCGACCGCGCATGAACAAAAAGGCGTACCGCACCATCTTCTGGATGTGGTGGATCCCGATGAGGAATTCAATGCCGCGATTTACCGATCGATGGCCCTGCCTCGCATCAGGGAGATCTCATCCAAAGGAACCCCCTGTTTCGTGGTGGGCGGCTCCGGACTCTACATCAAGAGCCTTTTGGGCGGGCTTTTTGCGTGTCCGCCCAGCGATTCCGCATTGAGAGAAGCTCTGCGGCGGGAATTCGAGGACCTGGAGAATAAAGAACTCCATGAGAGATTGAATCAACTTGATCCGGAATCCGCCGGCAAAATTCATCCCAATGACCGTCTGAGAATCATTCGAGCTTTTGAAATCGTCCGGCTGACCCATCGGCTCCCGTCGGATCTCGGCAGCGAGCACGGTTTCACCGACAGAGCGCTGAACGCGCTGACGCTTTGTTTGGATGTGGACAGGGAATTGCTTTATCGTCGTATCAATGCGCGGACCGTGTCGATGGTGGAAAGCGGATTGAAGGAAGAAACCGAAGCGCTATTGAGACAAGGCTATTCTCCCGACCTCAAACCCATGAAGGCTATCGGTTATCGGCACATGATCCGGTATCTCAAGGGACAGGTTTCCTTGGAAGAAACGATTCATACTATGCAACGCGACACGCGGAGATACGCAAAACGCCAACTGACATGGTTTCGAACGGATCCGGGGGCCGTATGGGTCGCTCCCGAAAATTTCGATTTTATTTTGCAAACGATCAGACATTTGTATTAACTTGATTGAGGGGTTCTAGGTTCAGCGCGGCATGCTCAAAGGAATTCGAGACTTTTGAAGTCCTCGGTCTTTTAGGTCGAAAGAACTTTGAAACGTGAGCGGCTTCAATGGGAACGCCGAATTTGGGGTAGAAATGGCATGAAGAACATGGACAAAGTATCTGTTATATTTTATTTTTTTTGTTGCTGCCTTCTTGGGACATCTTTTTTCCCCGGAGACGCTTGCGCAGAACTCGAAAAAAATGAAATACTTGCCATCGGCACCGCTTCCATACGTGACGGAAATGTGGCGCAGGCAAAAGAGAACGCCATTTCGCAGGCCTTGACGAAGGGCCTGGAAAGCTATTTGGTGCACCAGCTTGGAACCGAGGGAATGGTGAACAACTTTCAACGAGTGATCTACGATATTCTGCCGCAGGCCAGAGAAAAAATTGAAAATTTCAACATTCTTGCGGAAGATCAGGTCGAGGGGGAGTACCGGGTGCTTGTGCGACTTCGAATCAACGAGACGCTTCTCGCAAAAGGACTGGAGGACGCAGGCGTTTTGGTTTCCGAGGGCCCTCCGCTCACGGCGTTGTTTCTGGTATCGGAGTGGCGGGAAGGCGCAACCGATTACTGGTGGGGAGATCCGGAGATGCACCCTGCTTTGAGCCGCACCGAGCTTGCGTTGCATCGGGCGTTTCAGAAACGGGGTCTTCGTCCGATCAATCCGACATTGAGCGCGCCGGACACGACCGGTTTCCCTGAATCCCTGAGATCCGCCGAGCTGGAGGATTCAGGTGCGTTGGAATGGGGCAGGCTTTTCTCATCCGATGTTGTTTTCTTCGGTAAGATGGAGATCCTGGGTGAAAGGGAGGTCTTTTTGACGGTAAAGGCGTTTGACGTAAGCCAGGGCGTTCTCATCTCTCGCAGCATGGAATCCGAGCCGATCGCGGTGAGATCCGAGGGGAGGCCGGGCGCCATGGATGCAATTGATCGGGTGGTGAGCCGGCTGGCCGAGCGGATGACGCCGCGTATTATTCAATACGCCGCCTCAGATCGCGCAAGCGTCCGCCAATTCGAGGTCACATTGAGAGGATTGAGCAGCTACAAGGAGTTCAGGCTCTTTAGAGATTTTCTCAGCAGAGATGTGGTGGGGGTGAAGTCCGTCAGACAGACCCGAGTCCGGAAAAACGCCATCACCATCGCGGTTGAGTTTAAAGGAGATCGAAACACTTTTTTGGAGCGTGTTCTCAGGCACGAAAACCTTCCATTTACAGTCAACTTGAAACCCGCGGAAGGGGAAGAAATATTTTTTGAAGTTATGTGACCCGAATCGTTTCTCGGATCGGCATGTTCCAGGTCCTCAAGACCCACCCGGGATTTCAATACAAGCTGAGAAACTCAAGGACAACCGACCGGCGGCGATACAACGGCGATGAGAATGACCATTCCCAACTTGATTACGAGCATCCGAATTATCCTTGTGCCCATCTTTGTCATCTATGTCATCCAGGAGAGATTCTTTTCCGCACTGATGGTATTTATCCTGGCCGGTCTGAGCGACGGGGCGGATGGACTCGTGGCGAGGCTGTTCGATCAGAAAAGCAAACTGGGAGCCTATCTGGACCCTCTCGCCGACAAGATCCTTCTCATCGCAGCGTTCGTTGTTCTCTCCGTAAGGGGGTTTCTTCCCCCCTGGCTCACTGTTGTTGTCATCAGTCGAGATGTGCTCATCCTTCTGGGCGTATTGATTTTGTTCCTGAGCGGGGCGGCGTTCACGGTTCGCCCATCCGTCTTGAGTAAGGTCACAACTTGCTTTCAGCTCGGGACCGTATTTGTCGTGCTTTCGAAAAGCTACATCGGGTTCTTTTCTCAGTTGAATTATCCGTTGTTTTGGATCACCGGACTTCTGACAATCAGCTCGGGCTTGCACTATATGCGGTTCTGGTTTCGGGTGATGGGTGAGGGCTCGTTGAGCGATTGAATTTCGTCCCGGGTTTTATGAAGAAAACAGGGCAATACGGCTTGACATCCCAATCCTGGATTGATAGAAAAAAGGTAACCGTTCACGGGTTCAAAGGTTTCCCGATGAAATCGGGATTCAAGGTTCAATTCTCGTCCACGGAGTGCATTTGGGTTACGTATTTGTGAGAATTAAGGTTGAGCGGTTCAGGGTTCGGCGGCCAGAGGCGGCGCTGAACGTTGAACCCTGAACCTGTGAACGCTTACGAAAAAAGATACAGGCACGTAGCTCAGGGGGAGAGCACTACCCTGACACGGTAGGGGTCAAGGGTTCAAATCCCTTCGTGCCTACCAGGAAAACAAAAGGATTGCGATGTGGGTTGCAGTCCTTTTTTCGTAAGACTTTAGCGCTATGAAGCCCCCGATTCGCGAAAAGAGATCCCCACGGCAGCTGCATACGATTTCAACGCGCTAAACTTACACCTTTTTTCATGATGTGCGATTTTGTTTTTTACTTGCATTTCATTGTCTTATTATTTATAAATACACAACTTTTTGGATGCGGGCTTGGGGGGCAAAAAACGACGGAGACTCAGCCACCGAGCCTTTTCGCCGAATGCCGAGGTCGGGAGATACCCGTCCCGCCGGAAAGCCACACTGCCAGGTCCAAGGTTTTTAGGTTAAGTGGTTTAAAAAATTAAACTTATTTTCTTTTAAGGTACGGCGATAACACTTCTACGTTACGTTGCGGATTCATTCGGAAATATTCATGAGGCATCTGAGTAAGTGAATCGCTTGCTTCCGATGCCTTGTTTTCGTTAGAAAGTCGGCAGATGAACATGCTCTCCATTCATTTAAAAGCCCAGCCTCCGGAGGAAATTCAGGCGGAGTCGCTGTCCGCTTCAGAGGCGCTGGCACATTTGAAGCTCAAGGCATTGGATAAGGTCGTGGCGGTGAAGGTAAATGGGGACCTCCGTGATCTTTCCAGCCCGCTTGAAACACACGTAGAGCTGGACCCGGTCTACATGGATTCGGAAGAAGGTCTGGAGGTCCTGCGCCACAGTACATCCCACGTAATGGCGGAGGCCGTGAAAGCGCTTTTTCCGGGTGTCAAGGTGACCATCGGCCCTGCCGTTCAAGATGGTTTCTATTATGATTTTGATTACGAACGGCCATTCAAGGAGGAGGATCTGCCCAAGATTGAAGCAAAGATGAGGGAAATCATCGAGGCCGATCTCCCCTTTGTTCGAGAGGAAATGTCGAGCATGGAAGCGCTTGAGTATTTTAAGCGCCAGGGTGAAAGTTACAAGGTCGAGCTGATCCGTGATCTGGGGGCTGAAAAGGTATCCCTCTATACACAAGGCGGATTTACTGATTTATGCAGAGGCCCCCACATCCCCTCCACAGGGATGATCAACGCCTTTCACTTGACTAAGGTTGCCGGCGCTTACTGGCGTGGGGATGAAAACAGGACCATGCTCAGCCGAATTTACGGTGTGGCGTTTGCGGATAAAAAGACGCTAAAACGTTACCTCCTGGAATTGAAAGAGATTGAGAAACGAGACCACCGTCGATTGACCAAGGAGCTGGATCTCCTGAGCTTCCACGATGAAGGGGGCGCAGGGCTTGCCTACTGGCACCCCAAAGGGGGGCGGATCCGGGTCATCATCGAGGACTACTGGAGAAAGCGGCACTATGCGGGTGGTTATGACATCGTCTTTACTCCGCATATCGGTCGCTCTCAGCTCTGGCAGACGTCGGGTCATCTTGATTTCTACAAAGACGGCATGTATGCGCCGATGGATGTGGATGGCCAGGATTATTACATAAAGCCCATGAATTGCCCTTTTCATATCTTGATCTATAAATCAAGATTGCGGTCCTATCGTGAATTACCCCTTCGGTGGGCTGAATTGGGCACGGTTTACAGATATGAGAGAAGCGGTACGTTACACGGCCTCATGCGGGTCAGGGGGTTCACACAGGATGATGCCCACGTGTTTTGCACGCCTGAACAAGTGGAAGATGAAATTCTGAGGGTACTGGAATTCAGCCTCGATCTCTTGAGTGGTTTCGGTTTTGACGATGTCAAGATCGACTTGAGTGTCAGGGATCCCAACAAACCTGAGAAGTACGCCGGCGCCGACGCGATGTGGCACCAGGCCGAGATGTCGCTGATCAAGGCGATACAGGCAAAAGGTTTGATGTATGAGAAGATGGAGGGTGAGGCGGTATTCTACGGACCCAAAATCGATATAAAGATAAAAGACGCCTTGCGACGCGAATGGCAGTGCACAACGATCCAGTTCGATTTCAATCTGCCGGAACGATTTGATATGAACTTTGTGGGTGAGGATGGAAACGCACACCGGCCTTATATGATCCACAGGGCCTTGCTGGGGAGTTTGGAACGTTTTTTCGGCATCCTCGTGGAGCATTACGGGGGAGCCTTTCCCACCTGGCTTGCGCCGGTCCAAGCGATAATTTTGACGGTTACGGATCGAAATATCCCTCACGCCGAAAAAATGCTGAAGACCCTATCGGATGCGGCGGTGAGAGCCAAGGCGGATTTTAGAAACGAGAAGCTGGGGCTGAAGGTTCGAGAGGCTCAATTGCAGAAGATTCCCTACATGCTCATCGTGGGGGACAAAGAATGTGAGAGGGAAGGCGTAACGCCCCGGCTCAGGACGGGCGAAAATCTTCCCTTTATGACGGCAAAAGAGCTCATCGACCGAATTGGAGAGGACTGTACAAAGAGGAGGTAATTGCTATAGCAAAGAAACCTGATGACGTTCGGGTAAATGAACTCATCCGAGCAAGGATGGTGAGGTTGATCTCCGCTGAGGGCGAACAACTGGGCATCGTACCCTTGAGGGATGCCCTGACAGCCGCAAGAGACGGGGCTCTGGATCTTGTTGAAGTTGCCCCCAATTCGGACCCCCCTGTCTGCCGGATCATGGATTACGGCAAATTCAAGTATCAGACTGCAAAAAAAATGCAGGAGGGTCGAAAAAAAAGCCGGTCCGTTCAGATGAAGGAGATCAAGTTGAGACCTCAAACAGACGAACACGACTTGGACTTCAAGATCAGAAACCTGAAAAGGTTCCTCAGCAAAAAAAATCGGGTGAAAGTGTCTGTCTTTTTCAGGGGTCGAGAGATGGCATATATGAACGCCGGCTTCGATCTTCTGAAAAGAGTCGCGGAGACTGTTATGGAAGAAGGCACGGTGGAGGAGCAACCCAAGCAGGAAGCTCGAAACCGGATAACCATGGTCATTGTGCCGAAATAGCCCTCCGAACGGTATTGCTGTTGATACGGTGTGTGCCCACCCAAGGTTCAAACGCATCGGCAGCGCGGGGCGGGAGTTTGTTGGATTCAAATCAAGACGATTGCTCGCATGGAGGTAAGATATGCCGAAAATAAAGACAAACCGTGGCGCAGCCAAACGGTTTAGAACCACGGGTTCGGGCAAGATTGCAAGGCGAAAGGCTTTTGCAAATCATATCCTGACGAAGAAGAGTACAAAAAGAAAGAGAAATCTCCGGAAGTCGGTACTGGTGGATGCTTCGAACACCAAGCAGGTGGCGAAACTTATTCCATATCTTTAAAACTTGTATCCCGGCAAGCCGAAAGGACTTTTTGGTTTTTCGCGCAAAGTTCAGCGACAAAAAGTGCCCAGGTGCTGTGAAGAAAAACGGTTTTATCGACAACGAAAACGGATTTTGAACACGAGGTTTTGAAATGCCAAGGGTAAAGAGAGGGTTTAAAGCCAGAAGAAGGAGAAAAGAAGTCCTGAAGGCTGCCAAGGGCCACAGAGGCGGACTCAGCAAGCAGTTCAGGACCGCCAGTGTGTCCGTGAATCGGGCCGGCATGTACGCCTATCGGGACCGCAGGAATCGGAAGCGGGAATTTCGTAAATTGTGGATCATTCGAATCAACGCCGCCGCCCGGGAACATGGCCTCTCCTATAGCCGGTTCATAAGCGGTCTTCAAATGGCAGGTGTCAATCTGGACAGAAAAATTCTTGCGGATTTAGCGGTTCGGGACCCTGCCGCCTTCTCTCAGCTGGCGAGTATGGCTCAGGCGTAACGTATTGATCATGGTCGATTCGGCGAATGAAAGAACAACTCGGTGATCTGGAAAAACATGCACGGGAAGCGCTCGAGGGGCTCAAAAATGCTTCCGAACTCGAAAAATTTAGAATCACCTACCTCGGCAAGAAGGGTGAACTGACCGCCATCATGAGGCGGCTGGGAGAGCTCCCACCCAGCGAACGACCGGAAGTCGGCAGACTGGCCAACCGTATCAAGCAGGACCTGTCCAACCGCCTGGAAAAGGCGCAACACAGAATTGCAACAGAAAAGATCGAGGCGGTCTCCTATCCGGATTTGACCCTGCCGGGCAGGAAAGCGCCACGGGGGCATCTTCATCCCGTCACCCAGACAGCCGAAGAGATCTGTTCCATTTTTATGAAAATGGGGTTCAGGGTCGTTAAAGGGCCCAACGTGGAATTGGATTACTACAATTTTGAGGCCCTCAACTTTCCCAAAGATCACCCCGCAAGAGATATGCAGGACACACTGTATGTGTCGGAGAATGTGGTCTTGAGGACCCACACTTCCAACATGCAGATTCGTGTCATGGAAAGCCACTCCCCCCCGGTCAGCGTGATCGCTCCCGGGAAGGTCTACCGGCGAGATTCCGATGTCAGCCATACACCGATGTTTCATCAGGTCGAAGGTTTTCTCGTGGACAAGGATGTCGGTTTCGGGGATCTCAAGGGGACTTTGACCCGGTTTGTTCATGAGATGTTTGGTCGGGGCACGGCACTTCGCTTCAGACCCAGCTTCTTTCCTTTCACCGAACCCAGTGCGGAGGTTGACATCCGGTGTGTGATCTGCGGGGGAAAAGGGTGCCGGACCTGCTCTCATACGGGTTGGTTGGAGATTCTCGGCTCCGGCATGATCGATCCCGAAGTGTACCGGTTTGTCGGGTATGATCCCGAGGTTTACTCGGGGTTTGCCTTTGGTATGGGAATCGACAGGGTCGCCATGCTGAAGTACGGAATCGATGATATCCAGCTTTTCTTTGGAAACGACATGCGTTTTCTGAGACAGTTTTAACCGTGCCGCCCCGCTTTATCCCCAGCCGAAACTGTTCGTCGGCTTCCGTCTGAAGTGCCCCACAACTGAGTGAAACCGGGCCCGCTGCAGGCGAAATGCTTTCTTATTTTACTGGGTCAACCGAGCGCTTTTCATGAAAGTAAATCTAAACTGGTTAAAGGATTTTGTGGATATTGACATGTCGCCCCAGGAGTTGGGCCGGCTCCTGACCATGATCGGGCTTGAGGTGGAAGGTCTCGATCAGGTGGGGCATGCCTTGGGCGACATTGTCGTGGCCAAGATATTGAGTGTGAGCCCGCATCCGAGCGCGGATCGACTCTCCCTTTGTCGCGTCGATACCGGTCGGGATCAGGTTCAGGTCGTCTGCGGCGCGTCCAATGCAAGGGAAGGGGTGTCGGCGCCGCTGGCTTTGCCCGGTTCAGTCCTTCCGGACGGCACGGTCATCCAAAAGAGCCGAATTCGTGGAGAGACCTCTGTCGGCATGCTTCTGGCGGAGGATGAGATGGGCTTGACCGACGATCACTCGGGTATCTTGCTGCTTCCTCCGGATGTTTCACCCGGGAGTCCATTGCCTTCCGTTCTTCCCCTTGCCGACTGGGTCTTCGATGTGAGCATCACGCCCAATCGCCCTGACTGCGCATGTGTTTTAGGAATTGCCCGGGAAATCGCGGCGGCGACAGGAAAGACGCTCAAACAGCCGAGGATAGAGATCACGGAGGAAGGTCCTCCCATTGAAACGCTTACAAGCGTCACGCTCCTTGATCCCATCGGGTGCCCGCGTTATGCGGCGGGAGTAATCCAGGGAATTCACATCGGCGCCTCTCCATTTTGGATTCGATATCGGTTGCAACTCTGCGGCGTCAGGAGCATCAATAATGTGGTGGATGCAACCAACTATGTGATGCTGGAACTGAACCAGCCTTTGCACGCCTTCGATTACAGCCGGCTGAGGGAAAACCGGATTGTGGTAAGGCGAGCGGATACCGGTGAGGCGTTCACAACCCTTGATGGAGAAACGCGCACGTTAAACAGTGAAACGCTGATGATCTGTGACGGAGAAAGATCCGTGGCGCTGGCAGGTATTATGGGAGGGCTCAATTCGGAGATTTTTGCGGGAACCGAAAATGTGCTGGTGGAGAGTGCCTGCTTTGATCCCGTGACCATTCGGAGAGGCGCCAAACGTCTGGGCCTTACGACGGAAGCTTCCTATCGATTTGAGCGGGGCGCGGACATTGGAGGTGTGACCGGTGCCCTGAAGCGGTCCCTCTCGCTGATTTCGGATTTCACAGGTGGAAAAATTGCAACCGGAATTATCGACAACTACCCCAAACCGTTTCGCGCCCCGGTGATCGACCTCAGAGTCGACAAAACGAATCGACTGTTGTCCCGGGATTTTCCAAGGGATGAAATCAGTCGGTATTTGAAAGTCCTGGAGATGGAGGTTCGGGATCTCAGCGAAAACGAATTCAGAGTCACACCGCCTTCTTTTAGAGTGGACATTACTCGGGAGGTGGATCTCATGGAGGAAGTGGCCAGGTTGGGTGGATACGATAACATCCCGGTGACCTACCCCCACATCCGACCTTCGGAAGTGGGAGAAATCCCCGAACTTCCCATCCGGGACCACATGAGATCCGTCATGGTGGGGCAGGGCTTTACCGAGATCATCACCTACAGTTTTATTTCCCCGGCTTCCATAGAGGCGCTCGGGGTTGTCGAGGGAAGCCCGCTGGGCTTGTTTGTCAAGCTTCTGAACCCGCTCACGGTCGACCAGTCGGTCATGCGAACTTCCTTGGTCCCGGGACTTCTGGGAACCGTCAAATCCAATATGCTTCATGAGGAAAGAAATTTGAAGCTTTTCGAATGGGGAAAATGCTTCATTCGCCGGGAAGATGATCCATTGCCTCTTGAAAAAAATTTCCTGGCCGCAGTAATGACCGGTGCTTTTTATCCAAAGACATGGTGCAGGGAAGAGCGATCTGTGGATTTCTACGATATTAAAGGTGCAGCGGAAGTGGTCCTGAAATATACAGGGCTCAGTGAACCGGTTTTTAAAAGGGCGCGTGAGATCCCGGGATATGACTCGGAGCTCTGTTCAAGCATTTACTGGTCCGGTGTTCGCATCGGAAGTGTGGGGCGTGTTTCTCCAAAAGCCATGAACGCGTACGACCTCTTAAAAGCGGAGGCGTATCTTTTCGAACTTGACATCGAGGCTGTCCTGCAGCACCTTCCCGGTCCGACAAAATTTCACTCCTTTGGAAAATATCCGGCGGTTTACAGAGACCTTTCCATCATTGTGAAACGACAGATGGAAAGTGCTCGGGTTGTGGAGATCATCAAGAAATCGGGCGGTGAGCTTGTAGAATCCGTCCGGATCTTTGACGTGTACGAGGGCCGGAGTCTGGATCCTTCCGAAAAGGCATTGGCTTTCAAGGTCTGTTATCGATCAAAAAAGGGAACCCTCGATGGTGGGGAGGTGAACCGTCTGCACGAGTCCATCATAGACGAAATAAGGAAGGACACCGGCGGCAGATTAAGGGAGGGCTAGATATGGTCCAGATTCCTGAAGACAAGCGTTATTTTCGCATCGGTGAAGCCAGTCGTATCGTCGGTGTGGAGCCCTATGTCTTAAGATACTGGGAAAGCGAGTTTCCTCAGGTTAGACCCCAACGGGCCGACTCCAACCAACGTACGTACCAGAGAAAAGATCTGGAGTACCTGCTTGAAATAAAAAGGCTGCTCTATGAAGAAAAGATGACCATTGAGGGCGCCAAACGACGCTTAAAACAAGCGGGCGTCAAAAAACCCTCGCTGGATCGCACATTTCTTGAGAACATCAAAACGGAACTTACCGAAATCCTCAATGTTTTGACGTAGCCACCCGGCGAGGGCTTACCCACATCTTCTTTTTCAGCATATGAATATCTTGACGGGTGTGCGGCTGATGAGTCGATATCCGCTTTCCGTAACGAGGAAAACACTTTCAATCCCTGCCGCAAATTCGTTCTGAAAGACCAACTTGGGCTCGAGGGCGAAAACCATTCCCGGTTCCAGTCGCACGTCGCTCCTTGCGGAGATAATGGGCGGTTCGATCAGCTCGAGGCCGATTCCATGCCCGATGAACGATACCTTGTACCCCGGCGGTCCCAGATAGGTATCGGCGTATCCGAGGGATTTCGCTTTGGCGACCGAGATGTGGAAGAGATCGCCAAGTCGGATGCCCGGCCGGATACGGTTCAAGATCTCGTTGTGTATTTCAATTGCCGCTTGGCCGGCATCGAAGGCTTCGGCCGGCATGGTTTCGATGGCTAACATCCGCGTTTCATCAAAATGGTAGCCGTTCAAGACACAATTGAAGTCGACCATGATCGGTTCATGCGTGACTATTTTTTTATATCCCGCGCCACACGGAAAGGCTGGAGATGTCCCTTCTCCGCTGGACGGTGAATCCAACACACCGACCATTCCGCCGCTCTTCCCACTCAAAATGTGCCAAGGATATCCCTCAGTCTGGTAATTTCTGACCCGGAGTTTACCTCCATGTCCCAGCTTTCTGGCGAAGGCTTCAAACATGCCGGCGAATTCCATTTCGGTATACCCCGGCCGAAGATTTTTCCGGATGTAGGCAAAGGTTCGGCATGAGAGCTCGGCGGTCCGTTCCATCTGTTCGATCTCCCACGACGATTTGATCATCCGCACGCTGTGAATCAAAGGAGACGCATCCACACACTGTTGTTTCGGGAAGAGCCGCCGGTAGAACTCAAACTCCCTGACCGGCATTACATCCAGTTCAAAACCCAGGGTGTGGGGTAATTCCCCATAAAATTCGATGAGTTTTCGGGGAACCTCCTTTACAGAACCGACCTCGACGATGTGCCGGACAGCGGATTCCTCCAGTGCTCGTGGCGCGTATCTTTTGATGAGGAGGTAGGGTTCCCCCTGCGCGGGTATGCAGAGCAGGCCGTTTTGTGCCGTACCGGAAAAATAGAACAAATCCACGCGTTGAACGACAAGCAACGCATCGAGTTCATTTGCTTTGAGTTCCGTTTGGATGCTTCCGATTCTTTTTTCTATTTCAGCGGGCGGCACTTTGAGTTTGTTTTTCATTGTTGGCGGGTACCCCTCTTTTCTTTATCGGCCATGATGATTACTTTCATTTCGTGGGAGTTGTTTTGAAAGCGTTGAGGTGGTATACAGCTTCGTATCGTGTCGATTATCTATCGAAATGAGGCGCTTTATGGTCACTGAGGAAGGGATCGTCGAGAAGGTGTTACTCCACAAGGCGATGGTTCGTGTCGAAAAGCGTTCCGCTTGTGCCCACTGTGAGTCTCGCGGCGTGTGTCACGTTGGTGAAGGCAATGCCATGGTAATTGAAGTGCCCAATGATCTTCAGGCAAAAGTAGACGATCGTGTTGAAATCAGTGTGCCCACAAGCTCGCTGGTAAAACTCTCCCTGCTTGTCTATTTTTTCCCGATCCTGGGCCTCATTGTCGGCGCATTTGCAGGAAACGCATGGGCGTCGTCATTCCATGTACAGCCCGCTTTGGCGTCCATCGTGTGCGGCGGCTCGGCCATGGCGATTACTTTTTGCGTCCTCAGATGGATGGACCGCAGTGCCCGGTACCGGGACAAATATCAACCCCGTATGACCCGGATTCTCTTCACCGGATGGAGCCGCGAACCCGGCGATAGCAAATAAGCCCACACTGTAAACACCGTTTGGCCTCTTGGAGTGCCTGTTCTTCGGAATATCCCAGCGCAATCTCTGCTGAAGGATCGGCAACCTGCGCTTCCTCGGAGCGTTCGGGCATCTTTTCCCGGGGAGCTTCTGAAACGGGTTGCAAGTGCTCCAGACTCAAAACCCGGGTGTGGGCTCGAATCATGTTGGGGGGCGGCTCCACCGGCTCATGTGAAAAATACCGGTGAATCGAACTGCTGGCCCGCCTTCCGGAGCCGATGGCTTCTACGACCGCCTTGTAGTCGCTGATCACCTCACCCGGTCGAAAAATGCCGATATCCTGCGCTGCTAAAGGGCCGGCATACGGGAAAAGTGTCTCCCAGGGAACCGGTGTTTTCAGTTCCACCGTTTCCGCTTCATCATTTTCAACGTGTGGGATATAAATGAGTTCGGGGAAACGGCCCGTTCCGGTCAGCAGGATATCCGCGGCAATCATTCGCCTTTCCCCGTCCCCGTTTCCCGTCTCGGGGAGCCGGGCCAGCTCTATGTTTTTGAGTGCATCGCCTTCACCCATCATGCGTGTGACCGCACTTTGGAAATAGAATTGAACGCCTTGTTTTTCCGCGGTTTTTAATGCTTCCTCGGAGAAAGGCGCACGATCTCTGGATGTCCGAAGGACCATGTGCACACGGTCCGCTCCTTCCTTTAAGGCCGTCGTAGCCGCCTCGAACGCGGCGTTTCCACCACCCAATATCATCACCTGCTTTCCTGCGGAAGGCTTTTCGCCTGCTCTTTGGGCCATGATAAAATCGATGAGAAGGTATACGCCGGGGATCGGTTTCGGGAATTCCCCCCGAATTCTTTCAGACAGATGCGTGTCCCACCCACCGGTCGCCACGAAGACGGCGGAGAAGCCCTGTGCAAGCAAGGATTCAATCGTGAAATCTTTGCCCAGTTTTTGTGATGTGACAGCCTGAACTCCGGCATCCAGGATGCCGTCAATCTCCCAATCCAGCACATGCCGGGGAAGGCGGTTTTCCGGGAGCCCGGCCCGGAGTATGCCGCCCAGCCGGGGTGTGGCTTCATAAACCGTTGCGTCATGCCCGAGACGGTTTAAGAGGTAGGCCGCGGTCAATCCTTCGGCGCCGCCCCCAACCACCGCCACGCGTTTCCCGGTCTCCGGCGCCCTGGGATTGTGCACCCGTTGACCTGAATTCATTTCAGAGTCGGCTGCGAACCGCTTGAGGTGATTGATCGCGACCGGTTCGTCCACAAGGTTCCTCCGACACTCAAATTCACAGGGGTGAACACAAATACGGCCGCATACATGCGGGAACGGGTTCGTTTCTTTGATAACGCGTACCGCCTCAAGATAGTTCCCTTCCGATATCCGGCGTATATACGCCGGTATATCGATGCCGGCGGGACAGGCCCGTTGACAGGGCGCCGTGCATTCATCCGTGGTGTGTTCCGCCTGAATGCGCCGCGTGTAAGAAGAAAGGGTAATGATGTGTTTGGGACACACCCGTTCACACGTGCCGCAGCCGGTGCAAAGTTTCGGATCAACCACCGGCAGGTTATCCGCTCCCATGGACAGCGCGTCAAAAGGGCAGGCCCGCACGCAGGTTCCCAAACCGAGACAGCCAATGGGGCATTCTTTTGTGCCTCCGCTTAACAGGGCTGCGGCCCTGCAATCATTCATTCCATTGTAGATATACTTGAGATCCGCATCCTGGAACCCATAGGTGCACCCCGGTCTCGCGATGTCAGGCTCTCTGGCCTCCAATTTTACGCCCATGATTGCGGCGATTTCCTCGGCGATTTCCGGGCCGCCGGCCACGCAGGAGGAAGCGGAGGAGTTTCCTTGAACAATGGCAACCGCATTGGCGCTGCACCCGGGGTATCCACATCCCCCGCAATTTGCGCCGGGAAGGGCTTCTTCTACGGCTTCAATTTTTGGATCAACATAGACATAAAATATCTTGGATGCCAAAGCCAGTCCGACGCCGACAAAGACCCCCAAGCCTCCCATGACCAGGATTCCGCCTATCATGCTGATGAACCTCCTGTTTCACGCACGCCACATATTGACAATCTCGTAAAAAGTCGTCACCCGGTTGAAAAACGGAGTCCAGATCCTCCATAAGTATTTGAAAAAACTGGATTCCGGTCTTCACCGGAATGACGGAAAAAGGTGATTTCCGACTTTTTACGAGACTATCACATATTGATATTCATCACAAAAAAAGTTCCGGCTTCGTATCAATTTAGATTTTTGAAACACTGCGAGAGACCCCAGCGGCCCCTGGTGTTCTGCGAATGTGTTTTTTTTCAAAAATCTAAATTGATACCCGGCTTCATTTTTTCAATCCGGATTGCACCCGCCGGGTTCATGGCGCGGTGGGTGCCTGAACTTCTCCCCCGAAAAACCAATGAAAAATCCGTCGGCTTACCATTGCGTTAAACCATTCCCTTGAAGGCAAAGAAGGCGAGCGACATCATCCCGGCACCCACCAGGCCGATCGCGGTGTCCTGAAGCGGCCGGGGAACCCTGGCCAACAGGATGCGTTCACGGACCCCTGCGAACAGGATCAGGGCCACACCAAAGCCCACTGCATACGCGAAGGAGGACGTCAGCGCCTGAACAAATGTGTATTCCTCTTTGATATTGATCAGGCACACGCCCATGACGGCGCAGTTGGTGGTGATAAGGGGTAGAAATATTCCAAGCCCCGCATACAGGGCGGGGATGCTTTTCTTGAGAAACATCTCGACAAATTGCACGAGGGAGGCGATCACCAATATGAACGCCAGGGTTTTCAGGTACTCGAACCCGAACGGTATCAACACGAAGTTGTTTGTAATCCACGTAATCGCGCCTGCCAGCACCAGAACGAAAACGACCGCCATGGCCATGCCCAGTGCGGTTTCCATTCGCTTGGATACGCCGAGAAACGGGCAGTTACCCAGATACTGCATCAGAAGGATGTTGTTGACGAAAATACAGCTGATCGCCAGTAACAAGTAATCACCCATGTGTTCTCTCCCTGCCGTGAGTCAAATTAAAGTTTTGGTATCGGTTCAGCTCGTGAGAAGAACGTGTCCGCGCATCTGATCGCATCATTTCAATAAGCTGAATTGATACGGGTTTCCCTATTTCTTACCCAGCATGTTCATAACGCAAAGCATAAGCCCGAGGCACACAAAGGCGCCGGGCGCTTCCACCAAGAAGGAAAACGGCTTGAAGGACGGGCCGAAAATCGCGAGAGAGGCACCTGAAATTGGGATGGTGAAGGTGCCGCTTCCGAGAACCTCCCGAAAGATCGAAAGCGCGGTGAGTGCGAGCGTGAAACCAATGCCCATACCCAAGCCGTCCGCGAGAGACGGCATCACACTGTTTTTGGAGGCGAATGCCTCCGCACGACCCAACACAATACAGTTCACCACAATGAGGGGGATAAATATGCCGAGCTGCTGGAAGAGCGGATAGGCAAATGCCTGCATCAGCAGTTCCACGACGGTAACGAAGGTGGCGATCACGACGATATAACAGGCGATCCTCACCTGCTTCGGAATCAAGTTTCTTAGCAGTGATACCAGGGCATTGGAGCACACCAGCACAAAGGTTGTGGCAATGCCCATGCCGAAACCGTTTTCCACCGTCTTGGTCACCGCCAGGGTGGGGCACAGCCCGAGGACCAGACGAAACGGAGGGATTTCGGTCCACAGTCCCTTTGTGAATTCCTGAACGACACTTTTTGCCATGCGCGATGCTCTCCCTATGTTTTCAATTCGTTGACCTTCTCCATGATTTCGTTTTTGAGCCGCATATAAATATCCGCTGAGGTCACCAGGGCGCCGCAGACTCCCCGGGAGGTGATGGTGGCCCCACTGACCGCATCAATCTGACCCCCATCCCCCTTGACTTTAAGAGGGTCCTTTATGGAAAGGCCTTGAAACTGCTCGCTGAAACGTGGGTCGTCTTTCGCCTTTGAACCCACGCCGGGTGTCTCGCTATGCGTCGTCACTCCCACCCCCACAATCCGATCATTTTCAAGGTTCACGGCAACAATCACGCCGATATCTCCGCCGTACCCTTTTCCGTAGGACTCGAGCGCCACCGTATTCGGCTTCCCATCGAAAACCCCCACGAAGAAACTCCGCTCCACGTTGCCATCCGGGAGCTTGAAACGATCCTCGAGCGGATCGTTGGTACAGCCTTCCAAGATCTTTTGGATGGCAGGGCCCTTCACGAACTTAAGCTGCTGATATTCAATTCGCTCCCGGGTCCCGCTCTCGATGGCCGCCAGCAAAGCCCCCGAGAAAGAACTGAATAGGGCGATCGCGAGGAGGAGTCTAAGCATTTCACGCATCTTCGATCTCCCTTCCCATGGCCTTCGGCCGAATTTTGTCTAGAATCGGGTTGGCCACATTCATCAAGAGGATAGCGAAAACAACGCCGTCCACAAAGGCCCCGATATTTCGGATCAGAACCGTCAAGACACCGGCGCCCACGCCGTAGATCAACATGGGGATGAAGTTGACGGGTGAAGATGAATCTTCGGTCAGGAGGAAGAAGGCTCCGATGAGGGTGTAACCGGTCAACACATGAAACAGGGGGCCGGCATATTTCTGAGGGTCTGCCAGGTTGAAGATGAGGGCGGTCACAAAAATGCCGGCAAGAAAAGACAGAGATATTTCCCAACGAATATCGCCGCGCAGTATCAGATAGAGGCCCCCGATGAGAAGGCCCAGTCCGAAAGCGGTCCCGATACCGCCGCTGTGTCGGCCCATGAGCAGCCCAAAGGTGCTGTATTCGGCGGAAACGGATGCGCCGAAGCCTTTGGCGGCCGCCAGAGGGTGAATCATGTTAAACCCCAAATCGAAATCAACCAGGGTTCCGTTGAAATCCAACAACGCCTTCCAGGAAAGCGTCATTATCGCAACTGCCACCAGCGTCGGGTTCAGCGGGTTACAACCCAACCCGCCAAAAATCTGCCTACCAATGATGACGGCGATGAAAGTCCCTACCAAAACGGCCCACCAGGGCGTCGTGGCCGGTAATAACATGGCGAACAAAAGACCGATAAGCGCAGCGCTGCCGTCCCCCATGCCGACAGGTCGTCTTGTCACCAGATTCATCAGGAGTTCCCAGATCATTGCAAAGGAAATGGAAAGCGCCAAAACCCCGACCGCAGGCATGCCGTATTGATACATACCCAAAAACACCGCCGGAAGGGCGGCCAGCATCATATGATAATTCTTACGGGTGATGCTGCTGCCGTTGTGCCAAAACGGCGCGTGGGAACCAACAAATAGCCTTTCGTTACCCATTTGATTTCTCCAGACTTTCCATCCGGGCAAATTCGAACTTCCCGAGCATGACATAATGAAACACCGGAATTCGTGCCGGGCAGACATAGCTGCAAAGGCCGCACTCAATGCAGCAGAGCAGATCGTAATCTCTCACGGCATCTTCGTAAAGGCCGTTTTCCAGCAGGCGGATGAGAATGTTTATCGGGATATCGGCCGGGCATGCGCGAACGCATTCCCCGCAATTCACGCAGTGAAGATCGGAGCCCGACACGATTTGGCTGTTGTCCTGAATCATGAGGGCGTCCGTGTCATGCAAGACGGGGGTGTCCACGGAATGAACCGCATGGCCCGTCATGGGGCCGCCCAAGATGAGTCTGTCGCCGTGCCGTGCTTCGATGCCTTGATCGCTCAAGATATCTCCGACATGGGTGCCGATGCGGACACGAAGATGGACCGGGGCGAGGTCTTTGCCGATCACCGTCACCACCTTGGTAACGGGCAGATGTCCGTCCGTGAAGGTGTTTGCCAAGGCCAGAACCGCTTCGGCATTGATGAACCCCACCCTCAAATCTTCCAGGCGCTTCCCGGCGGGAACAACCGTTCCCAGAACGTTTTTGGCGACGATCTTCGGCAACGTATTGGGGTAGGCGGGTTCGATGAGTTCTACCTCCGCACCGGTTTCTTCGGCTTCGGCGCACAAGTCGGGAGGGGAGATGATCATGATTCTGTCTGCACCCGTGATTTTTCTCAGCAATTCCATGCCGTCCTTCAGGCGCTTACTTTCTGTTTTCAGGATCAGCTGATTGGTCGTAATCATGAGGTCCTGATCGATACCGCTGACAACAACGGTTTTGAGGGGCCGTTCAGGATTCAGGAGGGCGGAAAAATCAGTTACGCCCGGGAGGCAGCCCAGAAACTCAAGGGCATTGTCGAGGCGCGGTGTTTCGCCGGCCGCTTTGAACGCCTCGTCCCACTGCTCCTCCCCGGCCCTGTCGATGGAAATCGCTGTAAAGGTTTGTCCGAGATACCCGATATACTCGGAAATACCGGCGATGGTGCCCGTGACGGATGAAATCGCATACGCGTTGTCCCCTTCGGAGACCTTCAGCTTCTGCCCCGTTTTGACGGGATCGCCGACCCGGATTGTGAGGCCGTTTCCGTTTTCAGGGGCGACATGGAGAAAAAGGGTCACCCGCCGGGGGGCCGGGAGTTCCTTTATGCTCACCTGACCTAAAGGTCCGGGCATCGGACATGCCGGTAAAGGCTTTATGAAACCGAAAAACGGTCTTTTTATCATGGTTACCTCCCAAAAAATCCCCTCTCAAACCAGGCTCCTAGTAAGCGTGACAGCCTGCACACTCGACCGGAGCCGTCCCAAAGTCCTCGTGACATCCCATACACTGCGCATGAAAAACGGTCGATCTTTTCAGGGACTCCTCGGCGTCCACCTCGTGACATTCACCGCATGCCAGCGGTTTTCCCTCACCTTCCTCCCAGGCATGGTGACAGGCGGTGCACTCATACGCGTATCCGTCCTCTGAGGCATGCATTTTGTGGTCGAAAACGATATTTCCCGCGGTGCTCTGGAACAGGATCCGAATGGGTTCCTCCGGTGCCCTGTGGGGGAAGGCCGCGTAGCAGACCACACCGATCACAAAAAGGATGGCCAGAAGAAAGTGCGCAGGGGTTTTTTTAAATTTCAGATCCATGGGGTGTTTCCTTTATAGAATCCGGCAAAACGGCAAACCCTTCTCTTTCTAAGGAGGCGGAAGGCGGAAGACAACATCCTGTGGGTATAGTTTCCGTCTCTCTTGCTGTAGGAAAAATATCTCATTCTCGGACAGCCTTCCGGGGATAGGCGAACAGAATGTGAAAATTCACACGCTTGCCTTTTATAGGAAACGTGAATTAAAAGTCAAGCAGCTTTTAAGTGCGTTGACGGCGGAAATAGGCCCGATAAAGTTCAAATTTGACAGGAATACGGATGTCTGTTAGAGACATTTTCAGCCAACGGCGGAGGTAAAGCGCCCAACCCCAAGGCTACCTTTTTTCAATCGGGGCGGCGGCGCAAAGACTGACAACTTGAAAAACAACCTTCACTCTGGTACTTTTTATTCGTATGGAGAAACATCTGGCCTCCATCGATGTGGGATCCCACACCGCACGGCTTTTAATTGTCAGGGCATCCGGTGATACGGGCGGAATGCGGCAGTTGGTCAGGAAACGCGTGTATATCCGTCTTGCCGAAGGCTTTGACCCTTCGAGGAACAAAATCATTCAACCGGAAGCCATGGATCGCGCTCTGGACGCCGTGTGGGGGTTTTCCCGCGATGTCGGGCGCTTCGATGTTTCTGAGATTCGCGCGGTTGCCACCGGTGTTGTCAGAGAGGCAACGAACGGCAAGGAATTTTTAGACCGTATCCTTGAACGGACCGGTGTGCGGGTGCGCCTCATCAGCGGCGCTGAAGAAGCCCTTCTCACCGCAAAAGGGGCGTTGCACCCCTTGAAGCTTCCGCCGGACGCTTTTTTGGTCTTTGATTTGGGGGGTGGGAGCACCGAATTCTTTTTTGGAAGCGCGGGTGCAACGACCGTAAGATCCGTGCCCCTCGG
>JAWOGN010000332.1:0-3776 GCA_046496815.1 Desulfatiglandaceae bacterium
ATTTCCCCCTTAAATCTTTCCCAATACAAAGTACCAAATGTCCAATTATTTTGAGTTTGTGGAGTTCCTGTAGAAATTGCCCCAGAAAAAAGGTAGTTATATTTACAACCTTCTTCGATCTGCCTTTTGCATCAATCAGTTGAAGAAACCAATTTCTTCGAGGAAAGCATGGATTTTGGGTTTAACAAATGCTTTTTTGTGAGATCTAAAATGCAACTCCTTCGCAAGCCTGAAGCAAAGGGAAAAAACCGTCTGGATATAGTTGCACCAGATTGCAACGAGCTCTTGAAATTGGAGGGATCATTCTTATTCTATTTATGAAATTTAGTTCTGAATAAGATTTCACTTTCCTAATATCCTCCTGCACGATAACCCATCGGTGCAAGCGCGTTTTGATTTGAATCACCGGATGAGGAAAAACATGAAAACCAGCGTAGAAGATATCAGCGCCGTCAAGAAAAAAATATCGGTTGAAATTGAGCCGCTGGAAGTTGACAACCGATTCGACGCGGCCTTCAGAAAAGTCGGCAAGCAGATCCGAATACCGGGATTCAGACCGGGCAAGGTGCCGAGGAAAATCCTTGAACGTCACATCGGGACCCGGGTGGCGGAGGATGTGGCGAAAGAACTCATCAATGAAACCCTGCCGAAGGCTTTAGAGGAGAACGGAACTTTTCCATTGGGTGCGCCGTTTCTTGAGAAAGAGACACTTAAGCAGGGACAGAGTTTTAAGTATTCCGCCTTGATAGAGGTTCGCCCTCAATTCGAGCTGGGAACCTATTTGGGGCTCGAAGTCGAAAAAGAAGCGCACGTCGTCACGGATGAGGATGTCCAAAATCAGCTCGAAGAAATCAGAAAGTCCCATGCCGCCTTCGTCTCGGTTGACGACCCCGACAGGCCGATCCGAAAGGGTGATCATGCGGTCATCGATTACGAAGGGTTTGAGGACGGTCAACCTCTGGAAGGAATTCAAGCCTCAAATTTTCTTCTCAAAGTCGGAGGCAACAGTTTTCATCCCAAATTCGAGGAAGCCCTGCTGGGTCTTCGAAAGGGAGAAAAAACGGAGTTTGAGACTGATTTTGAAGACAGCTACCCTCACGAAAAACTCGCGGGCAGAAAAGTAACGTTCACGGTTGAAGTTCTCGATATCAAGGAGATGGTACTTCCCGACCTCAATGATGAGTTCGCCCGGGATCTCGGGCTGGAATTCAAGGACTTCGAAGATCTGAAAACTAAGGTCAGGGAAACCTACGGCGCCCAAGAGGAAAAAAGAATCGACCGGGAGCTGAAGCGGCGATTGCTGAAGAAAATATCGGACGGGGTCGATTTCGAAATTCCCCAGACCCTTGTGGAATCCGAACTCAATTATGCGGTTGAAATCGTCAAGCAAAACCTCGTCAGAAGCGGATCCGATCTCCAAAAGGCGGGAATTCCGGAAGACAGGCTGCGTAAGGACTTGAGACCTGCTTCAGAAAAGCGGGTCAAGGACCTGCTGATTCTGGGGGAAATATCCAAACAAAATGAAATCACGGTTGATGAGGCCGACTTGGCCAAGGAATTTGAGGCGTTGGCCGCCGACACCGGGCAGGACGCTGCAGCGCTGCGACAGTATTATCAGGTGCGAGAGCTGATGGGACCGCTGAAAGAAAAGCTGTTGGAGGAAAAAACGTTGAACTACCTGGTTGAAAATGCTAATATTTCCATTACGAACAATCCGGGAGTCAAAAAACTCGATACACAGGAGAACATTTAAATACGATGCTGATACCAATTGTTGTTGAACAGTCCAGCCGGGGTGAGCGCGCGTATGATATTTACTCAAGGCTGCTGAAGGACCGGATCATCTTCATGGGGGAGCAGGTGGTGGATGGGATGGCCAATACGGTCATCGCCCAGATGCTTTTCTTAGAGTCTGAAGATCCCGATAAGGACATTAACGTGTATGTGAACTCCCCGGGGGGGTCCGTCACGGCAGGATTGGCCATTTATGATACCATGCAATACATCAAACCGGAGGTTGCCACCATCTGCATGGGTCAAACCACCAGCATGGCGGCCTTGCTCCTGGCGGCCGGGGCGAAGGGTAAGCGGTATGCCCTCCCCCACTCCAGGATCATGATTCATCAGCCGCTCGGCGGGGCGCAGGGGCAGGCGACAGACATCGACATCCATGCGAGAGAAATTTTGAAAATCCGGGACACCCTCAACCAAATTCTCGCGAAGCATACGGGTCAACCGATAGATAAGGTGAGTAAGGACACGGAGCGCGACTTTTTCATGAACGCTGAAGAGGCGAAAGAATACGGCATCATCGATCGGATTATCACGACCAGAGAAATGCAAAACCAACTTTCCAAAAAAACAAAAGGCCAAAGATAATGAGTAAGAAAAGCGACGCCAGTGACGACCTCATGTGTTCCTTCTGCGGAAAGAGTCAGGATGAGGTAAAAAAACTCATCGCCGGTCCGTCCGTATATATCTGCGATGAATGCATTCAGCTCTGTAATGAAATCATTGCGGAAGAATACACGCAAGAGAGCGACGAGGAAGCGATTTCTCACTTACTGAAGCCTGCCGACATAAAAGATATTCTGGATCAGTATGTCATCGAACAGGAGCGCGCGAAAAAGACCCTCTCGGTGGCGGTTCACAACCACTACAAACGAATCAGCACCAAAGTGGACATGGAGGGTGTTGAGATCGAAAAAAGCAATATTCTTTTGATCGGTCCGACCGGCTCAGGCAAGACCCTCTTGGCACAGACGTTGGCCAAGGTGCTGAAGGTCCCGTTCACCATCGCCGATGCCACCACCCTCACCGAGGCCGGGTATGTGGGCGAGGATGTGGAGAATATCATTCTAAACCTGGTTCAGATGGCGGATTATGATGTGGAATCGGCGTGCAAAGGGATCGTGTACATCGATGAGATCGACAAAATCGCCCGAAAATCAGACAGCCCCTCCATCACGCGGGATGTTTCCGGAGAGGGTGTCCAGCAGGCATTGCTCAAAATCATCGAGGGCACCATGGCGAATGTGCCGCCCAAAGGGGGCAGAAAGCACCCGCAACAGGACTTTGTCAAGGTGGACACCGGCAATATTCTTTTTATCTGCGGCGGTACGTTCAACGGTCTGGAAAAAATCATCCGAAATCGAATCGGCATTAAAGTGATGGGATTTGAAGCCGATATTAAAGGGAAAGGAGAGCTGGACATCAACGAGATCATGTCCCTTGTCCAGCCGGAAGACCTCATCCGGTTCGGTCTCATACCGGAATTTGTCGGTCGCATACCGATTCTTGCCACGTTGAACGAACTGAGTTTGGACGCACTCGTCAGGATATTGACGGAGCCGAAGAATGCCCTCATTAAACAATACAAAAAACTGTTTGAACTGGAAGACGTGAAACTCAAATTTACGGAGGAAGCCCTCCTGGGGGTTGCCAAAGATGCCCTGAAACGCAAATCCGGTGCACGCGGTCTGAGAGCCATTCTTGAATCTGTGATGTTGGATATCATGTATGAAATCCCCTCTACCACGGGCATCCGAGAATGTGTCATCGGTGAAGAGGTCATCATCAAAGGCGAATCTCCACTCTTAATCTATGAAAACCAGGCGGAGTATGCATAAAAAAATGTTTAATTTAACGAAAAAAGATCCGGGCGACTTTGCAGGCGCAGAGAATTCCTTCTATCCCCTTCTTCCCCTCAGGGATGTGGTTGTTTTCCCGAACGTGGTCGTACCGCTCTTTGTGGGGCGGGAAAAATCCATCAAGGC
>JAWOGN010000359.1:0-9255 GCA_046496815.1 Desulfatiglandaceae bacterium
AAATAGAATCTTTTACACCATGATTCCGGCGATGGTTTTCGTAGCGGCCTTTTCTTTTTTTGCGGCTTCGGCTTGGGCCGAAGGATCACCTCGTCCGTGCGAGCTGTATACACAGGCGGACGCGGAAGCCCTTTTCAGCGAGAATGTCTCCGCCGGTGTGATGCGTCAGAGCATGCTTCCCGCGGGTGAGACCTGCCGATACACCTTCAAGAAAAACGGAGGCGTATTCGGGGTCACGGTCAAGGTATCGACGACCCAGGCCATACGCGAGGAAGGCATCAACGACTCCGCGGAAGATGTCTTCAATCGGCAGACGAAAGCGCGGAAGTCAAGCGCACATGCGGCGAAGAAATTCAAGGAGGTTCAGGGTCTGGGCCGTGGCGCTTTCTGGGACGGAAATGCCCTGCGGGTGCTGAAGGGGGACGTTCTGGTCATCATTACCGTCCATTCGGTGCTGGAGGGTTCCTTCAGCAACCGGGAAGCCATGGACGCCGCCCATGAAAAGCAGAATCTCACGCTCTCCCGAAAGGTTGCCGAGACCGTGCTGTCAAGATGGGTTGATTCGTAAAACCCTGTCCACATAAGGCCGTATATCGGTATCTGTTGCCAAAATGAAGGTTGAGCGGTTTTTTTCCGCTCAACCTGTTGAAACAGCTCTATCTTAGACCATCCTCCATTTTGGCCTCTTCTTTCTTGAGACCCCCAATGCGGGGGTGCGGCCTTCCGCAATCCGTGACCACCAGCGCCACCACAATTTCGTCGGCCCGGGGTGCATCGTCAACCCGGATGGCCATCGCATCGAAATGAGAACGGACAAAGGCCGCATCCTTGAAATTGATGGGCACATCAATCTCCGTTCCCATGCCGCCCACTTTCTTGGCTGACGGGATCAGGGACAACCCGCCCCCAACGGAATCACGAAAAGGTTTCCCCAGCTTTGGATGCAGTATCGCTGCCGCGTGCTCGCGCTCCCCGTTTTCACCAACGATGGCGGCCTTCCCGTAACTCTCCGCCTTTTCGACTGCGATTCCCAGGGCATCCACTGCCATTTTCCCGAGAATGCCCCCCAGCGCCTCTCCCACATCCATCAGCGGCGTCAGATCCTCTACATATTTCCCCGCAAACGGGTTTTTGATGACCGCAATGGCAGCGGCCCGCTTCCCGGGAGGATCCATCTTACGATCCCCGTCCGAATGGATCTCCTCCAAAACCGTCACATATTTTCTCACTTCCATTCCCAACACCTCCTTCAGCTTAAACTTGCGCTACCGATTCACAAGACAGTCCCGAAAAAACCGGGTCATGGCCACTTCCCCTTGTACCGCCACAAAAGCCCCGAAAATGATATCCTTGTCTATCAGTGCCTCCGCTCTTTTGATGGCATTCGAGACGGCCCGGATTTTTTTCTCCTGCGCTAACTGCGCGACCTTCACGGTGACGGGCAATCCGACAAGGTCGGTTTCCGGCTCGATCTCCTCGGCCCGGCGTTGAATCACCCCGTCGTCGGTCACAAAGCTCGCATTCGCAATGGCTGTGGATGCCGCATCCGCCACAGAGGCGCTGCGGGCGATAACCGTCACGGCGGATGCGACACCCCGGGTCAGGCTTCTTCCACCGAAACCGCTCGTCGTTACCCCCCAGGATCCCGAACGCGAATCCAGCGCAATCACAACGGTAATATCCTGCCTGCCAACCTCCGGTCGAATCCCGACCCTGACCGAGGCGCCCCGCCTCAGTCTCACAGCCACGTCCCCGCCGTTGTCCACCACCACTTTGCTCATACCGCGCGCAAAGAGATAGTCGGCGACCGCATCGGCGATGGTGCCCGCGACCGCTGCCATGGGGGTGAGATCTTCATCGCCGACAGCCAAGACGCTCCGAACCATTTGGAGGCCCAAAGAATCCTCCAAATCCTTCGGAATTTCATCCATCCGTCGGCTTAATACTCCCCTCAGACGCGCAATTCGCTCCAGGTAGGTGAACGACGTCTCCGCGGCCTGAACGGCCGTCTCCCGCTGGGTGACTTTTCCCACGGCGGCGGAGATAACCAGCCGCATGGGACCGCATTCGGCCATCACCGCGCCGTCCGGCAGCATCTCGATGGCCCTCTGATACGTCGGCGTCATGGATCAATCAGCCACCGAGATCGGTTCCTTTGCGGTAAAGGGCCTCATGGCATGGAGGTGCCCCCCCATCTCTTCATAGTCCGTGAACGCCATGGTATACTCAATGGGGCAGATGGTCGCAGGCGTCGGCGTCCAGTAGAAAAAGTTTGTCTTGACCCTTCCCACGTCCACCATAAAATTGATGCCGCCTCCGGGTAAGACATACGTCGGCGCGCCACCGACCGTCAAAACGGTCTTGCCGGCATGTACCGCCCGGGTCAACCTCACGGGATACAGGGTGACGCCGGCCCGGGCGCTGCCCCCCGCGCCCCCCATGTAGACGGCGGAGACCCGGGACGGTTCACAAGCGGCGGAGATGGCCCCCAGTGCCTTCCCGGCTTTTTCCGTCAGCGAAATCTCGTGAAGCCCCCCGTCTGCGGCCAGTTCAAACAGACTTGCCTTTTGACCTGTCGTCTCGGTCACGAGGATGCGCATTCCGACCCGAGCAATTCGTCGGTCAATCCCTGCGATCACATCCCGCGGATTTTGGATCGATGTGCCGCCCCATCCATCCCCATGGTCACCGAAATATCGGCCGGGGGTACTCTGCTGAAACTTGAGTCGGACCCCGGAAGGCTTTGCACCCACAAACCGGCCCGCTGCATGTTCACTCATCAAACTGGTCAGATGAGAATCCAGAATGATCACCTCGTCCGCCGATTCCAGCAACAGCGGCGCAAACAGACCCAGTGTCGCGCTCCCACAACCCACTCTCATATTGTCGGGGCGTACCCCGTTGATCACCGGCTCCTTCCCCACCTGTACCTCAAGCCTGCTCCCTTCTTCGACGTTGAGCTTCACCGGCTTTTTGTTGGCGATATCGGTAATGGTTCTGGCCACAACCAGGCCGTCCTTGCCGGTCAGCAGGTTTACGCCCCCGATGGAGAGCATTTTGGAACCATATTGCTCCGTAACCACCAAGCCCACCTTTCGTTTACCGACCCGCACCGGTGCGCCCTCTTCACCGACAGGGACGTCGGTATCGATTTTAACGAGAATGCTGCTGTAGCTCAACGGCGCCTCGGTGACCACGGTGACCACATCCACATCATGCTTCCTGCCCCTGACAATGGCCGGTGCCGGTTTGCAATCCGGATAGGTCGTTCCCGCGCCGATGGCGGTAATCAACGGTCGCCGGATCGCCTCAGGAGAATCCTCCTTTACGACATCTGCAACCGAATCATAGGTATGGAGGGGAGTTACCCGCACAAGTTTTTCACCGGTATTTTTATATCGATGGCATGCGCCCAGATACCCGGACTTGATCCAACACCCAATGGGACACGCAGCACACTGCAGGGCCCCGTCAGCCGGCGCTGCGTCCCGTGCCAGGGCTTCCTGCTCGCAAACCCGTATGCATGCGCCGCAGTCGGTGCAGTTCTCTTCAATCACCGCCTTTTTCTTCACGAGGTGAACCGCACCCACCGGACAATCCCTGACGCAATATCCGCAGCCGATGCATTTTTCTAAGTCAACCTGCATTTAAGGCACTCCTGAGACTCCCCACTCGCGACCCTCTTACCTTTTCTTACTTCATTCCTTCACAACCGTGGGCGCCGTTTTGGGTGGCGGCGTATTCCGACTCTTGGAAACGACGATTTCACCGTCCACCAAGACCATGCTCACGCCGGGATTGTCCCCCGCCGCAATGGCAGCCAGGGCATCCTTTCCCACGGAACCCATGGGCGAATCCATGATGACCAGATCCGCTTCCCTTCCCTCGGCAATCACACCCCGGTTCAATTTGTGGACCCGTGCGGTGTTTCCCGTCGCCATGCACAGGGCCTCTTCCGGTTTGATGGGCGTAAGGCCGGCGAGCTGATTGAGCACCCTCAAAACCCCCAGGGGAACAACCCCCGTACCGGAGGGCGCGTCGTTTCCGATGATGACTCGGTCCAATGCGTTCGCATCCACAATCATTTTCCCGGCCTCCACAGTCACCCGGGGGTTTCCGCAATGCACGATTTCAAGCGCCAACCGGGTCTCATAGACCAGTTTCTTCACTTCCTCCATCGGGACCGCCGTGGGCCCGCCGTTGAGATGGGACACAATGTCCGGATCCGTCCGGATCACCATATCCGCTGTTACGACACTGCTTCCCGGAATAGAGGTCCCACCGGTGTGCATCATGACGGTCATACCCACTTTCTTTGCCCATTTCACCATCGGCGCTGCGTCTTCCGGGTTTTTCACGCTTCCCAATCCGATTTCTCCCACGGTCCGCACACCTTCCCGTGCCATTTCTTCAAAGTCCGCTTGGGTCAGGCCTTTTTCCAGAATCACCGCGCCCCCCACGACCTTGCAGCCACCCGGCCTGAAATTATTGAAGGATTTGGCCGCCAAAATCGCCAGCGCCTTTGTGCCGGCCGGATCCTTGGGCCTCCCCTGCAGATGAACTTCGCCCGCTGAGATGATGGTGGTCACGCCCCCATGGACCTCGCTTTCCAGAAACCCCAGTTGATTTTGTCTGGAGGTGAAATCGCCCAAGATGACGTGACAATGGGAATCAATGAGGCCGGGCGTAACCGTGGTTCCGGCGCAATCGATAATGACCCGGGCCTCATTTTCATCCATATCCTGTAAATTTCCTACTTTCCTGATCACACCCCCATCGATCCAGAGCGCATCCGCTTGTAGAATGGGAGCCTCAATATCGCCGCTGACGAGCGTGCCGATATTCTTAAGTAACGTTTTTGGCATGACTATCCCTCCCTATTTTAAACATTCAAAGGTTGCATTTATCTCATAAGGGTTTGTTTTGAAAGTTAAACGTCGAACATCGAACATCCAACGCCCAACATCGAATGAAAAAAACACCATACAGAACATTCAACCTGTCGAGAGCCTCCAGGTCGTGTGACGATTATTTCCGTTTCTTTTCAGCCGTTTTGATACTTGTAACGAAAATTTTTATTAATTCTTCTGTTTCCTGTAAAATATCACTTATCAGTTCATTCTTCTTAATTAGTGGTACACGCTGAATAAGTCTTAACCATCTCTGGGTTTCCCGAAGTTCCTTTAATGAGATATGAAGCTTATGGATAAAGTCTCTTGGGGACTCCGCTGCCTGGGCTTCACCATGGTTTGGATAAGGTGAAGTTCCCGATCTTAACAATTGGCCCGCAACATGGTTACCTGCTCTGGTATTTGGTAGCTGTTCAACGATCTCTATGATTCGCACCGAATACTCGAGCAGTCTTTCTTCCAGGTCGTATATCTGTTTCTTCATCTTCTCCCATTCAACGTTGGATGTTGTATGTTCGATGTTCGATGTTCATTTTTATTGAGCTTTTTTTGGACCAAAATGTCCTGACTGGATGCTTGCCGCCAGGACTCTCTCCAGGTTTGCGGGCAAGCTGTATATTCGTTTTCCCAAGGCATCAGAGATCGCATTGACAATGGCCGGGGCCGTCGGGATCAGGGCCGGTTCGCCCACACCCTTGGCCCCGAAAGGCCCCGATGGTTCTTCGGATTCGACAATGATGGGGATGACCTCCGGCATATCTCCGCAGGTGGGGATCAAGTAGTCTTTCAGGGATTCCGTCTGTCCGCGCACGTATTCTTCCATCAAGGCGAACCCGACGCCCATTGCAACACCCCCGCGAATCTGCCCCTTCACCCCCTCCGGATAGATGGCCTTCCCCACATCGTGCGCCGCCACGACCTTCTCCACACGCACCTCCCCTGTCAAGGTGTCCACGATCACCTGTGCCATGTGACAGGCGAACGCGTACGTGGCATAGGGCACGCCTTGACCGGTCTCCGGATCCAGAGGGACGGTCTCCGGATCGAAAAACCCCTGCCAAGTCAAGGGGATTCCCTTCTTGTGGGCTCGGCTTACCAATCTCGAAAAAGAGACTTTCTGCGTTGGATCTTTCGAGTTCAAGACAAACCCGTTATCGAACGTCAATGAAGATTTGCGAACTTTCAACACATTGACCGCTTCGGTCAAAAGCACATCGGCCAGCTTATCCGTTGCGTCTTTGACGGCGTTGCCCGAGATATAGGTTTGACGACTGGCGGAGGTGGCCCCGGCGTTGGTCGTAAATTTCGTATCCGCCACAACCAGCCGGATCGTTTCCGCCTTGATCCCAAGCGTTTCCGCGGCGATTTGGGTCAGGGTCGTCGTGGATCCCTGCCCGATATCCGCACACCCGGTATAAAGTGTCACGGCGCCGTCCGGATCCATCTCGATCCGGGCGGTGGAAGGGTTTTGGACACCCGTGTTGCCGATTCCGTACCACATGGCTCCGATTCCGACCCCCCTTTTTTCAAACCGCGACCTCTCATCGGTTTTCCAGTTTTGTCTCGCCCATTCATAGTAAGGTCTAACGGCCTCCAGGCACTCATCGATGCCCACACTCGCAGAAAGCGTCTGGTCGGTCGGCGTCCGGGAGCCGTTTTTGAACGCGTTGATGCGTCGTATCTCCAGGGGATCCATGCCGAGTTCTTTTGCCAGAAGATCGAGTTGGGACTCATGGGCAAATGCCACCTGCGGAACGCCAAAGCCCCGCATGGCACCGCAGAATGGGGTATTGGTATACACGCAGAGCGCATCCACTTCTACATTGTCAACTTCGTAAGGTCCGGTGGCGTGCACGGCGGATCTCGAAGCCACGGCGATGCCGTAAGACCCATAGGCACCGGTGTCGCACACAATCCGGGATTTCACAGCCAGGAGCTTCCCCTGGCCGTCGGCGCCCGTTTTCATCGTTATGGTGAGGGGATGCCGCTTGGCCGTGGCCACAAATGCTTCTTCCCGGGTGTAGACATACCGCACCGGTCTTCTCAGGTGATAGAGGGCCAAACCGATGTAGCCCTGGACATTGAGGTCCAACTTGGACCCGAAGCCGCCGCCGGTGGCGGCCTGAATAACGCGCACCTGCGCATCTTCAAGGCCCAGAAGGCTCACGACTTCCTTGTGATCATAATGGGGGTTCTGGGTGGAGGCATAAATGACAAGGGTCCCCTCCTCATCCACGGTGCCCATTCCCGCATCCGGTTCCAAATAGGCATGTTCCAATGCGGAAGTTTGATACGTTCTTTCTATCACGACCCGACACTTGCCAAAGGCCTTCTCCACATCCCCTTTTCGAACCCGACGCGTGAACAAAAGGTTTCCTTTTTCATGAATACGCAGCGCGCCCTCTTTGATGGCCGCTTCCGGATCGAAAACCGCCGGCAGCTCCTCATAAACCACGTCGATCCGCCGTACCGCCTTTTCAGCAGCATCCTCGGTTTCGGCCGCCACCAGCGCAACGGGGTCTCCGACGAAACGCACCTTATCCGGCGTCAGAAGTGGCTGATCCTTGTTGATCAGGCCGATGAGGTTCTTGCCGGGCACATCCTCCGCAGTAAAAATTCGGACAACGCCTTCCAGCCGAACCGCTTCGCTCGTGTCGATTTTCACGATTCGCGCGTGCGCTTTGGCGCTGCGCAGTGCTTTGAGGGCCAGGGGTTGCACCATGTCCAAATCCGCGCAGAACAAGGGAGCGCCCTTCAGCCGCTCGATCGCACCGATCCGCGGGATATTCTTGCCGACCGTTTTATAGCGTTTTTCCATTTTCAACCATCGGGTAAAGAAGTCGCATCAAAAGCCCTTGAACCGCATTTTCTTTATACACCGTAGACGGTCTGCGACCGGTAATCTCGATCATCTTCGACGCGAGCACCCTGCCCGCTTCCCAAAAGAGGGCTGCGGAAGGGCGCTTTCCCAAAAGGAACCCTTCCACCGCGGTCATTCTTCGAGGTGTGGGGGTGCTGGACCCCAATGCCAGACGGATGAAGGCGATTTTGCCCGCCGCATCCTTTTCCGCCATCACTGCGATGCTGATCCGTGCGATGGCCAGTTCTCGCCTTCTGCCGATCTTTTGAAAATCAGCGAACATGCCTTCTTCCGGCTTGAGAAGAAAGTGGGTAATAATCTCATCCGCACCGATGGAACCTACATAAGGCCCTGTGGGCAATTCGTCGACGGGAATGATTCTCTCACCCGTGGGGCTTCTCAGAGCGACTTTCGCCTCATGGATGATGAGCGGGGGAACCGTGTCGCCACACGGCGAACAGTGCGCCACATTCCCTCCGATGGTGGCCACATTTCTAATTTGTTTGCTTGCAAAGGTGAATGCGCTTCTCTGGAGCGCCGGAGCAAACCGAGCTAAAGTCTGCGAAGCATAAATTTCGGACAACGTCACCCCGGCACCCACCCGCAGTTCATCACCCGTCAGCTCGATCCCCTTGAGTTCGGATAAACGGCTGACGTCCAGGAGACAACGTTTTCTTAAGGTGCCGGATCGCAGATCGACCATTACATCGGTGCCGCCGGCCACAACCGCCGTCTCTCCGGCGTGGCCTTGCAGAAAGTCGAGCGCCGCATCCAGGGTGTCCGGTCTCACATATCCGATGTTCGGCCGCATCACCCTCTCTCCCCGGCGAGCCGATTCGCCGCGTCTTCAATGGCAGCAACGATATGTCCATATCCGGTGCACCGGCAAAGGTTTCCTGAGATGGCTTTCACGATGTCTGCATGGGTTGGCTTTGGATTTTCATCAAAGAGCGCCTGCGTGCTCATCAAAATGCCGGGCGTGCAAAATCCGCATTGAACGGCATGATGATCCAAAAATGCCTGCTGAAGCGCGGTCAGGTCGCCCATCGCAGTGAGCCCTTCCACGGTGCGCACTTCCTTTCCGTCGAGCTGCGCGCCGAGCATGAGGCAGGCGTTCACCGCCATCCCGTCCACCACGATGGTGCACGCGCCGCACTCCCCAATCCCGCACCCTTGCTTTGTGCCCTTAAGCCGCAACCGCTCTCGGATTGTATCGAGGGCGGTTTCACTCGCCTCCACCTCGACCGCCACTTGCGATCCGTTGAGGGTGAAGCGGATGGGGATATGCCTTTGAAATTCCTTCATAAATTTACTCCGCGTGGCATGGGAACTCGCATTCACAAATAGACGGTGGGTTTGTATTTACACCCATCTGGAGACGACGGTCTTCTCATCCATAAACATTTTCATCGAAGAGAGTCTTGATTTTGCGGTTCCCACAAACGACTCTCTCCGGGACCCCAGCGGGAAAAACGCATAGGGCTG
>JAWOGN010000371.1:0-5812 GCA_046496815.1 Desulfatiglandaceae bacterium
ATTACCGAGGTGCTTGATGCACAAACTCTGCTCAGTCGGGCAAGGGTGAACTATTTTAGAGCCCTTTACAATCACCAATTGGCCAAGGCGAGTTTGAAACGCGCCCTTGGAACCTATTGAGTTCACCGAAGCTTTCAACATGATTCAGATATATCGTCTATTTAAAAATTTCGGTCCCAATACCGCCATCAGAGATCTGAATCTTAGGGTGCATGAAGGTGAATTTGTTTTTGTCACGGGGCCAAGCGGCGCCGGCAAGACAACCCTGCTCAGGTTGGTGTTCGGTGTGGAAAGGCCTACGAGCGGGCATATCGTCATCCATGGCGTAAACTTGAGTCGTGTCAGCCGGTCAAAACTGGATCTGCTTCGCCGGAGGATTGGTTTTGTATTCCAGGACTTCAAACTCCTGCCCAAAAAGTCCGTTTTTGAAAATGTAGCCCTTGCTCTTGAAGTAACCGGCGAGCGCACTTCTATGATTCGACAAAAAACCCGTCAGACCCTCAAGTTGGTTGGATTGGCCGGAAAAGAGAAAGCATATCCGCTCCAACTTTCGGGCGGGGAACAACAAAGAGTCGCCATTGCACGGGCCATCGTGAAGGACCCTCTCATTCTTCTCGCCGACGAACCCACCGGCAACTTGGATTCAGATCTTACAGAGGACATCATGATTCTCTTCAGGAGCATCCATATGAAAGGCACGACCGTCATTGTGGCCACCCACAGCAGAGAACTGCTCCAGGACACGGCCCAACGGACGGTTTTGTTGCACGACGGAAGAATCGCCGAGGCCTGATGACACCGAGACTGCTGCCCTATTTTGTGAAACAGGCGATGCGCGGTATTTTGAGCAATCGGGGCGTGCACGCCATCGGTGTGGGAACAATGGTCGTTTCTCTGCTGATTTTTAGTACCTTCCTGCTCCTCTTTGGGAATTTGAATAATTGGATCGAGGGTTGGGGGCATGCAATCTCCATGTCCGTTTACCTGCAGGATGAGGTCGACGAAACCGGAAGGGATGAAATCGCCGCCGTCATTCAAGATCTGCCGGCAGCCGAAATAGAGCGTTTTGTTTCCAAACGGCAGGCCTTGCTGGATTTGAAACGCGCTCTCGGTTCCCAGGCAGGGGTTTTGGATGGCCTGTCGCACAATCCGCTTCCAGCTTCATTTGAAGTTATTTTTTCGCATACGGAGGCTCAGCAGGTAGATCTCCATACCATCAAGCAAACGCTTGAAAAAATGGATGGTATCTCAGAGGTTCAGTTCAGCGATGAATGGCTGCATCGGTTCAAAGGGCTGATGGACATCATAAAGCTCATCGGCATTGTTGTGGGAGGACTGCTTTGTTTGGGTATCGTTTTCATCGTGACGAATACGATCAAACTGACGATCTATTCGCGACGAGAAGAGATTGAAATACTCAAAATGGTCGGTGCTACCGACTGGTTCGTCAAAATTCCTTTCTTGCTGGAAGGCGCAATTCAGGGGATTCTGAGCGGCATTTTTGCAATCGGATTGCTTTATCTGGGTTATTTTCTGCTCGCAACGAAAAAGATGCACTTGCTGGGTTTTGCGGGGCTGGACTTTACCTTTCTGTCTTATGCCTACTCGCTCTCAATCGTACTCGTAAGCTTGGCGTTGGGGTTGCTGGGATGCTTCATCGCCGTGGGTCGCTTTTTCGACATATGACAACGAAACGCTTCTCCGAATTCACCAAGCATCTGCTTATCCTCGGCCTTTTGTTCTCCGGAGCTCTTTCTTCGGCAACCGGAGCCACTGCGAGCCCTTCCGTCAAAGACAAGCAGGAAAAAATAGAGGAAATCGAATCTACGCTTTCACGGGAAAAGGAAAAACTCCAGGCATTCGATTCCCAGGAAAAGGGGTTATTAACCCAAGTGTCTGATCTCGAGCAGAAAGTCGCGGAGGCGAGACGGTCTGTCGATGTGTTGAGGGAAAAGATTGAACGCGAAAAGATCGAAATGGAAAAGCTGGAAGCGCAACTTACAGACGCAGCCGTGTCATTGAGGCATGCGGAAAACCAAATTTCGCAACGGCTGGTCGCGTTGTACAAATATGCCAGGAAAGGCTATGTGAAGATCCTGGCAAGCGCTAAAGATCTCAACCAGTTCCGGCAACGCGTAACCTATCTTAAAGCGATTACGCAGGATGACCAAAGCATGCTTCATGGTCTGACGGAAGTGAAACGAAAAAGGGAGATTGACGTGTCTCGCCTAAAACAACAACTTCATGATAAGGGTTCAAATTACGAAAAAGACAAAGTTCGTCTCGCCTCCATTGAAAGCGAACTTGAAAATCAAGTCATTCGCCTCATAAAAGTCCATAAAGAAAAGGAATTCTATGAGACAGCGGTGAAAGAGCTGGCGCTCGCAGCTCAGGACCTTCGACGGACGCTTTTGACCCTAGAAAAACAGCATGCTTCCGAATCCACGAAATTCTCTCGTTTCGAGGATTCCAAAGGCCGACTGTCTTTTCCTATGGAAGGAAGAATTATCAAGGCAGATAATCTTTCGGACGCCACGCGACGAAGTAGTCATAAAGGTATCTTTATCGAGAGTGAGTCCCCGGCAGAAGTAAGGGCTATCTTTCCCGGAAGGGTTGATTTCTCCGGAAGGCTTAAGGGCTACGGGGAAGTTGTAATCATCAATCATGGGTCCCGGTTTTTTACCATATCCGCACAATTCTCACGTAGGAAAAAGGAGGCAGGGGAGGCCGTTGAGACGGGGGAGATTATTGGGTCCGTGGGGAGCAACGGAACTTCTCAGCACGCGAGGCTCTACTTTGAAATCAGAGAAGGGGAAAAGATCCTGGACCCATTGAGCTGGCTGAAGACTCGCTGAAGGGTTCGGTATTCGGCACGTGGCAGAGACCGAAACTGCCGGGCAACGGCGCGCACCGCACAATTTCAAAGCGCTAAATTCATACTTTTTTTTGGTTGTCATTACCGGGCGAATCTACTAAAGATTTTGTTGCGTTTACCGATGATTGACAATGGAGGTCGAAAATTCAAATCGAGCGCAATTCCATTCGCGCCCTCTGGGATGAGCGAACGGTCTGAGCTAAGTGGGATTTCCCAGCATATGGAGAGCCCGTACAGCCTGGGTTGGACGGTCTGAATCCGTTTCCCGCGCCAAATGAAATGATTTCCGCGGCATGGTAGCGTGAAATTTTTGTTTGATGCGATCCAACAATATTTGAGGAGTAAGCAGATGTCAGTTTCCAAAAAAAGATATGCTTTGGTTGCCGTTTTGATTTCCCTGTGTCTAGGAGGGGCGCTTTTTCTGAATGGGAGCGGCAGAGCGGTTAACGCGGATACTGAGAAAGTATACAAGAATATTGAGATCTTTACTGAAGTATTGAGACAGATAGAAAAGAGCTATGTAGAGCCGCAGGACTCGCATGAGCTGATTTATGGGGCCATCAAGGGGATGGTTCAGAACCTGGATCCCCACTCCTCTTTTATGACAAAGGAGGAACATCAGGAGTTGATGTTGGAGACAAAGGGCAGTTTTACGGGTATCGGGGTCGAAATAACCGTCAAGGATGATATTTTGACAGTCGTATCCCCTATCGAAGGCACACCCGCCTATAATGCGGGAATGAAAGCCGGGGACCAAATCATAAGGATTGAAGATGCAAAGACAAAAGACATGTCCCTGCTGGAGGCCGTTAAGAAAATCAGGGGGCCGAAAGGAACAAAAGTCAACCTGACGATTATGAGACCGGGTGAGGACAAACCCTTGGAGTTTTCAATCACGCGCGGTGTGATCCCCCTTATCAGTGTGAGGCACCATTTCTTAACTCCTGAGATCTGCTACCTCCGAATTTCGAACTTTCAGAGTAAAACATCTCATGACCTTTCATCGGCCCTCGAGGACCTGGAGGGAACGCATGATATCAAAGGCTTGGTCCTGGACTTGAGGAACAATCCGGGAGGACTTTTGTCTCAAGCGATAGAGGTCTCAGACTTATTCTTGGATTCCGGGTTGATCGTCACTACAAAAGGAAGAGTCAGTTCACAGGACATTACAGCCTCAGCACACAAAAATAGAGTATCAAGAAAATATCCGATCATCGTCCTCATTAACGGCGGTACGGCGAGTGCCGCTGAAATTGTGGCGGGAGCGCTCCAGGATAACAAAAGAGGATTGGTACTTGGAACAAGAAGCTTCGGAAAGGGCTCGGTTCAAACAATTCTACCTTTATCAGATGGGTCCGGCCTGCGTCTGACGACTGCCCGATACTACACACCGAGCGGAAAATCCATACAGTTGAAGGGTATTACACCGGATATCGAACTTACTTTTATACCGCCTGTAGATAAAAAGGACACGCCTGATCGCAAGTTTTTCAGAGAAGAGGATTTGGAAGGTCACATGCCGAATGAGGCAAAAGACAGTGAGCCGGGCGTTGAAACATATGAAGAAACAGAGCAGGATCGGCAGGTGAGAGTGCTGCTCGAAAACGATAATCAGGTTCGTCATGCGGTAGAGTTGCTCAAGTCCTGGCGCATTTTTTCGCGAATTGAAGGCGATAACTGATCCTATTCGGGATTTATTGAACCGGCGTTCACAGCCACAACCCGATGTTGCGACCCTTACACAACAGGCGGTTCATGAATGAGAAAAAAGAAAAGGAAGGGAAGTGATAAAAAGAGGAAACTCATTCCGACACGCTTTCTGATTATATTGCCGATATTTCTGGTGATTACCCTCCTATTCGGTTTGAATCTTTACGTTTCAAGAAGGACCATCGGCCTTTCGCAGCCCGTTTACGAGGAGATTTATTCCTCAACGAACAGCCTCCATACCACAATACGGAACATTGATTTTTCAATCTATGAATCTTTATACCGGGGCGGCATACAAGAAAAGGATATTTTTTTCTTAAACATCCAGCCTAGAAACAAGAATGGCCATTTCTGGGACTTCACCGAGCTTCTGATCAAATGCCGCGATTCACAGTCTGCGCAGCACCTTGAAATTACCATCGGGGATAGTCTGACCGCTTTGGGCGCAAAAGTGCGGCTCCGGAATGAAACGACACCGGATGGTCGATCAATTTGTCATGTTTTTGCAGAAGACTACTACACGCATAGAATTGATCTGACTTTTGATCGACGGCCGAAGGAGGTACAGGATAAGAGATCAAAGCTTGCAATCATTATTGACGACCTGGGTTATGATCCGAGGATGGCGCGCGGATTTATTCAGATGGATTTGCCGCTGAGTTTTTCGGTTCTCCCATCAGCTCCTTTTACGAAGCGTATTGTAAAGGAAGCAAATAAGGCTGCGTGTGAGCTTATTCTGCATTTGCCGATGGAACCTAAGAACTACCCCTCCGTGAGCCCAGGTCCGGGCGCTTTGTTCCTGTCGATGAATGCGTGTGAGCTCCGGCAGACTTTGGATCGAGATCTGGCGGAAATCGATCAAGTCAGAGGCGTAAACAACCACATGGGTTCCTCTTTTACGGAAAATGCGGAGAAGATGCTGGTGATATTGAAACATCTGAAAAAGAGAAATCTGTTTTTTGTCGACAGCCTGACGACCTCACGGTCGGTTGGAGTGAAATTGGCGAGAAAGATAGGGCTGCCTGCCGCAGGCAGAAGCGTGTTTCTGGACAATGATCTGTCGAAAGAGGCGATCAGAATGCAGATTGATCGTCTCCTGAGTATTGCGAGGCATTCGGGCGATGTGATAGGAATCGGGCATCCCCACAAGGAAACGCTCGAGGTATTGGGGGAATATTGTCCTAAAATCAATAGCGAATTCAACGTTGTTCCTGTGTCAGATCTGGT
>JAWOGN010000338.1:0-8531 GCA_046496815.1 Desulfatiglandaceae bacterium
CTCGAGGCTTTCTATGAAAACCTTCTGGCGGGGAAATCAAACTTCTATCCGCGGGCCGACAACCTGGTGGAACTCCTGAGCCAATATGTGTCGCTCATGGGGGGGGCGAACACGCGACTCATGAACGCGCCTCACGATATCGACACATCCCTTGCGCTCGACGAAACGGGCGCGGGCGGTTCTGCAAGTCGCACGGTCGTTGATATCGACATTCCCTGGTACGAGATCGACAATAACTTCTATTATGCGCAGGGAATTGCTTATGCACTTTTTGAATCCTTCAAGGCCATACGCGTGGATTTCATGGATGTATTGATCGACAAGAACTCCGTGACGCTGGTAGACAAGATTCTTGAGAATTTGGAAAGATGCTATTTCGAGCCGCTGATTGTTTTCAACGGGGACCCTGACAGCATATTCGCCAATCACTCCCTGAATCTTTCAGGCGTTTTCAATGATGCCCGGCAAAAAATAAACTCCCTGATTATCGCGCTGATGCAAGGCTAGCCGCTTTCAGCGAGACCCGACTGAAAGTCCCCTCAGCAAATGGTGGGGATCTCTATCCGGAGCCGGTTCGGCCGAGTTGCGTGTCGGACCGGGATCCGGATGAATCCGACGTGTGGAGGGCCTTGAATCGTGTCGCTGAGCGCCGTGCATCTCCCGGGGGGGGTTGGGTGGGTTTTTATGTTTGATTCTCTCAAGCTTTCCGATTTACCCAAGATGAATGCCGCTGTTTTGCGGGAACCCTCCAACACGAGACCCGCAATCTGGGGGGTTGAAGAAGCCGGCGTCCGCGCGGTGGTCAAGGACTATAGCGCAAACAAGTTCTTCTTTCGAAATACGGCCGGTCGTTTCCTGGTGTGGAGGGAGTGCAAGGCCTACAGGAAACTCAAAGCGCTGAAAGGCGTCCCGACTCCCTATCGGGTCGTTGACGGGCTCGCTCTCGTATTGGAACATATCCCGGGTCGAGACCTGAAAAAGGTGACGCGGGAAATGCAGATACCCCCCACTTTTTTTGATGCCTTGAAGGATTTGGTTGACGGGCTTCACAGACACGGCCTCGCACACTGCGATCTCAAAAAAGCGACCAATGTGCTGGTGGGCCATGACGGCCTTCCCTACCTTATCGACTGGGGCGCGTCGATTTCCGAAAAAGAATTCGCTTTTTTCCCTTTAAACCGCATCTATCGCAGATTTGTCCTGGATGATCAGTTGGCTGTGATCAAGCTGAAGTTTCGGTATGCCCCGCATGCGCTCACCCCACACGAACGACGGCGTTACACGCAGCGAGGGAGGCTGGAGACGCGCATCCGGGTCATTCGGGACCGGCTTCGCAGCATGTTGCAGAAACTCGCGTAAAAGAAGTGCCGGCCTTATCGAGGCTATTTTCCGCACGGCTTGTCCACAGGGTCTTTGGGCAGCGAAACCATGATCTTTTGGGCGATTCCTCTTCCGATGGCGAGCCGCGTGCAATCCTTGGCCAAAATGAGTCGTCCCACCCCGCTATTGTTTATGATCTCAATATGATCATGGAGTCGCAACCCCATATCCGACAATCGAACGCGGGCTGAATGCCCCCCGAGCATTTCCCGAACAATGACCGTCTCTCCCGGTTTGGCCAGGGTAAGCGGCATCAGCGGTCTTCTTTGGGCGCGGCATTCTGCGCAAAGGCCGTAGATCTCCATTTTGTGCTGCAGCATATGAAAGCCCTGCATTGCCGCGATCCTTATCTGCAGCGCTTCTAAGCCCTCATCGGAAAATTCAACAATCTTTCCGCACTTGGTACAAATGAGATGATCATGGTGCCTGCCAAGATGCCGATGTTCATACCGGATCGGTTGCCCCTCAAATTGCTTTTTCTGAGCAAACCCGAGATCCACCATCCGGTTCATGCTTTGACGAACGAATTCCGGCTCGTAATCGTACCCTCTATCCCTCAGGAGCCTGTACAAGCGTTCAAGGGTGATGTGTTCATCTGTTTCCAAAAAGACATCGAGGATATTCAGTCTTTCTTGAAGGCCTTCGTTTCCATCGGCTTCCAGAAGGGTCCTAAAGTTTACTTTTTCCAAATAATCATTTGTTTTCATCATTTTAATTGAGTTCATTCCAAGTTTATATGGTGTTAAAAATTTGGTAACCGTTCACGGGTTCAAAGGTTCAGGGGTGCAAGGTTCAATTTTCGTCCACGGAGTGCATTTGGGTTACGTATTTATGAGAAAAGCGTCAGCTTTGTCAGGCCGAATCCAAAATTTGAAACTAAATTGGCAATTACTTGGGAAAATGAGCATTTTTAACGACGATTTCGGGTCCTCAATCCCTTCTTTGTCCTTAACCCTGAGCGTTGAACCCTGAACCGCTCAACCTTGGCAAGATATATTTTTGCTTTATGCACGCTGTATAATCTGTATTTAAGGCGCTTTCCATATTTTTCAATACGGATCGGAATCCTAAGCCGGGAACCGTCATCCTTCGGGCGCACAACAAATTGAATTCGCCGACTCGGCTTCACATTCGGCGAACCGGTTCCGACCCAACAATCCGGAAGGCTGTCCGCTGAAAGCTCCATCCAAAAATATCTCATTTCTGGATGGACACGCTCTAATCACGAAGAAAACCAAGAAATCCTTTAATTGAATTCTTCAAAAAAAACCGCTCCCGCTTCCGAGTGGACGGATCAAGCGAGTGAAAGGCATTCAAATTCGCATCGCTTTCCAGCAACGCATGGATGCACCGGTTCAAAAGGTCCGCTTCACCCGCTTGCATTTGCGCGCGAATGGTTTTTTTCCACACCATCAACTGGTCCTTAAACCGATTGAGCAGCAGATGGGAGCTTTCTCCGCTATCGAAATGTGCGTAGCAGATGGGCTGATCTTCCAATTCGAGCAGTTTATCAATGCTCCTTATAAACACATCCAATAGAAATTTCGGCGGTGTGGCCGGCCGGAGATATGCCTCATCCTTGACGATCAGGTAGTTTCCCGCCGCCTCGCCGGCAAAAATGCGATTCCGGCAGTTAAAACTCAGATGATGGGCGGAATGACCCGGGGTCTCGATGACTTCAAGCCCCTTCACGCTGACCCGGGTGTGGGGAATCAACTTCTCTCTCCCAATGGCCCGGGGAGGGCCATATCCTTTCGCAATATCCCCGAGTATCTTCAAACTGGCTTCCCAAAGCGTTGAAGGGTTCATGAGATGCGGGATGGAACTTTCGTGGCAGATTGCTTTTGCCATCGGATACCGGTCGAGCAGTCGGCCCAAACCGCCGCAATGATCAATGTGGATGTGCGTGAGCAGAACATAGTCTAGGGTTTCCACTCCCAGCGCAGCCAAAGAATCCAGCAGTCGAGAAACCGAATTCGCAGGGCCCGCATCGACGAGCAGATTGAATTTTTCCTGCAAAACCCAGACGCCGAAAAAATGATCAAACCCCGGCATGTCCGGTTTGAGTTCGATCCGATTGTCCCGCATGTGAATGCCTATCCTTTCCGAACGGGCTCCCCCGCGTATACGCGACGACCCGGGTGCCTGTCGACTCAACCCCTGCCCTACACCCGAGAAAAAAACCGGATTTGCAGCCTCTGAATGAAGCCGGATCAATGCTCAGGGACCGATAAGGGGCCTGGATATCAAAGAGACGGCGGCCGCTTGCCCCGGTGGGAGGTCGTCTTCGCCAGGATTCCTCCTCTCGAAGACCATTGGATGTCCACTGTCAGCCAGTCGGGTTCACAGGTCTCATAGAGCAGACCGGCAATTTCCTCCGTGATATACTCCTGCCAATTTTTTTTGTTCCGCCACCTGATCAGATAGTCCCGGACGGATTTGCTTTCCAGGATCTTGTGCTTGGGTTGGTAGCGGATTCTAACCACACCCTGGTCAGGCCGTTCCGAAACGGGGCAAAGGGATTGAAATTCAGGGTACTCCCACGCAATCACCGGCGTGTGGTTTCTCGCCGGGAATGTGAGTAAACGCACGTTTTCAGGTTTTTCAACGCCGGCCTCGGATGCCCGGGTGTAATCTGTCATTTCATTTCCCCCCAAAGCGGATGCGTAACCGTTCACGGGTTCAAAGGTTCAGGGGTTCAAGGTTCAATTCTGGTCCACGGAGTGCATTTGGGTTAGGTATTTATGAGAAAAGCGTCAGCTTTGTCAGGCCTCATCCAAAATTTGGAACTAGATTGGCAATTACTTGGGAAAATGAGCATTTTTAACGACGATTTCGGGTCCTCAATCCCTTCTTTGTCCTTAACCCTGAATCCCGATTTCATCGGGAAACCCTGAACCTGTGAACGCTTACGCGGATGCTTTCGTTTTCATTTTCCCGTTTCAACCATCTCATAGAACATCTCACCGGCGCTGTCAAAGCGATAGGACCGTCGGACCGTCGGAGTTCTCTCAACTTACCTCAAACTGGAGGATCGCTGCCCGGGCATGTAAACACCCGGGGATTGCCTCGACCCGCTTCTTTTGATATAATGGGCTTGAAATCGCCCGGATTTAACTTAAAAATGCTTTCAAAGATGACGCGAGCCTCAATTTTATATTCAAGGTATGTTCAAAAAAGGTTGCGGATCGTTTGTCTTTTGCTCCTGGTAACGACCCGGTGTGGGGGCGGAGGCCATGTCGTTCCCGGTACGCACCCAATACCTGAGAAAAAAACGCTTGCCGAAATCGGTTATGCCATTCAGGTGGGGGCGTTTTCAAACCTGACGCATGCGGTTCGGCTCACGGAAACGTTACGGGACCGGGGTCTCGACGCATTTTATTTTGTTCACAGCACCGGCCTTTATAAGGTCCGGTTTGGAAACCTGCCGTCAAGAGAAACGGCACTTACCAGGGCGGAGGCCTTACGAACAGCCGGCATCATTGACACCTACTATATCGTGGGACCGAAAGACTATCCCCGGACAGAACGCCTCGGAACCAATAAAACGGTGCTTCGAGAAAAGATTGTGGGAAGCGCAAAAAGATTCATCGGTGTTCCGTATACATGGGGGGGGTCCTCTCGCGAAGCGGGCTTTGATTGCAGTGGTCTCACCATGGCCGTTTACCAGCTGAACGGCTTGAATCTTCCGAGATCGTCCATGGCCCAATGGGATGCCGGTTCTCCCGTGGATTCAGCGCAAATGTCAAAAGCGGATCTCGTCTTTTTCGCCACCGCCAAAGGAAGTCGAATTTCTCATGTGGGGATCTACGTGGGCGAGGGAAGGTTCATCCATGCACCCGGTAATGGAAAAAGAATTCACGTGACATCCCTTTCGAACGCGTATTTCAAAAACCGCTTTGTGGGCGCGCGAACCTATTTATAGATCCAATCTAACGGAAATACGCCAATGGGCGATAAAGAAAACCAAACCCGGTCTCCATTTAGCGCATCGAAACACCCCGGGAGCGGAATGGGGGCCGTTGAGATCCGTTTGAGAAGGCTGCAACACGTATGCTACACAGGATGAGGTCATGAAACCCATACGTCTTTTTGTTCTCTTGATGGTCTGCGTCTTGTCCGCGCAGGCATTCGCCGGGGAGCACAGCAGAATTTCTTTATCTGACGGGAGTATCATTTACGGAGAAATCAAATCTTTTGCGGACGGCGTTTACACGGTGGAGTCGGCAGCCTTCGGCATCATAAAAATCCGTGAATCCGATATTCAAGAGATTCGCCCCGGGTCGAACCTCATCACCGGCAGGGAAAATATAAACCCGGTGGACCCGCCTGCGAAATCCGATTTGCGCGGACTCCAGGAACTGATGCGGGGGGATCCAGAGACGATGAACCTTGTTTTCGCCTTAGGGAATGATCCCGAGTTTCAGGAAATCCTAAAGGATCCTGATATCCTCAACGCCGTAAACACAGGCGACATTGCGTCACTTCTCTCCAATCCCAAGTTTATGCAGCTCCTCAACAATCCCAAAATCCGAGAAATCCAGTCCAAAATTGCAGATTAATTCCTGAAAACATTGCTGCCCAATGGCATGGGGAAACGGCCGACCCGATGTTGATAGGCGGATCTCACCTTCATGGGCCGTGCATAGACGGTTGAATTTCCGGAGGGAGTCGTCCCAAAGGCCCCGGCGCCTTGCAAAAGCTACCGAACAATTTCCTTTGTCAGACTCAATATTTCATTTGCGGCTTCGCTGTTTGGCGCATATTCCAGGACGGAAAGACCGTCCGTCATCGCCTGCACATACGCGATGCGTTCGCAAATCTCACTGTCAAAAATCATCATTTTGTATTGCTTCAAAAATTCTCTCACTTCCCGACCGATAGTCGTTCCGACGATTTTCTTGGATATCAGCAGTTTGGATCTCAGTTTCTTGTTGTATTTCCTGATCTCTCTGATTAAGTCAATGATTTCCTTGCTCGCCCAAATATCAAGCGGACTCGGTGCGACGGGAACAATGGCCAGATTGGAACACAAGAGAATCGACTTGCTGATTCTGCCTGTGCCGGGGGGCGCGTCTATAACAACCATCTTATAGCGCTCCGAGACTTTCGCGATATTGCTATGAAAATTTGCCTTGGGATGGCGGACCACGGTAAACGCATTGTTTTCCGCAACGGATTGCCAGTGCAGGCTGCTTCCCTGCGGGTCCGCATCGATGAGCAGCGTCTTGTGGCCCCTTTGTGAAATCGCGTACGCCAGGTTCAAGGCGATGGTGGTTTTCCCCGTCCCACCTTTTTGATTGACCAAGGAAATAATCATATTTTACCTCCGATCTTTGGGTTGATTGTCACATAATCGCCTCCCCACTGGTGTATTTGTACTTTTTTGAACCACTTGTCAAGTCTGTTATCCCGCTTTCGGTCCAGCGTTCTCAACGACTTCCAGAGAAGACGCCAGGTGCGAAGAAGATTTTCCTCCGGGGTTTGCCTCCCTCCGGCAGGCTGTCCCGGAATGAAGTGTAAGCCCCCGCTGCCGTTCCACGGAATGAGTTAATCCTTTGCGGCCTTCTCAAAGAGATTTCAAAAGTCTTCAGTGCACCCTTTCAAGGCGCTAAACTCATAGAAAACCTGCTGAGATTGAAAGGACAGATCCTAAGGTATCTTCCAAATCCAAGAAGGAATGCTGCCAATGGTCTATAACGCACTAAAAGATCAGGCAGCCAGGACACGATTAAGAAGTAAGTGTGTCTTCCTGAATTTTGATGATCAGCCAATAGAGGCGGAAACATTGAGGAAAAATGCCCGGTCAAAAGCCCTCAATAAGGCGAAACTTGGCTATCGCCCCATGATTCAGACCCGACACACTTTCGCCACCATGATGATTTCATCTGGGGAAAATTTGGGATGGGTTCAGAAGATGATGGGCCATGCCTCGCTAAATCGGACAACCGCGCTACCAGCCATTCCGCCAGGCCGCGCCGGGTCCAGTACTTGCGGGGGCTAGGCGGCAGCTCCACCTCTACCGGCACAGACTCGCGATCAGCTTCATAGACCCGGGGTGCCTTCGATATGGGTGGTGTGGTGCGCCTCCCGGATCAGCGGCTGTTCGCCCACCTCGCGCACCCAGTCGGCGGACAGCTGCGCCGCCTCCAAGAAGCCCCGCGCCCGTTCGATGCGGGTGATCGCCTGGGTCATGCGGTTGGTGATGGTGAAGCTCGGGTTAAAGCTCATATCTTCCTTCGCTACGCTCTACGACGCCATGCTGGCGTAGTAGGGTGACGGCACCGTTGGGTACGCCCGGAACACATGCACGCAAACCGCCTCTGTCTTGTCCCGCACGTCCTCCTCTGAATAGGTTTCCGGCAACCCGGTTTGCTCGCTCCAGAGATAATCCTGAATCGTCAGACGGACTGCGTCCCGGGTGGATTCCTTGTCGCGCCAATGATTGATCCGCAGTTTTTCCGCCTTGAGCGTTTCGAGCAGATCGACGGCCACGGCCTTGATGCGTTTGATTTCACCGGATGTCAGGTCCGGCTTCCTCAGCAAGTCGAATACGGCGAGACTTTCCTCATCGAGCCCTTCCCGCACGGCGCGGCTCTCTTCATCGTCCATCTCACCCATGATCTGCAGAAGCGCTTCAAAGGTCTTCTCGATGGTCACCCGATCCTTCTCGCGGTTGTACTCGGCGACGATCTCCTCGTAATGCCTTTGGAAATCGGTCCGCAAGGGATTCTGCTGGAGCAGACGTTGCAGGCGTTGTTCGATGGCGGTTTTCAGATTCTGCACGGTGGTACGCTTGGCCGGGCTGCGCTCGAATTCCCGGCGCAACCGGTCGAAATCGATCTTGCTGATATCGTATGGTGGCGACTCTTCAGCAACAGCGGGTTGGTTCTGTGTCTCAATCGCCTCATCGACGACCTGATGCAGCTGGCGGATGATATCGGTGATGTCCGCCTGTTCCCGGTCCTGCGGTAGGCTTTTATAGACGATATTGATGGCGTCGAAGTCGCCCCGGCAAATTGGCTTTCGCGCACACCCCCTTGAGCAGCGTCTCCATGGCCACGACGCCCGGTTGATCCTCGGCCAGACGTTTCCACTCGTGAAAAAGCTCGAACCGGCTGGTGACCGAGCCGAGTTTGGCATCCACCCCG
>JAWOGN010000130.1:0-4060 GCA_046496815.1 Desulfatiglandaceae bacterium
TGCCAAATTGAGAGAAAACTTCATCGAGCGAATTTTTACCCTCAAAAAATGGCGCGAGCTACAGGCAAAGAGCAGAAGTCTCGGCATGCTTGTGGACTTTCACACTCGAAACAAGCTTTTGATACTCTCTCACAGTCCGAAGCACTGCGGCGCCATGGGGAAGCTCGTGGCCGGTGGGAAAAAGTACTCGATCAAGGAACTCCACAAAGCATACGAAACCCTTCTCATGGAAGCGCTCAAATTGAAAACAACCGTCAAGAAAAATGTCAACGTGCTTCAGCACATGATGGGGTATTTCAAAAAACACTTGTCGGCTGACGAAAAACAGGAGCTGCTGGAAATCATTCGGTCCTATCACGATGAAGACATCCCCCTCATTGTCCCTGTTACTCTATTTAACCACTATGTCAGAAAATACGAGCAGCCTTACCTTGATAAACAGACCTATCTGAACCCCCACCCCCTTGCGTTGCACCTGAGAAATCATGTGTAAAAGCAGACGCGGCCGTGTCGGTTTCCAATCGGAGACCGACTTCCGTGGACCACCGACATCCTTACGTGTCCTCAAAACCATACAGTTCCGGAGGCGGTATCATCTCGGAAAAATGCCTGAGGAACTGTGACATGACTGCTTTGCAGTTAATCCATGTTCTCCGCGCGCGCCGACACCTGCATGGCATTGCTCGGAACACCCCCTTCGATCGCTCCGATGTTCTGACCGATCGGACGGATACGCAAATCTATCTCAAAGCCGAATGCCTCCAGCGAACCGGCTCATTCAAACTGCGGGGAGCCTATCATAAGGTCGCTTTGCTGGATGCCGCGGAAAAAAGCCGGGGCATTGTTACCGCCTCAGCCGGCAACCATGCCCAGGGAGTCGGGTTTGCTGCAACGCAGTTCGGCATCCCCGGACGAATATACGTACCCGAAATCATACCTAAAAACAAATTACAAGCGATTCGAACCTATCAGGTCGAGGTCATTATCGAAGGTGAAGTCTATGACGAGGCCCATGAAGCGGCGCTTGAGGATGCCCGCAAATCAGGGCGTGCGTTTATTTCGGCCTTTGATGATCCGCTGATTATGGCCGGACACGCCACCCTTGGCCTGGAAATGCTGGATGATATCCCCGACCTGGATGCAGTATTGATTCCGGTAGGTGGCGGTGGGCTGATCGGCGGTGTGGCGACAGTGCTGAAGACCCTGAACCCGGCCATTCATGTGATCGGATGCCAGTCCACCGCTTCCTGTGCGATGGCCCGCTCCCTGGAGGAAAACACTGCCTACACCACCTTTCCCTCCAAGGAGACCATTGCGGAGGGACTGGAGGGCGGCATCAGTGAACTGACCTTCCAACTGGGTCGCCGTCTCATCGATCAAATGGTCCTGGTGGAGGAAGATGAAATCCGTACCGCCATTCGATTCCTGTTGAAACATCACCGGTTGGTCGTAGAAGGCTCCGGCGCAGTGGGAGTCGCGGCACTTCTGAGCCGACGTTGGGCAGCCCCGGGCCGGAAGGTTGGCGTAATCTTGAGCGGTGGAAATTTAGACTACAGTTTGTTAAAGCGCATTGTGATCGCATAAACCCTGAAACTACGCATACGAGTCCTAGTTCGTCAGCCTGGAAGCAATCGTCGCCACATGTTTGCCTTGGAAACGGGCGGCGTCCAGCTCATTCCCACTCGGCATCCTTTCGCCGGATCCCCCTGCGATGGTGGAGGCACCATATGGAGACCCGCCGGTGATCTCATCGATACGCATCTGCCCTTGAAAAGCGTAAGGCAGCCCAACCACAACAAATCCATGGTGAAGCAGCGTGATGTGAAATGAAAGAATGGTGGATTCCTGTCCTCCATGTTGTGTCGCACTGCTTGTAAACACACTTCCGACCTTCCCGACCAGCGCACCCTTTGCCCACAGCTGTCCTGTGGCATCCAAGAATTGACGCATTTGTCCGCACATATTGCCGAACCTCGTCGGGGTCCCGAAAATCACTGCATCTGCAGAGGTCAACTCATCTACGGTACAAATCGGCACATGCGACATCGATTTTTGCGCCTCAAGGGCTCCCATCTTCTGGAGCACGTCTTCAGGAAGCGTTTCGGGCACACGTCGCATAACTGTCTCCGCACCGTCGATTTCTCTGACGCCCTCTGCAATTGCTTCCGCCATCTTATGTACATGCCCATAAGCAGAGTAATAGACAATGAGTGCTTTCATGATGAATCCCTCCTCTCTTCTGTTTACCCACTCACCAAAATCTTTTCATCCAGGGTCAGAGTGCTGCGGTTTCATATGAATTTGACAAAAGACTCTCATCGATTACTTCGACATCTTCACAAAATGAGGTAAGGCCCTTCACACTCCATTTTCAAGGCAAATAGTCCGACCGTGCCAAGACGGATGATAGGTTTTGGAACATGTTTGAATTATATCAATTTAGATGTTATAGATCTAAATACATTTTTACAAGACAAAAGGAGAAAAGAGGTCATATCCAGTGAACAAAGTCGCCGTGAAATCAACTATCCCCGCATACCCTATGCCCGTTTCCTTCGTGCAACTCATGGAGTCGGGGGCGAAATCCTGACGACTCGTAACACCTGATGCGAAGCCACGATCGGGGAAAATGATGATTTCCGATTTTTTGCAAATGCATCAAGTTTTAACATCGTTTGCCATTGGGAGAATTGATATGATTCATGTAATTGCATCCATAAGAGTGAAGGAAGGGAAAGTCTCAGAGTTTCTTGATATATTCAAGGCCAATCTTCCGCATGTCAGGAAAGAGTCCGGGTGTGTTGAGTATTTTCCGGCGCTGGATATCGACGCCGACTTACCTTCACAGATTTTGGACAAAAACGTCGTCACGATTATCGAGAAATGGGACAGTCCGAAGGCTCTCCATCATCATCTTTCAGCGCCTCATATGCTGGCCTACAAGCAAAAGACCGCTGACATCGTAAGGGGCGTCTCGTTGAAAATACTTCAGGAGGCGTAACAAAAGAGTGCACAGGGTGCATCCTCGATTTGTGCCTCGTTCAAGGCAATTTTACCCGGAAACGTCCTGATCTTATCCCCTTGTTTTTTGCGCCGATCTCGAACTTGCCGAATTTCACATCATGGTTAAGTTTTAAATACGAGCGTTTTGAAAAACCCGATTAGGGGATTGGGGGGCCGTGATGATTGCTTTGAGACGGCCGCACAGTAGACATGGACAAATAGTCAAACGCGCGGGCAACCATCAGGATTGAGAAGGAGACGTGTAATGATGCGATTAGAGGAGATCCGAAACCATAAGGAACTTACCAGCGTAATCGACTGGGAAATGACCCCGGAGGAGGCAGTCACACGGTATCTGGAATGGGGAAATAACTGGAGCCACGGCAAAGACTTGGTTCGCTCGAAAAACGATTTCTCTCGCTATTTTGTCGTAAACACCTGGGATATTCCTCCAAAGGTTTATTTCATCCAACGCAACTCACAGGCGGCGGTAGAACTGGCGGTAACAGATATGCCCAATGAATTAAGCGCTCGTTTCATGGAATCTGTGGGCCATCGGAAGGGTGTATATGCCATCAATGAAGAATTAAAGGCGTGGTTGGAAGAAATGCTTTACGGGCCGGACGGCGAGGAATCCACGCATCCCATAAGTTAAGTCAAACCGCAATCCATCAGCGGACGATGCACGCTTGAACCCATGGCGCTGCCAACGTTTTTAGATTGATCATCTCGGAGTCATTATAGGTAGCCTCAGCGCAATTGAAATATCGGGGATCCAGTACCTGACCCGGATGAAACCGTTGAAGCGCATACAGCTGGGCACCTTTGATTATTTTCACGATATCGATGACGGTTTTTGAATTGATAATCGGCCTTACGCACGTAGTTCTGAATTCATACCCGATAGAAGCATCCATAATGATTTCGACACATGAGAGTATATTTTTTGGGTTGCAGTCTTCTTTGAAGAGCGGGGAATAGTGAAATGGGTCTGTTTTGATGTCCATTGCGATGTAATCGATCAGGTTATCCTCGATAAGCCGCTTGACTGTCGCAG
>JAWOGN010000250.1:0-28867 GCA_046496815.1 Desulfatiglandaceae bacterium
AGCGCCGGCTCAAACGTTTTTGAGAAACAAACGTAGGAAGGATTCGACCGGAAAGCCGGATGTGCGTCAAATCTTTGACCGTTCTTTACATATGGCCGATTCAGTTCAAGCGCGCCGAACGTATTGACGCTTAAAAGTGAATGGGTACCGCTTCTTACTCGATATTTATGGGCGCGGCTGCTTTTGCCGATCCTTGAAGTTTTCGGCACCCCGCGAAGCTTTTGAATGGACCGTCGCGAAGATATCAAAAAAAAGGCAACGCCGAAAGACCCTGCCTTGTTGGTTGCACCAAGATTTCTGGGCTATTTCTGTGAGCCGGTCCGCCGTGCGCGACGGTCTTTTCGCTTTGGCTGTCTTGATGACAGCCTCGTTGTCTCCTTGCTTCTTAACTCAGTGACCGTTTTTTCGAGCTGCCGCTGGTCCTCTTGTAAAATATCCTGAACCTCATGAATACTTAGGAACTTTTCCATTGTGCCTCACTCACTGTGTTTCTTGATGTATGCAAGAATTATGCGAGACCGAACCGACACCCATCATAAACAATAAAATCCAATGAAAATAAAATGTTAGATCCATTTTAGGTCACGAACATCGCCCTTCACAACTGAGTGAGATTATGCAATTGTGAAAAAAAGCCTCAACGAACCGGCAAGGCAAACACACCTGTGCCGCACCCGAATCAGCCCAGCGGACACGCACAGCCTGTGCTCGAATCCTGGACGAGTTTCTCTCTGTCGATATATCTCAAAAAAAAAGCCCTGGACTGAGAAGTCCGACAGGGATCGGTGGGGGCTTTCAAGCACCTTTTGAAGAGAACCGTTTTGGGGTGGCAGGGGTGATTCAGCTCAGATCCGAGTCAACCATCCGCCCATTGGTCAATATTTCATCAAAGCCGGCCGCCACTGCTCTCCGGGCGTCCTGTTGGGTCTTTGGCAAAAAGGCCACCGTTCGAGCCTGCTCTCGATGAAAGCGGTCGACGATGACGCTCCGAAAAAATTTGATCCCTGCAAGTTTGGGCGGGACGGCATACGTTCGATTCCGTTGTATTCCGCCCAGACCGGGCAACCCGATCAGAACCGCCAAATCAGCCCGCCGGCACTCCGCTTTCCTCGCGTAACATACAGCTCCCGGCCACAGCGTCTTGAGAAATCCTTCGTGGTCTTTATGCCAAAGGAGAAACTTCACTTGGTTACTTAACCACGCCTCAAGTCTTCGGCTCCGGGTCCAATCCACCATCGCCCGAATGGTTTGGAGGCCCTTTTCCGGTTTGATGTCGAATGTCCACTTGGTACCGGCGAATTCCCGGACCAGTTCGTCCAAAAAAAAAGGCTTCCCGCCGCCTGCAAACCGAATCCTCTCCAGGTGAGCACGTGAGAGCTCACTCACCCGCCTGGAGTCATGCGCCAGCCGAACCAGGGTGGGGTCATGAATGAGCACAATGTGACCATCGTTTGTGATTCGCAGGTCTGTCTCACACGCGGTAAAGCCCAGATCCACCGCCGCCCGAAACGCTTCGAATGTGTTTTCGACGGCACGATTGTGATAACCGCGATGGCTGATCCACAGCGGTTTCTTAAGGTTGGCTCGGTCCATGGAACTCTGAGGTGAACACAATCGCCTCGAATTGAAGCGACTTTCTTCCGATTCAGATAACGCGTGAAAACATGTTCGTTGTGAAAAACGCGTGTTCGCAATATGAAAAATCCTCGCCGTGCCGTCAAGAGAATAATCCCTGCGGAGAGCATAAACTCAGGGGTGCCCTTACGGAATTAGCCGACCAGTCGGCGTGTCGGCGGCCACTTGACTTTCCATCTCTGTGTTGAGTAGAGTCTGTGCATCATGAAAATTCTTTTATTGAGCAGGATAGAGACCGATCTGTATTCGAATTGCCGCCGATTCCATACGAAACACAAGACCCGTGCCATAGAAGGCTTCTGAAAGTCGGGGAATTCGGGGTTAGGGAAGATGAGGTCTCCCGCCTGGAAGATTCGGAGGAAAATAGATGCTTGAACCTCATGATTTTTTTGATCTGAAAACATTTGCACACAGGGATCTCTTCGAAGATGTCGAATTCGTTTGGGACGTATTTCGTCATCTAAAATCCTACATCAAAGAGACGGTGTCACCCAATGTCGGCGTGTTGAGGGGGGACATGCTGACGGCGACCTGTGTCCTCTGGGGTGATGAGATCATCAAAGACGGTTTCGTTATTGAGTCCGGCGATATCGCTAAGGGAGCGCTGAAGGTTTACCGGGAAGGCATTCGACTGGAAGGGGCATCCATTCTCTATGCAGGATCCGTTATATTTGATGAGACCGTTCAGTTAGGGAAAGGATCGGTGATTGAACCGGGGGCGTTGGTAAAGGGGCCGACGGTGATCGGGAATCATACCGAAGTTCGGCAAGGTGCGTACATCCGGGGGAATTGCCTTATCGGGAATGGATGTGTCGTCGGTCACGCCACGGAGGTTAAAACCTCCATCATGCTGGACGGCGCCAAAGCAGGCCATTTTGCCTATATCGGGGATAGCATTCTGGGAAATTACGTAAATCTGGGAGCCGGCACAAAACTTGCTAATTTGAAAATCGTCGACACGGACATCAAACTCCGGATAGAGAACACCGCTTACAAAACAGGGTTACGGAAGCTGGGGGCACTGCTCGGAGACGCTGTCGAAATGGGATGCAATTCCGTGAGCAGTCCCGGGACGCTCCTGGGCAAGGAATCTTTGGTCTACCCCAATGTAACCGTTCCAGGCGGCTTCTACCCTCGCCGAAGTATCATCAGCTTAAAATCAAAGAATGTCCTTTCAGTGAGGTCGTTAAAAAGAAAATAACGCAGACCGGACGCGATCAGCTTTTGCTTTCTTTGCACGGGTTCTTTCTTAATTCTCTTGCAACGGCACGGTCAATCGCAACGCAACTCAACTTCCCGAGGCTGTTCAATAGTTCCATTTCCTCATGGGTGGGAATTTTTCTGAAAGCGAAATACACCCGCAAAATGCTGTAGGTCACTTCATTCACGGTGAACGGGATGCCGATGACGGATCTCAAACCTTCCTTCCTTGCCGCATTGCGATTCTGAACGCGAGGGTCCTCCTCAAAATCATTAATGATGATAATGTCTCCCTGCGTGATCTCCGCCATGCTCTTTCCGTGATCGATGGCGCCCGAATTGAGGTATGCCTGGCTGAGACCGAAACTGGAAAGCACCTTGAGATTGAAGGTCCCTGCCTCCAGAACTCGAATGGTACTGCCCTTACCGCCCGTGAGCTCGGTCGCGAGGGAAACGATAAAATAGAGGATATCACGGAGCGCTTCGTCCTGATAAATGGAATCTATGACCCTGACGAGCGCATAAAAACGAGTGTCCGGACTGCTTTCTTCCATGTTCGATTTTTCCTATCACTTTAGAACTTTGGAAATCCCCAGTATCGGAAAAGGGAGCCGTGTTATCGTCGGGGAAAAACTCGCGGGACATCCTGGGAAACCGCAAAAAGCGCCTCAAAGCCCCACCGGTGTTTGCCGTGCGATCAAGAACGGAACGAAACCATCACAATTCAATCATTTCTCCGGTATCATCCTGTTTGCTGACCAAAACCTGCGTTTTGACCATCCCGTACTCGCATAACGCATCGACCGCTTCCCGACGCGCTTTGCTCGGGTGATTGTTGGTCTCACTGAGATGGGCAAGCACCACGACTCTCAAGTTGTCATGGGAAACGACCTTCAGAAGTTCCCCGGCCTGATGATTGGAAAGGTGTCCCTCAGCGCCTTTTATTCTTCGTTTAAGATTCAAGGGATAGGGTCCTTCATCCAGCATTTTCTGATCATAATTGAATTCCATGATGAGCGCCTGGCAACCTTTCAGACGTTCCTCCACCAAACGCGTACTCCGCCCGAAATCCGTGATCAGCCCCGCCCGAATCCCATTGTAGGCAAAGACAATTCCAACGGGATCCGCAGCATCGTGACATTTGGTAAAAGTCTCAATGTTCAAATGGTTGATGGTGAGGGTTTGACCGGTTTGAAAAATCACCGGCCTGGATACATTGCCCAGTTTCTTTCGCGCTCTTTCAAAGGTTCGAAGGTTTGTGTAGACAGGAAGATCATACCGTCGGGCCAGCGGCCCGACCCCTTTGATGTGATCAATGTGCTCGTGCGTGACAAGGAGGGCATCCAATGTATCCGGCCGGACACCGACCTGTTTGAGACGACGCTCCGTCTCCTGACAGCTCAATCCCACATCAATCAAGATTCTCGTCTTTTCGGTCTCCAGGTAAAAGGCATTTCCACCACTGCCGGAGGCCAGTACGGAAAAACGTATGTTGTGCACGATATAAACCGGTTTCTTTTAATAGGGCGAGCCCTTTTTACGAACCCGCCACGCGCAGTTTGGATGCACCCCCCAATGTCGGGCCACTGCCCGAATGCGTTGCGTGTCCACTTTGACAAAGCGCCTTCATGAAAGCCTCAAATCCCTCGTCCTACCCAAATTATCGGTCTTATTCCTCCGGCAAGTCAGGCATGACGGAGTCAGCGAGTGAATGCCATGGATTTTAAGCCCGAAGTTGTCACGAGTCTTCTATTCCGTTCCGGTATGCCCAAATCCTCCCCGGTTTCTGGATGTTTCATCAAGAATCTCCACTTCCAAAAGATCAGCCCGATACACCTTTGACAGAACCATTTGGGCGATTCTGTCTCCCCTTCTAATGGCATATGTGTCCGAACCCCAGTTGATCATAATGATGCCGATCTCCCCCCGGTAATCCGAATCAATGGTCCCCGGCGAATTTACCATCCCAATCCCGTAATGAAGCGCCAAACCGCTCCGGGGTCGAATCTGTGCCTCGTACCCGGGCGGCACGGCCACAGTCAGCCCCGTGGGAATCAGTCTTATTTCTCCCGGTCTGATACGGACCGTCTCCCTCACGCATGCCCGGATATCCATTCCGGAGGAGCCTTCCGATTCATAGCTCGGGAGGGGTAAGTCATTGTTATACTCAAGTCTTCTGAACTTGACGGGCACCTTATGCAAAACCCGGCTCCACCGAAAGATTTTTCAATTTGAATTGAAATCGAGTCCTGAAAGGTCACCGTCGAGGGGGGAAGGCAGGGGTTTCTAACGGAAGTGAAGGGTACTCATGTCAATATCCGCTTCCTCGATCGGACCCAACGCGGTAAAAGAAACTTTCCCCTCTTGGAATATTCCGCTTGCCGCTTCAACCACATCATCGATTGTGACCTGCTCTAGGTCGGACACCAATTCCTCATACCCTATATATTTCTCAAAAATGAATTCGTTCTTCGCGTTACGCATCATCCGGTTATCCGCGCTCTCCGAAGAAAGATAGATTCCGCCGATCAAATGATCGACGGCAGCAGCCAAATCGGAAGCGGAAATATCTCCCTCCCTGATTCTTTTGATTTCGGTTTGAATCGTTTTCAGGGTGGGATTCACATTGACAGAGTCCGTCGCCACATATACGCCCAGAATACCGGTGTCAAAATACGTCGAAAGGAAGGAGTAAACGGAGTAGGCCAGCCCCCGTTTTTCCCGGATCTCTTGAAAGAGCCGTGAACTCATGTTTCCGCCAAGGATCGTGCTCAAAACCGCGCAGGCGTACCGTCTGTCATCCGTTTGAGAGGGCGCCTCGCCTCCAAGGCATACATGCACCTGTTCCAGATCCTTGGAATGGACTGAAACACCGGCATGCGACCTGGGTGTGCTCTTCGGAGGGGTGGAATTGCCCCCTTCAAGCGATTCAAACAAGGGCTTGAAGTAGGATAGCATTTTCCGGTGATCCACATCTCCTGCCGCGACCACAAGGATCTTTTCGGGTACATAATACCTGCTCCGGTACTTGAGGATGGTCTCCTTTCCGATGCCGGTCACCGTTTCCCCGCTTCCCAGGATCGACATGCCGATAGGGTGGTCCATCCAAAATAGGTGATTGAACAATACATGGATGTGATCCTCCGGATTATCCTCCACCATGCTGATCTCCTGAAGGATCACTTGCCGTTCCCGTTCCATATCGCCCGCGTCAAAAACCGAGTGTAAGAAAATATCAGAGAAGATGTCCGCCAGATGGGAAAAATGCTTTCCAAGCACTCGGGCGTGAAAACACGTGTTTTCTTTTCCCGTAAACGCATTGGACATCCCACCGATGGCGTCCAGCTCCTTGGCGATCTGAAGGCTGTCGCGGGCCTGCGTTCCCTTAAAAATCATATGCTCAATAAAGTGGAACGTTCCGTTTTCTATCCGATCTTCGTCACGGGATCCCGCGTTCACCCAGATGCCAAGGGAAACGGACTTCAGGTGCTCCAGTTTTTCGGAGATAATTCGGACGCCGTTTTGCAGGGCGGTCTTATGATACATCTTCCAAACTTTCGCCCAATGCGGCTTTTCTCGAAAGACGAATCTTCCCCGTGTCATCGACGCCCAGAACCTTTACCAGCACCTCATCCCCTTCTTGAAGCACATCGGTCACCTTGTTGACTCTTCCGCGGTCCAGTTGTGATATGTGGACCAGGCCATCGGTTCCGGGAAAAATCTCCACAAACGCGCCAAAATCCATGATCTTTACGACCTTCCCCATGTATAGTTTGCCCACTTCCGCTTCCTGAATGATTTCATTAATCATTTCAATGGCGGCATCGGAGGCCTCTTTTTCAGAGGCGGCAATGGTGACCGTCCCCTCGTCATCCACATCGATTTTCGATCCACTTACGTTCGTGATTTCCCGGATCGTCTTGCCGCCGGGGCCGATCAGGAGCCGGACCTTTTCAGGTTTGATCTGAATGGTGATGATAATCGGCGCATATTCAGACACCTGGCCTCTCGGTTTGGATATGGCCTTATTCATCTTATCCAAAATGAGCATTCTGGCCGCTTTGGCCTGATCGAGGGCTTTCTCCATGACTTCCCGCGCAATGCCCTCGATCTTGATATCCATTTGTAAAGCGGTAATGCCTTTTTGCGTACCGGTTACCTTAAAATCCATATCACCATAATGGTCTTCATCCCCGATGATGTCGGTCAGAACGATCACCTTGTCACCGTCCGACACCAGACCCATGGCCACGCCTGCAACCGCATCCTTGAGAGGCACACCGGCATCCATGAGGGAAAGGCTGGCGCCGCAGACACTGGCCATCGACGAGGAACCATTGGATTCAAGAATCTCTGAAACGACTCGAACACAGTATTCAAAATTCTCCCTATCAGGCATCACGGGTATGAGGGCTCTGCGCGCAAGCGCACCATGACCGATTTCTCTGCGTCCCGGACCGCTCAGTCTCCTGGCCTCCCCGACACTATAGGGAGGGAAATTATAGTGGAATATAAAGGATCTGAAATGTTCGCCATGGATGGATTCAATTCGCTGATCGTCCATCCCGGTACCCAGCGTCACCAGAACCATGGCCTGCGTCTCTCCGCGCGTAAAAAGGGCGGAGCCGTGAACCCGGGGCAGAAGTCCGACCATGCATTCAATGGGGCGAACCTCCGTAAAGGGCCTGCCGTCGATTCTTTTTCCATCTTCCAGCATCATCCGGCGCACCATCTCACGTTCCAGGTCGTGAATCGAATCACCCACTTCCGAAGCCCGGTCCGCATAAGCTTCACCCAGCCCGTCAAGAACCGATGTGAAAACTTCTTTTCTTTTCTGCTCCCGCATTTGCTTGTCGGCAATCGTGATGACTTCCCTCAGCAACGGGGTTCCTGCAGTCACAATTTTTTCCTGTAGCACTTCATCGACTTGTTTCGCCGGAATAACCCGTTTGGGTTTGCCGACCGCCGCCTTGAGTTCCGCCTGCATGTCCAACATGGGTTTCAGGGTTTCAAAACCGTAATAGATCGCCTCGATCATTTCCTGCTCCGACACAAACCCACTGCCGCCCTCCACCATAACAATGCCGGATTGGTTTCCTGCCACGAAGAGATGAATATCACTCTCACCCTGCTGGCTTACCGTCGGATTGGGGATGAGTTTCCCATCCACCCTTCCCACACGAACGCCCGCAATAGGCCCCAAAAATGGGATGTCGGATATTTCGAGTGCCGCGGAGGCCCCCAGAAGCGCCAGCACATCCCCCTCATTTTCCTTGTCTGTCGAAAGCACCGTGGCGATCACTTGGGTCTCGTAGTGGTAATTGTCCGGGAAAAGAGGCCTGAGGGGTCTATCGATCAGGCGGGAAACCAGCGTCTCTTTTTCACTCGGTCTTCCCATGTCCCTGCGAAAAAAATTCCCGGGGATTCGGCCGCCCGCATAGGACATCTCCTGATATTCCACCGTCAAGGGCAAAAAATCGATTCCCTCGCGAACTTCATCCGTGGAGACCGCAGTCACGAGTACCACCGTCTCTCCACACGTTACAACGACGGAACCGCCGGCTTGTTTGGCGATCCGACCCGTTTCGACATTCAAACTCACACCATTAATTTCGATTGAACTATTTTTTATCATTTTCTTTTCGATCCTTTCATTGCCTCGACCTTCTCTCGTTAAGGGTTTCGCCGACAAAACCAGACAGCAAAGCGTAATGTCTATTTTCGGATGCCGAGTTCTTGAATAACGGTACGATACTTCTCCACATCTTTTCTCTTAAGATAATTCAGCAGTCTTCGCCGTTGCCCCACCAGCTTCAACAACCCTCGTCGTGAATGATGATCTTTTTTGTGTATCTTAAAATGGTCCGTAAGATATTTGATGCGACTGCTCAGCAGGGCAACTTGAACCTCAGGGGATCCCGTATCCTTTTCATTCACCTTGAACTTCTCAATAATTTCTTTTTTAACTTCCGGCGTTAAAACCACTTTTCTTTCCTCCTGTAGTTTTTCATTCAAACTGGATTATCAGGAAAACACCCGCTCCAACCACAAACTGCCGGCACCGACCTCCCGGCTCTCCTGCATCCGTGCGACGGCCACCAGCTCATTCTCCCTGACCAATTTCACGTACCCGCCCTCACATCCGGCTATGGGAAAACCCGCATTCAATTCACTCCAGGACGGCTGGTGACCCCTTCGGATTTTCTTGGCGATCTCCTCGCCCACCGCCATCTCGCACATCCCGGGAAGCGCCCCCCTCAACGGAATTATTTTGTCCACCAGGAAAGCCCGTCCTTGCTTCGAAGAAATCGCTGCCGAACTCAATGCGTTTTGCACATTGAAAAGTCCGCTGGACATCCTTCTCAGGGCTATGAGATGGCCCCCGGATCCCAATGCCCTTGCCAGATCCGCTGCCAAGCTCCGAATGTAGGTTCCACTTGAACATGTCACTTTCACCTGAACATCAGGCAATTGAACGGAAAGAACATCAAAGGAATACACGGTGACGGCTTTCGGCCTGAGATTTACAAACACTCCTTTTCGCGCCAACTTGTAAGCCCGCTGCCCCTCATATTTGACCGCCGAATACGCCGGGGGGACCTGCTCGATGTCTCCGATGAAACGGGCGGCTGTCTCTTGGATTTGTTTCAGGGTTAATTCGGGCACCGCATGGACCCGAACCTCTCGTCCCGTAGAATCCAGCGTATCTGTTTCGAGCCCCAGCTTAACGGTTGCCAGGTAAGTCTTCTTTCCAGCCATCAAGAATCGAGACAGCTTGGTTCCTTGACCCAACAGAATGATCAGCAATCCGGTGGCAAAGGGATCGAGCGTCCCTGCATGACCCGCCTTTCGGATCTTCAGCAAGCGTCTCGCCTTTTTCACCACCCCATAGGAGGTTTCACCTTCATGTTTATCAATTAAGAGTATCCCATCAATTATCTGTCCCATCCAGAAACCAAACAGCCTCTTTCAAGAAATTCGCTTTCAAAACGCTTAACGGCCCGTGACACTCAAGGCCCGCCGCTCTGGCATGTCCACCCCCTCCAAATCGGGCGGCCAACCGGGCCACATTCACCAAACTGTTTGATCGCAAGCTGAACTTAAAATCGTTTTCGCCGGTTTGGCGAATCAGCACGGCAAGCTCGACCCCTGAAACGAACCGGGGATAGTCTACAAATCTCTCACTGTCCGCCACGTCCGCTCCCGCCTTGCCGAATGTCTCTAGAAAAAGGGTCATCATCCCTATTTTTCCCTCATGATGAAATTCCAGGGTGCCGAGGGCCATTTCCAACAGCCTCAACCGGGACACACCGTAGCCGCCCGTCACCCTTCGAGATAACTCCCAGGGTTTGGCACCGTGCTCAATCATTTCTGCTGCAATTTTCAAGCATGCAGGGGTTGTATTTTCATACCGAAAAGAGCCCGTATCCGTCTGAATTGCGGCGAATATGTTTTCTGCAATCGCGTGGCCAAGCGAAAATCCTCCCTGCTTGATGACCTGAAAAACCAATTCGCCGGTTGAAGAACTATGAATATCGACCAAATTCAGGTCTCCAAAAAAACTGTTGGTTTCATGATGGTCGATATTTATCAACCCATTACAGGACTCAAAATAATTCCGAACTTCACCCAGTCGTTCCAGGTCACTGCAATCCAACACGACGACAGCGTCAAAAACCGTCTTGGAATCAACGGACTGAACGACCCTGTCGGCCCCATTCAACCCAAAATAGGGAGTGGGAACCGGTGCACCGGTCAAAAGAACGACATGCTTCCCTGCCTCCATGAGCGCCTTGCCGAGGGCAAGCATTGAACCGATGCCGTCTACGTCCGGATCTTTGTGTGTCGCGAGAAGAAAGGACCTGCCGTTCCGAAGGGCGACCGTGATTTTAGTGAGCGACGTCCGGACATCCCGATTTGGGGAAAGGGAATTTTCAGATGAAGAACCCGAACTATTCGTGTTCATTTCTTTCATCGTATGTTCCGCTTTCCGATGTACGTATTTCGTCAAGAAGTCTGTCCATATGGCTGCCCCGCTCCATGGTGGGGTCGTAATCGAAGATGATTTCAGGCACGTACCTCAATCCCATTCGCGATCCGATTTGGCGCTTAATGAAACCCTTGGCACTGTCGAGACCTGCTTGCGCCCGCTTGATCTGATCCTTCGGTCCCAGAACACTAAAGTATATGCGGCCCAGCTTGAGATCATCACTGAGTCGAATTCCGGTTACGGTAACCCCTCGAACCCTGGGATCTTTCACCCTTTCCAGCAGCAGCGAAGCGACTTCCTTAAGGATTTTGTCACCCACTCTGATGGAACGTTTACCCGGCAGCATGTTCCAATCCCGGATTAAAAACCATGGGTTCACTCGATTCAGGCTTGCGTACCGCGCCGCTCACAGATTGAAAATCTCCATCTCGGTATGCACGATTTGTGCGAGATAAAGTGAGTCGAGGAAGCTGAGTATGTGACTTAAGGAAGAATCAATATGACGCCTGTCATTTCCGACTGCACTGACCCCCAGTTCGATCCTCTGCCACTTATCATTTGAGCCCACTTCGGCAATTGAAACGTTGAAGCGAGACTTCACTTTGCCGACCATGCTTTTTACGACCTTCCGCTTTCCCTTCAGCGATCTGTTTTCGGGCAAACAAAATTCTATTTTGAGGCTCCCCACCACCATCGGCTACAACTCCGCTTCCATCTCCTCGATCTGATACACCTCAAAGACGTCTCCGGGTTTTATGTCCTGAAAATTCTGAAGGCCGATACCACACTCATATCCGGACTGAACTTCTTTGGCATCTTCCTTAAATCTCTTGAGGGAAGCAATCTTGCCGTCAAAAACGACCACATCGTCCCGCAACAGCCGTATGTTTGCATTTCTCTCGACACGACCATCCGTGACATAACAACCTGCCACAGTCCCGACTTTTGGGACATGGAAGATCTCCTTAATGTCGACACGCCCAATGATGTGCTCCTTGAAGACAGGTTCGAGAAGACCCGCCATTGCCATTCGGATGTCTTGAATTGCGTTGTAAATTACATCGTAGTAACGGATGTCCACATCCTCTCTCTCGGCGATTTCACGAACACGTGGGTTCGCCCTCACATTAAAACCGATAATTATGGCACCCGAAGCGGACGCCAGCATCACATCCGACTCGGTGATCGCACCCGTTGCGGAATGGATAATCTTGAGTTTGACCGCTTCGGTGCTTTGTTTCACCAGCGAATCGGCCAGTGCCTCCAGTGACCCCTGCACATCGGTCTTCAGGACGATGTTAAGCTCCTTCACCTCCCCTTCCTTTATCCTTTCAAATAAGTCATCGAGACTGACCAGGCCTCGTTTGGAGGTTTCCTGTTTCTTGCTTTTTTCCTTACGATGCTCAATGACCTGCTTTGCTGTTCTTTCATCCTGCACGCTGATAAATTCATCGCCCGCCATAGGAACACCTGAGATACCATATATCTCGACGGGTACGGACGGACCGGCGGATTTCATCTTCTTGCCGCGGTGATTGAGCATGGCCCTCAATCGGCCGTAATGCTCGCCGCAAATGAAATAATCGCCTTGACGGAGCGTGCCGTCTTTGATGAGGACTGTGGCCACAGGTCCTCTGTTCTTGTCCAGTTTTGCTTCAATGATGATGCCTCTTGCCGGCTTGTTGGGATTTCCCTTGAGTTCAAGCATTTCGGACTGAAGCAAAATCGTACTCAGCAATTCATCCACCCCCTCACCGGTCTTCGCGGAAATGTGCCCAAAAAGGGTGTCACCCCCCCAGTCCTCAGGAGCCAGCTCCAGCTCAGCCAATTCCCTTTTCACCTTTTCCGGATCGGCTTCGGGTTTGTCGATCTTGTTCACGGCAACCACAATGGGGATGTTGGCTGCCCGCGCATGATTTATCGCTTCCTTCGTCTGCGGCATCACACCGTCATCCGCCGCCACAACCAACACAATGAGGTCGGTGACTTTGGCGCCCCGGGCCCGCATTGCGGTGAATGCTTCGTGCCCGGGAGTATCCAGAAAAACGATATCACCCCCCGCTTGCTTCACATAATAAGCGCCGATATGCTGCGTTATTCCGCCCGATTCTCCCCCGATAATGTTGGATTTTCTGATATAATCGAGCAAAGAGGTTTTTCCGTGATCCACGTGCCCCATGATGGTCACCACCGGGGGTCTTTGCGCCAGATCCTCCGGCCGGTCCTCCGCAGCCTCAATGAGTCGCGCCTCCTCGAAGGTATCCAATTCCAGTTCGTAGCCAAATTCATCTGCCACGAAAGACGCCGTCTCGAAATCTACGGATTGATTGATGGTCGCAGGAACACCGGAGGCGATGAGCCGCTTGATCAACTCGACTGCTTTGGTTCCCAGGGCCCTTGCTAATTCGGCGACCGTGACGAATTCCTGGACTTTAATTCTTCGCTTGATGGCCTTTGGGACCGTAATTTCAGTTCGTTTCCCTTTCTTGACGCCTTCCTTTGCTTTTTTGCCCAATACCCTTTCTTTACGACGCGGAGCGCGGCCCTCATACAGATCCGCCTTTTCGTAAATTTCCTTCTTCCGTCGACGGGCGGGACCTTTTTCAACCAGCTCTTTTGGGGCCTTCTTTTTGTCTTTCCTTTTCTTACCAACCGTTTCCGAATCCTCAACTTTGGGTAATCCCCGAAGGATCTCGACAGGTTTTAAGGGCACCCCTTCTTGGGCAGTCGGCCTCGAGGGTGTTTTCTCAGCCTGCTTGGCCAAGATATCCATCAAAGGTCCCTCTTCGGCACGTTTTATTATTTTTGCAGCTTGATCAACCCGCTTCTTTTTTACCCGTTTCAGTTTGACTTTGGCTTCTTCCGAAGGCTTTGCCGCCTTTTCCGAGGGGGCTTCAGTCTCCATCGTTTCCGCCGTCGGTTTTTCTTCCGCGGTTGCTTCGGAAGGGGCCTCATCAAGGAGCGCCGCCTCCGCGACGAATTCCCCCTCGCCCTCCTTTGAAATCGCTTCAGCACCGATTTCCGTCTCCGGGGCCTCACCGACTTCCAAGGGCGTCTCGGGCGCTGCGACTCCGGCCTTTTCTTCAGTCTCTACGGTGGGAACCGACGGTTCAACTCTTTGGATCTTTTTTCTCCGCCGAATAACGGTTGGTTTAATGCGTTGTTCTTCGATCACTTCAGATATGACACCGGCTGCAATTTCTTTTGCCCTTACCACGGCCGTCTCATCCAGAGTGCTCATGTAATTCTTAACAGTCATTCCCCCGCCATTGAGCTTTTCAACAAGCTCCTTACTATCCATATTCAGTTCCCTGGCCAATTCATAGACCCTGACTTTCGCCATTTACTCCCCCAAAAACCAACCAAATCCCATTCGGCTATTCAGTGGATGGTATTATCTGAAACATCGCAGGCATTTGGATCGAAACGCAACCGCAGCGGTCCACGCCTCCGGAACGCCCTGCTGAGACGCCCGCCTTTATCCAAATTCTCCCAGCAGTCCTTTACCGGGCAGACATAGGCCCCCCTGCCCGGAACTCCGGCGGCGTCATCTCGAACCACCTCACCCTTGACGTCCAAAGCCAGCCGGATCAAATCCGTTTTGCTTCGCTTCTCCCCGCAAGAAACACACGTTCTAACGGGTATGTGACCCTTACGTCTCGGCATCCGGCATCGTCTCATTCACAGGATCATTTACGGCCTCAACACCGTCTGCGCCGCTCTCTGTCGATTCCTCGGTTGCCGTTTCCTCGGTTACCGTTTCCTCACGGGTGTACTGAATGGCATCTTCGATGAGTTTAGCCGCCCGCTTGTCGCTGACACCGTCCAAGGCAACCAAGTCCGCAACTGTGGCGTTCGCGATATCACGCGCAGACCTGAATCCCTCCTGATAGAGGTCTGCGGCCCGTTTGTCCCCCACTCCCGGCAACTCGAGGAGTGATCTATAGCCGTCCTTTAGATCCCGGTTGTATTGGGTTTCACTGGTTACATCCAGTTTCCATCCCGTCACTTTGGAAGCCAGGCGAACATTCTGACCCCGCTTGCCGATGGCCAGAGACAGCTGATCATCCGGAACGACCACCTCCATGGATCGGTTGGCCTCATCAACGACGACTCTGATTATCTCGGCCGGTGCGAGTGCGTTGCATATGAATTTGGCCGCATCGGGATCCCAGGTAACAATATCTATCTTTTCACCGCGCAATTCCTGAACCACGGCCTGAACCCTTCTTCCTTTCATGCCGACGCATGCGCCGACCGGATCGACATCGAAGTCCTTTGATGCCACGGCGATCTTGGTCCTGGCGCCCGGTTCCCTGGCAACTTGCATGATCTGAACAATACCCTCGGAGATTTCGGGAACCTCATTTTCGAATAGAACGGATACAAAATTGGGATGCGTTCGTGACAGGATGATCTGGGGTCCGCGACTGAACTGCTTGACTTCCAAAATGTAAGCCCGGATCCGATCGCCTTGTTTGTAGGATTCTTTGGGGACCTGTTCCTTGGGTGGAAGCTCCGCCTCCGTTCGACCTAGGTTCACAATGATGGAACCTCTGTCAAATCGCTGCACGATCCCGTTAATGATCTCTCCTCGCCGATCTTTGAAATCATCGTAAACGATGTCTCTTTCCGCCTCCTTCAACCGTTGCATGATAACTTGTTTTGCCGACTGAGCCGCAATTCGTCCAAACGCATCCGTATCCATTTTGATTCCAAGGCTGTCCCCGTATTCGGATTCGGGATCCATCTTGTGAGCTTCCTCCAAGGATATCTGGACATGTTCGTTGGTCACATTTTCGACCACTTCCTTAAACTCAAAGACCTCAATTTCACCCAGTTCGTCACTGTAGCTGACTTCCAGATCATAATCCGGACCGTATTTTTTTCGGGCCGCTGCTCGTACCGCTTCCTCAAGTGCTCTGATCAGCACGTCTCGCTCGACGGCTTTTTCACGACTTACCTGCTCAATCATCCTCGTCAGATCTGAAACCATTTTACGTTACTCCGGAAATAATTAAATTTCTCGTATCGATTTCCGCTTTAAAATCGGTCAATTCTCAAACTCATAGACCAGATTGGCCTTTTTCACATCGCGCCTCGGCAGCAAGACCAGTTTATCACTCAATTGGATATGAAGCGTTCCATCCTTGAAGGCCTTCAAGTATCCGGTAAAATTTCGGCGCTCATCCACCGCGTTAATCATTTGCAGCTTCACCTTCTTTCCCACCGCTTGATTAAAATCCTTTTCTCTGACCAACGGCCTGTTAAGCCCGGGAGAGGAAACTTCCAGCACATATTCATGCGGGACGATTTCCTTCACATCAATCACATTTCCGATTTCACGGCTCACCCGTGCACAGTCCTCCAAGGTGATTCCCCCTTCCTCGTCCACGTAAATCCGGAGGACCCATCGACCATGCTCCGAGAGATATTCGACATAAACAAGCTCAAAGCCCATGTCGGCAAGGATAGGCTCAATCAGGCGGCTCACTTCCCGCTTGACGCTTTCAGTCGGTTTTGACATACGCAGGACTCGATTTCTGCAACCCCGTATACAACAAAAACAAACGGAACCAAAGCGCTTTCAAAAATTGTATATAGCGGCTTTGGCCGAATCCGTCCAATGAATAAAAAAGCGGGCTGTGAGGCCCGCTTGAAATGACTGCAGACTAAGGTTTTGAGCGCCTTTTTACATATAATCCTTAATCAAAACGGATATGAAAAAGCCAACGCCGTGTCCGCAATCCAAAGTCAGCCAACCATTTTCATCACGCGGTTGACAACCTCAAAAAGGGTGCCGGGTCACACCGAAACGCCATGCAACACATGGAGCGGGCAACGGGGATCGAACCCGCGACACCAAGCTTGGGAAGCTTGTACTCTACCGACTGAGCTATGCCCGCTTGCCGTTCCCTACTGTGAGGACTTATAATATACGCATTTGGCGGAGTCAAGCAGTATTTAAAATTTGGGATCCTGCGGGTTTCAAAGTCCTTGACATTGGATGCGCACATAAATAGAATTACAAAGTAAAGTCACAAGGGTTTCAGCGTTACCTTGCAATTACGTGTACCCAAACATCGCAGGTCAGGCAGGAGTTAAATCATTCTTGGAAGATGATTCCGAGCAAGGCTTTATCGCTCTTATCAAATCTCTCATCAAAAAAAGGACCCATCTCGGCAACAGCAACGATCTGGCTGACGAAATCCATGATCTGATGGACGAAGGGCAGGCCAAGGGTATCATCACCAACGAAGAGTCTCACATGGTGTCCGGCGTGCTCGATCTGAAGGAGACGAAGGCCCATTCCATCATGATTCCCCGCACAGAGATCTCCTCCACCCCGATCGAGTCCACACTGGGAGAAATCATAAAACTGGTTACCGAATGCGGGCATACCAGAATTCCGATCCATAACGATAACATCGATGAGATTGTGGGCGTGCTTCACGCGAAGGATCTCCTGAAGTTGTGGGGAAAAGATCCGGATTTTAAGATCCCGAGAGACATTCTCAGAACGCCTTATTATGTGCCTGAAAACCGAAAAATCAGTGAATTGCTGAGAGACATGAAGCGCGATAAGGCCCATCTGGCGATTGTGACCGATGAATACGGAGGCACGGCCGGCATTATCACCATTGAAGATATCATCGAGGAAATCGTCGGGGAGATCATGGATGAGCACGACAGTGAAGAACCCCTTTTAACCGTCATCGATAATGAAACCCTGCTCGTCGACGCGCGTTTGGAGATCGAGAAGCTGGAAGAACATCTCAACGTTCAACTCCCAAAGGGAGAGTTCGAATCCGTAGGCGGTTTTATCATCCACCTGTTGGGGAGGATTCCGGACACCAAAGAAAAAACCTGCTTCGAGGATCTGGAAATGACCGTTCAAAAGGCGGATCCCCGAAAAATCCACAAGGTTCTCATCACCCATAAGGCCCTGCCCAATCCCGCCGGAGAAAAGCAAGATCCTCAACCATAACCCATCGCCGACACAGTGTATGCTTAGACGGCTTGAACGCAGCGATTTCAACACAGAGGAAGCAGGGACGATTTTGTGGCACCGTAAAATCCTCCTGGCTCTTCTTTCCGGTGTCCTGCTGACCGCGTCCTTTCCGCCCGGGAAACTGTCTTGGGCGGCATGGTTTGCACTGGTGCCGCTTCTCAAAAGCAACGAGGACGTCTCACCATTTCAAGCGTTTCGATTAGGCCTTATGACCGGCACCGTCCACTACCTGACCCTGATGTACTGGATCGTGGTCGCAATTGGGCACTACGGCAATTTAAACGCTGTTTTGAGTGCCGGCACGCTGTTTCTTTTGTGTCTTTATTTGGGCCTCTATCCTGCTTTTTTCTCGATTCTCACCCATCGCTTCCAACATTCCCGCTTTTTCATCCTCTATGTGGCGAGTGCCTGGGTTGGACTGGAGTACATTCGGGCGCATCTCTTAACCGGTTTCCCATGGTGTCTTCTTGGCTATTCCCAGTTCGAACACCTGCACGTGATCCAAATAGCGGATTTAAGCGGTGTGTACGGGATTTCCTTTCTGATCGTTGTCGTAAACGTCCTCATCTATCGCCTCCTTTCCGGTCTTCATCGAACGAGCCGCGGTTTCCCGAAGTGGGAATTCCTTTTTGCCGGGCTGCTGGCCGTGGGCACCTTCGCATATGGTCAGCATCGGCTCAACGAAACGAAAAAAACAAACCCTGCTCCCCACCCTGTTCGAATCGCGGTTATTCAAGGCAATATTGATCAGTCGGTCAAATGGGATCCCACGCACCAATCAAAGACCCTATCGGTTTACGAAAGACTCACCCGGGCGACCTATCCTGATAAACCCGACCTCATCGTTTGGCCTGAAACATCCGTACCGTTTTTCTTTCAGGATAGCAAAGAGTACGCACCCAGAGTCCTTACCCTTTCAAAAGAATCGGGAGCACTCCTGCTCTTCGGCAGTCCGGCATATGAAAAACATGCGACACGCACGCGATATTACAACCGTGCCTATCTGGTTAGGCCCGACGGGCACGCCGCACATTACTATGACAAAGTGCACCTTTTGCCCTTTGGCGAATATGTGCCTCTCAAGAAAATCCTTTCTTTTGTCAATCGCCTGGTTCCGGCGGCGGGAGATTTTGAGGCCGGTGACAGGATCGCGCCGCTCAGGTATGGGAATATCTCTATGGGTGTCCTCATATGCTACGAAGTGATTTTCCCCGAGCTCGCCCGCGCCCATGCCCGGGAGGGTGCAAATGTTCTGGTAAATCTCACCAACGATGCGTGGTTCGGCATGACGAGCGCACCCTATCAGCATCTGTGTATGGCGGCATTTCGTGCCGTTGAAAATAGAATGCCGATGATACGTGCGGCAAACACCGGTATCAGCGCATATATCGAACCTCAAGGGAGGATCATCGCCCGGAGCGGCCTCTTCGACGAAGCGGTTCTGATGGGCTCCTTCAGGTTGGTCACACCCCCAACGACATTCTATGCCCGTTTTGGAGACATATTCGCCTTTATTTCTTCCATGCTCGCCCTTATCGGCATTGTGTTTTCCCTGTCCCACCGGCGGACCCGAGCATTTTGAGGACCTCCGGGTGTGTAAATGGAAGTGAAGCCCGTACTTCTTGACTTGAAATATTTTCCTCAAAGATTACTATGAGCCGTTGTGGTTGACCGACGGGAAGCTTTTTCGCGCGCATCCACCTCCCGGTATGAAATCCGGAGAAAAGAAGCGTCGAAGTCGGTTCGATTGGTTTAACCCTGAACCCCAAACGCTGAACCGCTTAACCTGAGTGAAAGCAGGCGCTTCAGCATGAACAACGATAATGGTCTCGTAAACAGTCGTTACCCCGTTGAAAAACGGGGTCCAGGCCCTCATTAGGTGACTGAAAATACTGGATTCCGGTCTACACCGGAATGACGGAAAAAGGTGATTTCCGACTTTTTACGAGACTGTCAAAGATGGGAGGCAAAAAATGCATGAGGATGTGATGGAGAGGATAGACGGTATGATGGAGCAGCTTCAAGACTTAAGAGGTCATCTTTGACTTGGATACACAAGAGGAGGAGCTGAAAAAAATTGAGAGAACCATGTCGAAGGCCGGCTTTTGGCAGAAGGATCAGGAGGAAATTTCTCGGCTGAATCAACAGAGAGCTTCATTGAAAGAAAGCATTGATCTCTGGCAAAGATTTTACCAAGAGGTCGAGGATGGAAAGATCCTCGCGGGAATGGCTTTTGAAGAGGGCGATGAACCGACGTTGAAAGAAGTGGAGCGGGATATCGCTCGACTTGAAGAAGAAATTAAAGGCCTTGAACTTCACTCCCTCTTAGGGGATCGCGATGACCGTCGAAACGCAATCGTCTCCATAAACGCCGGGGCGGGCGGAACAGAGGCTCAAGACTGGGTTGAAATGCTTTTCAGGATGCTGAGCCGGTGGAGCGAAAACAAAGGGATGGAAGTCCAGGTGCTTGATTTTTTGCCCGGTGACGAGGCAGGCATTAAAAACATTACCTTCAGTGTCATCGGTCAGTATGCATACGGTTATCTGAAGTCGGAGCATGGGATTCACCGTTTGGTGAGAATTTCGCCTTTCGATGCCACGGGAAGAAGACACACGTCCTTTGCTTCCGTGTCTGTACTACCGGAAGTTGACACGGATATTACGGTCCGGATTGATGACAAAGACCTTCGAATCGACACATTTAGAGCCAGTGGCCCCGGCGGCCAGCATGTGAACAAAACCAGCTCGGCGGTGAGAATCACCCATCTTCCCACCGGTATTGTCGCCCAATGTCAAAATGAAAAATCCCAGCATCGAAATCGAGATGTGGCGATGAAGGTACTGAAGGCAAGACTATACGAGCTTGAAAAAAGCAAGGTTGACCGGAAAAAACAAGAAATACATGAATCCCAAAAAGAAATCGCCTGGGGAAGCCAAATAAGGTCCTATGTTTTTAATCCGTATTCCCTCGTGAAGGATCACCGCACCAATGTGGAGATCGGCGACGTGGAAAGAGTCATGAACGGATACATTGATTTGTTTATTGATGCCTATTTGAGGATGAAATAGAAGGCGATATTCAACCGCCCTTATATGCCTGATAAATGCTTTCCATATACGTCCTCAGGCCGTCACAGATCCCATCCGCCAGTGCCTCCCGATACGCCTTGCTCCGTAAACGATTTCGGTCCCTGCGATTGGTCAGAAACCCGGTCTCCACGAGGATCGCGGGCATTTCTGCGCCGATGAGCACATAAAAAGGCGCCTGCTTTACGCCGAGGTCTCTAACCTGCTTGTACTTTCCTTGAACTTTGGCAAGCATTCCCTTTTGCACGGCGTAGGCCAGTCGACTCGATTCGTTGATCTTGGTGTTCAGCATCAGGTCGTTTAGAATCGCCTGCAAATCGCTGATGTTCTTTTCCGACGTCGCATTTTCTCTGGCTGCCACCATGACCGATCGCTCATCCGTCGCCATATTCAGGAAATAGGTTTCCAAACCCCAGATGTTTTTATTCCTGTGAGCGTTAACATGGAGTGAAATGAAGAGATCCGCCTTTTTAATATTGGCAATGGCGGTTCTACGTTCCAAGGGAAGAAAAACATCTTTATTTCTGGTGAGAAAGACCTCGCATCCGATCTCCGCTTCAATTCTCGCGGCCAGTGTTTCGGCGATATTTAGAACAATGTCCTTTTCCTTGACGCCCCCCTGCGAATTGCAGCCGGGATCTTTTCCGCCATGACCCGGATCGATCACAATCCGTTTCACATTCAAACCGAGCTGCCTGGCAAGGGATACGGAGGGCTTCGGCGCTTCGGCTTTTCTCACGCCGCGCCCAACCGCTCGTTTAGGGGTCGCCACCTCAGACGCATCCGGGGCCTGCGCCTTCTCACTCCTGCGAACGTCCACCACGATACGGAAAGGGTCATGCAGATGAAAAATCTTGTACCCGCCAAGGCTTTCAATATCCAGAACCACACGCACCGTGTCTTTTTCGTATTGAGCCGCCCTGGCTCTCTGAAGGAGACCGTCTTTAATCGGCACGGCGCTTTCAAGCTCAGAGGTGACCTGCGCGTTCAAGAGATCCAAATAGAGCCGACGGGGCTTTTGGAGTTCGGGGTCCGCTTTGAGCAGGTGGTGATTGTATTTTATGGAAGTGTCTAAATCGACCACCACCCGAGTGTAGTTCGGTGTCGACCAGTGCCGGATCTCTTTGACCGCGGCCAAACCGGATTTTTCACTTAACGGGCCGCGCGTTTCCGCGTCATTCTCTTTCTTGCTGAGCGTTACGGCCAACGCATCCAGCATCTTCCGGGCTTTCGGCCGCATGTCACCGGAGGGAAATTTTATATCCACTTTCAAGTATTCCACGTAAGCATGCGCCGGATCATTCTTTTCCTGATAGAAGACGTCTCCGATCAGGAATTGGGCATCATCCGCGAGGCGATGGTCCTTGTAATCATCCGCCAGGCGCCGGAATAAAAGCAGCGCCTGATCCAAGTCCTCGGATCGACCGGAATAGGCGTAAAGGGCCCGAAAGAGTCTGCCTGAATGATAGAGCGCCCAGCCTGCCTGATCACTCATGGGATAGTTCTTGTAAATGCTTTCATACGCTCGAATGCAACGCTCCCAATTGTGCCGATATTTCATTTTGTTTGGAGACTTATTTAAAGCGTGACGGCATTGATCGGCCTGTTTAAGAATTTGAGCGGGTTCGCTCCTGGTTTTCGCAAGCGCTGAGGGCTCTCCCCAAAAGCAAGCGAAGGCAATGAGTGCAAAAATGGCGGGAAAAATCCCCGTGAACCTGATGTTCATTCGGTGTTGCATAGGTTGTATGTGACGCTCTCGCGCCCGAAACACATTTCGGTTCCGGCGTCAATCATGTAAATCGGCCGGCATCCTTGCGAAGGATCGCCCGGCCGTGTGTCAAAATATGATTTAACCTGCCGATTTAAATTCCGACTCAGCGCCCGCTAATTCTTTGAGCTTATTGAGTTCAACCAACGCCTCCAGCGGCGTCATACGAGAAATATCCAATCGGGAAATCCAATCCCGGAGTTTCTGATCTTGGTTTCTGAAAAGGTTCAATTGCATAATATCATCCCGTCCCCTCTCCAGGGACCTCTCGGCGATCCGAGGCCTGCCTTCGCCGTTCAGCTCGCCACCTTCAAGGTTGTGTAAAATCTCTGTGGCTCTCGAAACGACATTTTCAGGCAACCCGGCAATGCGCGCCACTTGAATGCCGTAACTTCGGCTCGTTCCGCCGGGGATAAGTTTTCTCAAGAAAATGATCCGGTCATTCCACTCCCGGACCGCTATATTGAAGTTTTTCACTCGAGGCTTGGTCACCACGAGTTCCGTCAACTCATGGTAATGCGTCGCAAAAAGGGTTCGTACGCCTTTTCCCTCCCGATCGTGTAACGCCTCCGCCACCGCCCAAGCAATGCTCAATCCGTCATAAGTACTTGTGCCCCGTCCGATTTCATCCAAAATAACCAGGCTTCTCGGCGTGGCATGCCGCATAATGTTGGCGGTCTCATTCATCTCCACCATAAATGTGCTCTGGCCCCTTGCAAGATCATCGGAAGCACCCACCCGAGTGAAGATACGGTCCACAATACCGATGACCGCCCTTGAGGCGGGCACAAAACCGCCCATCTGAGCCATTAAAACGGTGAGAGCGGTCTGCCTGAGCACGGTTGATTTTCCTGCCATGTTGGGTCCCGTAATGACAAGAACCTGCTGCGTGCCCGAGTCCATGTGGATGTCGTTGGGCACAAACTCCTCATCTTTGACGGTTTGCTCGATCACCGGATGTCGACCATCTGCGATATGAATATCCGCACTGCTGTTCACTTCCGGGCAGGTGAAATTTTGCGTTTCCGCAGTCTCGGCCAGGGCGGCGATGACATCGGTCTCCGCGATGAGTTCGGCCGTCTGCTTGATACGCCGGTTTTCTGACGCCACCTTCTTGCGGATTCGGTCAAAAATTTCAAATTCCAGCAACACCCGCTTCTCTTCAGCGCTCACCACCTGCGCCTCCATAGCTTTCAGCGACTCGGTGATATAACGCTCTCCATTGACCAGGGTCTGCTTTCGCACGTAATCCGGAGGTACAAGATGCATGTTCGCCTTCGTTACCTCGATGAAATACCCAAAAACCCTGTTAAAACCCACTTTCAGACTCGATATCCCGGTCCTTGCCTGCTCGGAGGCTTCAAAATCCGCCATCCAGTTCTTCCCATCCCGGCTCAACGCGACCAGTTTGTCCAACTCAGCATCGTATCCTTCTTTGATAAGCCCCCCCTCCATCACCGACACAGGCGGATCTTCCCGGATGGCCTCGTGGATCAGTTCGGCCGTATCCGAGAGGGTGTCCAACCTGCCCCCGATCTCCGCCAACCGCGTGCTTGTTGAATTGCACAATTGCGCTTTAATATGGGGGAGTCGAAGGATCGAGTGTCTCAAAGCCACAAGATCTCTCGCGTTGTTCCTTCCGAGCGCGATGCGTCCGTTCAATCTTTCCAAGTCATAGATATCTTTGAGTGCCGCCCTGATATCCTCTCGAAGCAGGGGGTCGTCTTTAAAACAGGCGACCCCGGCCAAGCGTTCTCGAATACCGGAAAGGTCAATGAGGGGATAAACGATCCATTTCTTCAGCAGGCGACCGCCCATGGGGGTCACTGTGTTATCAAGTACCTCAAACAGAGATCCTTTCACGGATTGCCGTCGCATGGTTTTGAGGAGCTCCAAGTGATCGCAGGTGGATTCATCCAGAAACATGAAATTTCCCAGCCGGTAACTCACGATCTCTTTGACATGCTCAGGGCTTTGCTTTTGCGTGTTCCAAAGATAATGAACAAGCGCAGCGGCCGAAATGATTCCTCGCGGCATGTCCTGACATCCAAAACCGGCCAAGGACCCAACCCTGAATTGCTCCTTTAGAAGGCTCTCCGCCCTGCTTGGATCAAAATCCGCCCCGCTTAATGTCTCCACCCGGTAACTCGTAAGTTCTTTCTCACCGGACAACCGCTCACCTTCAAGGGTCAGCACTTCAGCAGGATCAATTCTTGCCAATTCATCCAAGGCTTCGTTCCAAGAACGGGTTTCCGTCACCCGAAACTCTCCGGTCGATAAATCGATGTGCGCCAGGCCGTATCTTTCACTTTCCCCGGATATGGCGGCCATGTAAATGTTCCTCTTTTCGTCGACTTCCAGCTCATCGACGATGGAACCGGGGGTGACCACCCGGAGTACCTCTCGCTTTACGATTCCTTTGCTTGACTGGGGATCCTCGGTCTGTTCACAGATGGCTACCTTCCACCCACCATTTACCAGCTTGGCGATATAGGCTTTGGAAGCATGATGAGGCACACCGCACATGGGAACCCTGTCGCCGTCATAGCTTCCTCGAGCCGTGAGGGTAATGCCGAGGATTCGGGATGCAATTCGAGCATCCTCAAAAAACATTTCGTAAAAATCACCCATCCGATAAAATAAAATACCGTCGGGGTATTGACTCTTGATGTTCATATACTGCTTGAGCATTGGTGTCATTTCACGCATGCGATTCCCCATGCCTTGCCTACGCGCTCGTATCCTCAGACTTCGAGGATGGCGCCGCGGGTGCCCCGGAATCTTCTATCAACCGGATAGAATCCCACCGCTTGCATTGCGGGCATTGCCAATGGAGCTCGCCGGGTGTGAAACCGCATTCCGAACAGCGAAATCTCAATGACGGCACATTCAGATGTTCAATCAACTCCCTGTATTCGGCAAGGGCATCCTTCTGTCGCTCCTCTCCCAGAAGTATTTCCCCTCTCAGCTTTCTGGCCTCCCAAAGTGCGGGGGCTGATTCGAGTGCAATTTGAATTTGCTCGAGTGCCCCCTCAATGTCATTCTCATTATACAGATAGCGGGCAAACGCCATGTGCGTAAACGCATCCGCATTTGTCCGGGTACATTCTCTCAGGAAATCCCCGATGGGTTTGATGTTCTTCATTTTGGAATAGGCGCCTTCCAGACGGCGATAGGCAAGAAATGTAAACCGGGGCGCCACCTCTACAGCCTTTTTCCAGGTTGCGATTCCCTTTTTATATTCCTTTTTTTCGAAATAAAGGTCTCCCATATGAAGATACGCGTCCACGCACTCCCCGTGCATTGAAATGGCCTTCTTAAACAGAGATCTGGCGCTGTTCAGCTCTCCCTCTTTCTGGGCGCTCTTTCCCATTTCTACGAGATGATGCGCAAGGATGTGATGATGATCTCCTTTGCTCAACCGCGCCAGTTTTTGTCGCGCGTCATAGGCATGTTCCCAGTCTTTCAACTCTTCACAAATTCGCTCAATGTTCTCCAGCGCTTTGACGTCGGAAGGCGTTTTTTGGACCACCTGCTGAAATGTTTTCAGCGCCCGATTCAAGAACCCGCCTTTGCGGTAATCCAAGCCCAGATCAAAGAGAGCCCTCAGCTTTGCTTGTTCATCAATATTCGGCCTCAAGATAATATTCTGACGAATCCGGATGGCCCTGTCAAAATCACCCTTGGACCGATACAGGTTCCCCAGCGCCACATAGGTTTCAATGGTATCCGAGTTGACTTGGACGGATTTGGTGAATTCCTCGATCGCGTGGTCGCGGTCATTGGAAAGCATATATTGGATTCCTTTGAAGAAAGCCCTGTCTGCCTTGCCGGCTGCCGACGCATCCTTCGCGACCTTGGAACTGCGCCTCCACCTGCCAAGAATCAACCCGAATCCAAGGGAGATAATAATTCCAAACAGCAGTTTTTGATTCGCCGGTTCAAGAAACCATTGCCAAAGTGTTTGCAACATGACAACTCCCCTTCAATCTTCATCTTGTTCTTGTTCAAGCATAGCTTTCAATGTATCGCATTGACGCGGGAGCGGGAATCAGGAAACACACCCGTCTCTCGTATTTTACGGGTAACTATCCATCAACGGTTTATCGATCGATCGGAACTTGAATTGCGGCTTTATAGAGGAAAAAACCATGCCTAGATCGGCGGAGTCTCAACCGGATTTTGCTCTGAGTTCTGCTCCGAGCTCACCGCCTCGGCGGTTACAGGAAGATTTCGGAGAGAATTGAGTTCCTTGTCCTTTTCTTTAATCTCCCGACCTAAATTCTTGATTTGTCTGTTGAGGCGGAAACGTTCCGCAATTCCGATCAACCCGGCGAAGAAAACACCCAAAAGAAATGTGATCACCGAGACAAAATAAAGGGACATCTCTCCGGTCTGATAGTCAAAGAACACAAGGTCTACTCTAAATTTGACAGTGGTAGACAATGCTGCATGGTTCTGAACGGCCACGATAATCACAAGCAAAAGAAATAGGATCACCAGGATTGCTTTAAGTTGTTTCATTCCTTACCTCCGGAAACAGGTTTAGACATTCGAAAATGGGGGAGGAGCTTTTGATAGGTTTCCACAATATGCTCGGGAATAACTCGTATCTCTCCGAAAACAGTCATAAAATTCGTGTCGCCGTTCCAGCGGGGTACAATATGAAAGTGAAGATGCGATTCCACGCCGGCACCGGCAACACGGCCGAGGTTCAACCCGACGTTAAACCCTTCTGCGCGCATAACGGTCTTAAGAATGCCGACGGACCTCCGAACCACGGAGATAAGGTCCAGCATCTCCTTGTCCGTCAAGGCGTCCATATTCGCCGCATGCTTCACAGGCGCCACGAGGAGGTGACCATTGACATAGGGGAAACGATTCATCATGACCAGGGTCAGTGAACCCACATCGAGAATCAACCGGGCCGCATCTTGCCCGCGATCGTTGCCCGGGCAAAAAATGCAGGTGTCTTCTTTCTGATCGGAAGCGATGTACGCCATTCTCCAGGGTGCCCAAAGAACTTTCATTGCCTATCCGTCCAACGTGACGATCTTGCCCTGGATTGTGTGATCCAACTCCAAGATTCCGATGCTGTGCAGACCTGAGGAACTCAAACCGGTTGCCGTTCCGGGGTTGAAAAAGAGCACTCCCGCTCCCACATGATTGACTGGAACATGGGTGTGGCCGTACACGATAACATCCACGGCCTCAAACTCGGTCAGGATCCGAGCCTCAATACCCGAAGCAGCACCCCATCCGTGAATGAGACCCAGGCGGTAGTCACCCAGTTCGATGACTTTCTTGGCAGGCAGCTGCCGCTTCACATCAAGGGGATCCATGTTTCCGTGGACTCCCTGAAAATTCTTCTTGCTCAAAAAATCGACTATTTCGTTCGAGACGACGTCTCCTGCATGCACAATAAGGTCTTTGTCCGACAGATACGTATCGTAGATATCCCTGATCGCTTTGTTCACGCCATGGAGGTGTGTGTCCGAGAGAACCCCAATCCTTATTTTCATCGTGCAATACCCATCACCTGTGTGCTCAAAACTTGGATCGGAAGTATATCAATTTGCTGAAAAAACACAAGGCCTAATCTGTGGACCGCCAAAAAGGAATTGACTCTTATCAATCTCTTTTGTATTTCACTTGCGAATGAAAACTATCATTTAGCCTGCCGGCAGTTTGTTCCCAATGATTCGCGTGAAAAAAAATGTGGCTTCAGATGCGTCTTGGGATCTCGGGCACAAATGATTGATGGGTGCGAGGTGAGAGACATGCCGATTTATGAATTCTATTGCATGATTGCCGCCCGCTACTTGGATGCGCTCCACCTATTTATCCAATCCTGCCAGTCCCTCGGTCGGGAAGTGTTTGTTCTCAACCATGAGGGCAAAAAGGATCACGAACTTTGTCTCAAGCTCTGCGGGGCCTTTGATCCGCCCCTCCCATACACCGGCGATCGCACCGCCAAGGAGGTCAAGGGCATCATCGGGGCCTCCGTGGGGGGCTTCACCTCCCGATTCCACGGCCTGGTCAGCGCCCTGACCCAGGGGGTTCCGGTGCTGGCCACCTCATGGAGTCACAAATATGAAATGCTCCTCAAGGACTTCGATGCTTCCGATTGCCTCGTCGATCTTCAACAGGACCGGGAATCCCTGCAGCGGCAGTT